>NZ_JBYTEK010000013.1:0-50853 GCF_058783335.1 Stenotrophomonas sp. FW305-C-20-S1 | reverse complement strand
TGGTAGCGGGGGCAGGATTTGAACCTGCGACCTTCGGGTTATGAGCCCGACGAGCTGCCAGACTGCTCCACCCCGCATCAGAAGCGGAATTATGAGGGATAACTTCAAAACCTGCAAGCTTTTCCTCATTCATCGAATTGGTTGGCGCCGATTCGATGTGTTGGTAGCGGGGGCAGGATTTGAACCTGCGACCTTCGGGTTATGAGCCCGACGAGCTGCCAGACTGCTCCACCCCGCACCGGAAGTGTTTGAACCGCTGCCCCACTCTGGCGAGGGAGGCGCTCCGCAACGATGTTCTGGCTGAACCGCTGCAGTAACAACTCAAGCTGCGTATATTACACGAATCGCGCAGCTTTGTGTCAACTTTTATGCAAGATGCGCAAATGCCTGCTGGCACCAGACCATGATCGGGTTCCAGGCCAGGCCGAGCGCCAGCAATGCCAGTGCGTTAACGCCCAGCACGACACCCAGCACGCGATCCTTGCTGCGCGGCATGGCCTCGCCCACCGGCTCATCGAAGTACATGACCTTGATGACACGCAGGTAGTAGAAGCAGCCGACCACGGCACACAGCACGCCCAAGATCGCCAGCCACAGCAGGCCGCCATTGATGGCAGCGCCGAGCACGGCCAGCTTGGTCCAGAAACCGAGGAACGGCGGAATGCCTGCCAGCGACGCCATGATGCACAGCACCAGGCCGGCCATCCACGGGTTGCGGGCGTTCAGGCCCTTGAAGTCCTCGATGTTCTCGGCCTCGAAGCCGGCGCGCGACAGCGCGATGATCGCGCCGAAAGCAGCAGTCGACATGATCGCGTAGGCCAGGGCGTAGAACAGCGCGGCCGCATAGCCCTGCGAACCGCCGCCGGCGATGCCCATCAGCAGGAAGCCGATATGCGAGACCGTGGAGAACGCCAGCATGCGCTTGAGGTTGCTCTGCGCAATGGCCATCAGGTTGCCGATCACCAGCGAGACCGCGGCCAGGCCGGCGATCAGCAGCTGCAGTTCGGTGGACAGCGGGCCCACGCCCATTTCCAGCAGGCGGTAGGCCATGCCGAAAGCGGCCAGCTTCGGCGCCGAGCTGATGAACAGCGCGACCGGCGCCGGGGCACCCTGGTACACGTCGGGCAGCCACATGTGGAACGGTGCGGCACCCAGCTTGAAGGCAACGCCGGCAATCATGAACACCGCGCCGGTGACCAGCAGCACGCGCTCTTCCGAGTGCGGGATGGCGGCCTGGATGGCGTCCAGGTGCAGGCTGCCGGTGGCGCCGTAGATCAGCGACATGCCGTACAGCAGCAGGCCCGAGGCCAGCGAACCGAGCACGATGTACTTCATCGCCGCTTCCGAGGCCAGGCCGTTGTCACGGTTGCTGGCAACCAGTGCGTAGGAGCACAGGGCCAGCAGTTCCAGGCCCAGGTACACCATCAGCAGGCTGCCGGCGGACACCAGGATCATCATGCCGGCGGTGCCGAACAGGATCAGCACCGGAATCTCGCCCTGGAACAGCTTGCGCTCGCGCAGGTAGCCCCAGCCGTAGATCAGGGTCAGGCCGCTGAGCAGCACGATCCCGGTCTTCATCACGTCCGCGGCGGTATCGCGCACGAACATGCCATGGAAGACCTCCCCCTGCCCGCCCACGCCGGTGGCCAGCATGAACAGCACCACGGCCAGTGCGGCGACCGAGAACAGGTGGGTGACGATCTTGTTCCGTTCGCTGACGAACAGGTCGAGGATCATCAGGGCGAAGGCACTGCCGATCAGCACCAGCTCGGGAGCGAGCGGTGGCAGGTCAGCAGCGGTCAGTGGCAGCAGCGGCGAGGTGGTCATCATCAAATCCTGGAATTACAGCAACTTGCTGGATGCGATCTGCATCGCCAGCTTTGCGATCGAGGGCTCCATCAGGTCGGTCAGCGGCTTGGGGTAGATGCCCAGGGCCAGTACGCCAATGGCGAACACGCCCAGCACCAGCCATTCGCGGCCGTTGATGTCCTTCAGTTCGGCGACGTGGCTGTTGGCCACCTCACCGAAGAAGATGCGCTTGTACAGCCACAGGGTGTAGGCCGCACCGATGATCAGGGTGGTGGCTGCGCCCAGGGCGATCCACGGGTTCCGCTGGAACGCCGACAGGATGACCATGAATTCACCGACGAAACCGCTGGTGCCCGGCAGGCCGGCGTTGGCCATGAAGAACAGCATGGCGAACGTGGCGAACCACGGCATCACGTTGACCACGCCGCCGTAATCGGCGATGCGGCGGCTGTGCATCCGGTCGTACAGCACGCCGACGCAGGAGAACATCGCGCCGGACACGAAGCCGTGCGAGATCATCTGCACCATGGCGCCCTGCAGGCCCAGGCGGGCCGCATCGACGTTGCCGGCTTCACGCACCAGCCACAGGGCGATGAAGGTACCCAGGGTGACAAAACCCATGTGCGCGATCGACGAATAGGCGATCAGCTTCTTCATGTCGTCCTGCACCAGGGCGACCAGACCGACGTAGATCACTGCGATCAGCGACAGCGCGATGACCAGCCATGCCCATTCCTGCGAGGCATCGGGAACGATCGGCAGGTTGAAGCGCAGGAAGCCGTAGCCACCGATCTTCAGTGCGATGGCGGCAAGGATCACCGAACCGGCGGTCGGCGCTTCCACGTGCGCGTCCGGCAGCCAAGTATGCACCGGGAACATCGGCACCTTGACCGCGAACGCGATCAGGAAGGCGAAGAAGATCCAGGTCTGTTCCTTGCCCGACAGCTGCAGTGCGTAGAGGTCGGCCAGCTGGAAGCTGCCGCCCTTCATGTACAGGTAGATCAGCGCCACCAGCATCAGCACCGAGCCGAGGAAGGTGTACAGGAAGAACTTCAGTGCGGCGTAGATGCGACGCGGGCCACCCCAGACACCGATGATCAGGAACATCGGGATCAGCATCGCCTCGAAGAACACGTAGAACAGCATCGCGTCCGTGGCGGCGAAGATGCCGACGGTGACACCTTCCAGGATCAGGAAGGCGGCCACGTACTGGTTCACGCGCTTGTCGATCGCGCTCCAGGCGCCGATCAGGGCGAGCACGCTGACCAGCGTGGTGAGCAGGATCAGCGCTACGGCGATGCCGTCCACGCCCAGGTTGTAGCCGATGTTGTAGGTCGGGATCCAGGCGTGGGTCTCGACGAACTGCAGCGCGTCGATGCCCGGGTTGTAGCCGCCCAGCAGCGACAGACTCGCCACGAAGGTCAGCACCGCGACGCCCAGCGACGCCCAGCGGGCGGTCTGCGCATCACGGATCGCAAGGATCAGGGCACCGCCGAGGATCGGCAGCCAGATGAGGACACTGAGTAGAGGCCAGTTCGACACGTCTTCTTATTCCGTACAGGTCATCAACGCAGGTAATGCATCAGCACGCCCAGGAGGGCAATCAGGCCGATGATCATCGCGAAGGCGTAGTGATAGAGGAAACCGGATTGGGTACGGCGCAGCACGCTGGCTGCAACGTCCACAACACGTGCCGAGAGATTGACCACGCCGTCGACGATGTTGCTGTCGATCCAGCGCGAGACCTTGCCCAGCTTGACGCTGCCACCGGCAAAGCCATCGATCCACAGCTTGTCGAAGCCGTACTTGTTTTCCAGCACGGACACCACCGGGGCGAAGGTCTTGCGTGCCTTGCCCGACAGGTCCGGCTTCCACAGGTAGAACAACGCAGCCAGCAGGAAGCCTGCCAGGGTCAGCCAGAACGGCGGCAGCATCATGCCGTGCAGCGCGAACGCCACCGGACCATGGAACTCCTCGCCCAGGAAGGCCACGGTGTTCTTGGCCGGATCGTAGAAATCGACGATGCCGGTGAAGAACGTGTTGACCTGGCCCTTGATCGCCACATGGGCGTGGTGACCGGCCCAGTCGGTGCCGTGCAGCATCGGACCGATGCTGAAGAAACCGATGGCGATCGACGGGATGGCCAGCAGGATCAGCGGCAGCGTCACCACCCACGGCGTTTCATGCGGCTCATGCGGACCGTGGCCATGGCCGTGGTCGTCATGCGCGTCGGCATGATGTGCATCGGCAGCATGGTGGTCGTCATGACCATGGCCATGATCGTCGTGCGCGTCGCGGAAGCGTTCCTTGCCGTGGAAGGTCAGGAACAGCAGGCGGAAGCTGTAGAAGCTGGTCACCAGCACGCCACCCAGCACCGCCCAGTAGCCATAGGTGGCCACCCAGCTGTCCTGCATGTGGGCGTGGATTTCGGCGGCCTCGATGATGGTGTCCTTCGAGTAGAAGCCGGAGAAGAACGGCGTACCGACCAGGGCCAGGGTACCGATCCACATGGTGATGAAGGTGATCGGCATGTACTTGCGCAGGCCGCCCATCTTGCGCATGTCCTGCTCGTGGTGCATCGCGATGATGACCGAGCCGGCACCCAGGAACAGCAGCGCCTTGAAGAAGGCGTGGGTCATCAGGTGGAACACGGCAGCGGAGTACGCCGACACGCCCAGCGCCACGGTCATGTAACCCAGCTGGGACAGCGTGGAGTACGCAACGACGCGCTTGATGTCGTTCTGCACGATGCCGATCAGGCCGGTGAAGAACGCGGTGGTGGCACCGATGAACAGGATGAAGTTCAACGCGGTCTGCGACAGCTCGAACAGCGGCGACATGCGGGTGACCATGAAGATGCCGGCGGTCACCATCGTCGCGGCGTGGATCAGTGCCGAGATCGGGGTCGGGCCTTCCATCGAATCAGGCAGCCAGACGTGCAGCGGAACCTGGGCCGACTTGCCCATCGCACCGATGAACAGGCCGATGCAGATGACGGTGGCGATCGACCAGATCACCGGCTCGTTCAGCAGCTGCATGCCGAACATGGTGCCGTCCCAGATCTGCAGCTGGGCGCGCGGGTCGGCGAGCATGCCGGCCTGCGAGAACACCTGCGAGTAGTCCAGGGTGCCGAACACCCACAACACGCCGGCGATGCCCAGCAGGAAGCCGAAGTCACCGACGCGGTTGACCAGGAACGCCTTCATGTTGGCGAAGATCGCGGTCGGGCGCTTGAACCAGAAACCGATCAGCAGGTACGACACCAGGCCCACTGCTTCCCAGCCGAAGAACAGCTGCAGGAAGTTGTTGCTCATCACCAGCGTGAGCATCGAGAAGGTGAACAGCGAGATGTAGCTGAAGAACCGCTGGTAACCCGGATCATCCTGCATGTAGCCGATCGTGTAGATGTGGACCAGCAGCGACACGAAGGTCACCACCACCATCATCATCGCGGTCAGCTTGTCGACCATGAAGCCGACATGGGCCGAGTACTGGCCGACTTCGAAGAACGTGTACAGGTTCTGGTTGAACGGCTGCGCCCCGCCCCACAGCAACTGGTAGAGCGTGTGCATCGACAGGCCGCAGGCAACCGCGACACCGAGGATCGTGATGGTCTGCGCGCCGAAGCGCTTGACCTGGCGACCGAACAGGCCGGCGATGATGCTGCCGAACAGCGGTGCAAGCACCACTGCGATCAACAGACTCTTGGAGAGAGTGATTTCCATCTGTGGATCAGCCCTTCAACGAATCGACTTCGCCGACATTGATCGTGCGGCGTGTACGGAACAGGGTCACCAGGATCGCCAGGCCGATGGCGGCCTCGGCAGCAGCCACGGTCAGGATGAAGAACACGAACAGCTGGCCGGCCGTGTCCCCCAGTTCCCGGGAGAACCCGACGAAATTGATGTTGACCGACAGCAGCATCAACTCGATGGACATCAGCAGGACGATGATGTTCTTTCGGTTGAGGAAGATGCCGGCGAGGCTGATGCAGAACAGCACCGCGCCCAGCGCCAGGATGTGGCCCAGAGTGATCGAGATCATGCCTTGGTCTCCTCGTCGCCCGCGGCCGGCGTGCTGTTGCTGTGGATCTGCGGCTGTTCGGCGTCCATCTTGACCATGCGCAGGCGGTCGTGTGCCTTGACCATGGTCTGCTGCGACGGGTTCTGCGTCTTCAGGCCTTCACGACGGCGCAGGGTCAGCATCACCGCGGCGACCACGGCCACGGTCAGGATGACGGCGGCGAACTCGAACGGCAGCAGGTACTCGGTGAACAGGCTGCGTGCCAGCCAGGTGACGTTGGAACTGTCGGCGGCGAGCGCGGCGGCGTTGTCGGCCGGGAACGGGTTGACCGTCCTGCCCTTCACGCCGATCAGGATCAGCATCTGCACCAGCATCGCCACGGCCACGATCAGGCCGACCGGCAGGTAGCGCACCCAGCCTTCACGCAGCTTGTCCGGATCGATGTCGAGCATCATCACCACGAACAGGAACAACACCATCACCGCACCAACGTAGACCAGCACCAGTGCCACGCCGAGGAACTCGGCGCCGACCAGCAGCCACACGCAGGCGATGGAGAAGAAGGTCAGCACCAGGCACAGGACAGCGTGCACGGGGTTGCGCACGCTGATCACCGCACCGGCCGAAACCGTTGCCGCGATGGCGAAGACCCAGAAAGCGATATTTACCCAATCCATCTCTCGACCTCAGCGGTAAGCGGCATCGGCGGCACGACGCTCGGCGATCTCGGATTCGAGACGGTCGCCCAGGGCCAGCAGCTGCGGCTTGGTAACGATGTTTTCGCCACGATTCTCGAAGTGGTACTCGAGGATGTGGGTCTCGACGATCGAGTCCACCGGGCAGCTTTCCTCACAGAAGCCGCAGAAGATGCACTTGAACAGATCGATGTCGTAGCGCGTGGTACGGCGGGTGCCGTCCTCGCGCTTGGCCGAATCGATGGTGATGGCCAATGCCGGGCACACCGCTTCGCACAGCTTGCAGGCGATGCAGCGCTCTTCACCGTTGGGATAACGGCGCAGGGCATGCAGGCCACGGAAGCGCGGCGACTGCGGGAACTTCTCCATCGGGTACATCATCGTGTACTTCGGCTTGAAGCTGTACTTCAGCGTCAGCCAGAGACCGGCCAGCAGTTCGAGCAGCAGCAGGCTCTTGAAGTAATGGGTAATCCTGTTCATCACTTAGACGCCCTTTTGAATCACGCCGAAGAACACCATGACGGCGGTAACCGCGATCCAGAAAATGGTCAGCGGGATGAAGACCTTCCAGCCCAGGCGCATGATCTGGTCATAGCGGAAGCGCGGGAAGCTTGCTCGGAACCAGATGTAGGCACTGGCGAAGAAGAAGACCTTGACGAACAGCCACGGCCAGCCGCCCTTCCAGATCCAGTCGATGAACGGCGAGATTTCGCCCGGGTTGACCCAGCCCTGGATCGGGCTCAGCCAGCCGCCGAGGAAGAAGATCGAGATCAGGAAGCTGATCAGGATCATGTTCGCGTATTCGGCCAGGAAGAACAGGGCGAACGCACCGCCGGAATACTCGACCATGTGGCCGGCGACGATTTCCGACTCGCCTTCCACGACGTCGAACGGCGCGCGGTTGGTCTCGGCAACGCCGGACACCCAGTACACGATGAACAGCGGGAACAGCGGCAACAGGAACCAGTCGAAGAAACCGGAGTTGCCAGCTTGGGCCATCACGATGTTGCTGAGATTGAGGCTGCCCGAAGCGATCATCACGCCGACCAGGGCGAAGCCCATCGCGATTTCGTAGCTGATCATCTGCGCCGAGGCGCGCATGGCACCCAGGAACGCATACTTCGAGTTGGAGGCCCAACCGGCGAGGATGATGCCGTAGATGCCCAACGAGGTCATCGCCAGCAGGTACAGCAGGCCGGCGTTGGCGTTGGACAGCACCAGCTGCGAATCGAAGGGCACCACCGCCCAGGCCGCAAAGGCCGGGGCAAGGGTGATCAGCGGTGCCAGCAGGTAGATCGCCTTGTTGGCGCTGCTCGGCTGGACCACTTCCTTGAACAGCAGCTTGAAGACGTCGGCGAAGGCCTGGAAGATGCCCATGCCCACGTACATCGGGCCGTGGCGGACGTGCATCCAGCCGATCAGCTTGCGTTCCCAGACCACGTAGAAGGCCACCGAGACGATCACCGGAACGGTGATCACCAGGATCTTCAGGATGATCCAGATCAGCGCGCCGATGTCACCCAGGCCAAGCAGCCACTGGTGCAGCGGATCGACCGCGTTAATCAGCAATTCGTTCATGCAGCCACCACCGAAACACGAGCGGCACCCAGCGGCGCGGTTGCGCCGTGGCCCGATTCAATCCAGACCGAACCCGCAGCGACGCGAGCGTCGACCACCACCGGCAGGGTGGCCTTGCCGGCATCGGTGCCGACCTTGGCCATCTGCCCTTCCTGCAGCTGCAGGCGGGCGGCATCGTCAGCGTTGAGCACGATGCGCGGGGCGTTGTTGAGCGGATGCGACTGCAGCGCCGGGGCGCGACGGACCACCGCATCGGTGCGGTAGATCGCAGCGGTCGAGGCCACTTCCATGCCCTCGCCCGCCAGCACCGGCTGTGCCGAAGCGGACACCTGCACGTTCACCGGTGCCAGGCTGGCGCGCAGGCCGGCCAGGTCGATGAACTCGAAACCGGCCACGGCCAGCTCACCGCCGAGTGCACGCAGCACGCGCCAGCCCTCGCGGGCCTCGCCCGGCAGCTTGCCGCCGGCACGCGCCGACTGCTCGCGACCATCGAGGTTGGTCAGGGTGGCATCGATTTCCGGCAGCGCACCGATCGGCAGGATCACGTCGGCAACGTCGCGGGTCGAGGCGCAGGCGAACTGGCTGAAGGCCACCACCTGTGCGCCGACCAGCGCCTTGCGCGCGGCCGGAGCATCGGCGAAGTCCAGGCCCGGTTCCAGGCCGTAGACCACGTAGGCCTTGCGCGGATCGGCCAGCATCGCAGCGACGTCCTTGCCGGCCGGTAGTACGCCGGCGCGGGTCAGGCCGATCGCATTGGCGCCCTGCGGGATGCGGCACAGCTTGGCACCGGTGGCGGCGGCGAAATCACGCGCAGCGGCGCGGATCGCGGCAGCCTGCGGATGGTTCTCGGCGATGCCACCGACGATCAGCACCGTATTGGTACCGCCCTGCACCGCCGAACGCAGCTCGGCGTTGGCCAGCGCATCGGCGAACTTCGACGGAGCCACGATCTGCTTGCCGGCAACGCTGAACGCGAAGTCGAAGTCGACCGGGTTGACCACGTGGATCTTCGCGCCGTTCTGGGTCTGCGCCTTGCGCAGGCGGGCGTGCAGCAACGGCAGCTCGTGGCGGATGTTGCTGCCGAGCACGACGATGCGGTCCGCGCCTTCGATCTCGGCCAGCGGCAGGCCGAACACTTCGGCAGTGGCGGCGTCGGAGAAATCGCGGTTGTTGATGCGGTGGTCGATGTTGGCCGAACCCAGGCCGGTGGCCAGGCGGGCCAGCAGTGCGCCCTCTTCGTTCGACGTCGACGGGTGCACCAGCACGCCCAGGTTGTCGCCCTGGTTGGCCTTGAGGATCTCGGCGGCCGCGGCCAGGCCTTCAGCCCAGCTCACTTCCTTCCACTCGCCGTTGACCTTGCGCAGCGGCTTGACCGCACGGTCTTCGCTGTACAGGCCCTGGTGCGAATAACGGTCACGATCGGACAGCCAGCACTCGTTGACCGCCTCGTTGTCGCGCGGCACGGTACGCAGCACTTCGCCGCGACGCACGTGCAGGAACAGGTTCGAGCCCATCGCGTCGTGGTAGCCCAGCGATTCGCGCGCGGTCAGTTCCCACGGACGGGCGCGGAACTGGAACACCTTGTTGGTCAGCGCGCCGACCGGGCACACGTCGACGACGTTGCCCGAAAGCTCGGTGGTCAGCGGCTTGCCGTCGTAGGTGCCGATCTGCAGGTTTTCACCGCGGTACATGCCACCCAGTTCATAGGTACCGGCAACGTCGGCGGTGAAGCGGACGCAGCGGGTGCACTGGATGCAGCGGGTCATCTCGGTGGCGACCAGCGGGCCCATGTCCTCGTCGGCCACCACGCGCTTGCGCTCGTTGAAGCGGCTGACCGAACGGCCGTAGCCCAGCGACACGTCCTGCAGTTCGCACTCGCCGCCCTGATCGCAGATCGGGCAATCCAGCGGGTGGTTGATCAGCAGGAACTCCATCACCGAGCGCTGGAACTTCAGCGCCTTTTCACTGCGGGTGGCGACCTTCATGCCTTCCATCACCGGCGTGGCGCAGGCCGGTGCCGGCTTCGGCGACTTTTCCACATCCACCAGGCACATGCGGCAGTTGGCAGCGATCGGCAGCTTCTCGTGGTAGCAGAAGCGCGGAATCGAAATGCCCGCCTTGTCGGCGGCCTGGATGATCATCGAACCCTTGGGCACGACCAGCGACTTGCCATCGATCTCGATGGTGACGTGGTCCGGTGGCACGCTGGGATTTATGGGTTGCGCGCTCATGCAGCGGCTGCCTCCACCTTCTTGCCGTCAACCATCGAATGACCGTTGACGATGTAGTACTCGAATTCGTCCCAGAACTGGCGCAGGAAGCCCTGGATGGGCCATGCCGCCGCTTCGCCGAACGCACAGATGGTATGGCCTTCGATCTGGCCGGCCACGGTCTTCAACTGGTGCAGGTCTTCCATCGTGGCCTTGCCGGCGACGATGCGCTCCAGCACGCGGTGCATCCAGCCGGTACCTTCGCGGCACGGGGTGCACTGGCCACAGGATTCCTTATGGAAGAACTGGCTGATGCGGCAGGCGAACTTGACGCAGCAGACGCTGTCATCCAGCACCACGACCGCACCGGAGCCCAGGCCGGAGCCCAGCGCACGGATGGTGTCGTAGTCCATCGGCAGGCCCTTCAGCTCGGCCGCGGTCAGCACCGGCATGGACACGCCGCCCGGGATCGCACCCTTGAGCTTGCGACCCGGCTTGAGGCCGCCGGCCATTTCCAGCAGGTCGTCGAAGGTGGTGCCCAGCGGCACTTCGAAATTGCCGCCCTTCTGCACGCAGCCGGACACCGAGAAGCACTTCGGGCCGCCATTGGCGGTCAGGCTCAGGCCCTTGAACCACTCCGGACCATTGCGGATGATCGCCGGCACCGAACCGTAAGTTTCGGTGTTGTTGATCGTCGACGGCTTGCCATACAGGCCGAAATTGGCCGGGAACGGCGGCTTGTAGCGCGGCTGGCCCTTCTTGCCTTCCAGCGATTCCATCAGCGCGGTTTCTTCGCCGCAGATGTAGGCGCCGGCACCCAGGGCGCCGTAGATGTCGATATCCACGCCCGAGCCCAGCACGTTCTTGCCCAGCCAGCCGTTTGCATAGGCATCGGCCAGGGCCTGCTCGAAGTGCTCGAACGGCTCGTGGTGGAATTCACCGCGCAGGTAGTTGTAGCCCACGGTCGAACCGGTGGCGTAGCAGGCAATCGCCATGCCTTCGACCACCGAATGCGGGTTGTAGCGCAGGATGTCGCGATCCTTGCAGGTGCCCGGCTCGGATTCATCCGAGTTGCAGAGGATGTACTTCTGCACGTTGCCCTTGGGCATGAAGGACCACTTCAGGCCGGTCGGGAAACCGGCGCCGCCGCGGCCGCGCAGGCCCGAGGCCTTGACCATCTCGATGACCTGCTCCGGCGGGATCTTCTCTTCGAGGATCTTGCGCAGGGCAGCGTAGCCACCGGTCTTCAGATAGCTTTCGTACGACCACGGGGTGTCGTAATGCAGGGTGGTGTAGACCACCTGGTGCGGCAGCGGCGCGGGGCCGACCGGACCCTTGGATTCGTGGTGATGTGCCATGCCCTTACTCCAGCCCGTCCAGAAGCTCGTCGACCTTTTCCAGGGTCAGACGCTCATGGTAGTGACCATTGATGACCATCATCGGTGCACCCGCGCAGCCGGCCAGGCACTCTTCCTCGCGCTTGAGGTAGACGCGGCCGTCAGCGGTCGACTGACCGTTCTTGATGCCCAGCTTCTTCTCGCAATGGCGCACGATGTCTTCGGCGCCATTGAGCCAGCAGCTGATGTTCGTGCAGATGGCCACGTTGTTGCGGCCCACCTTCTCGGTCTCGAACATCGAGTAGAAGCTGGCAACCTCGTAGGCCCACACCGGCGGCAGGTCCAGGTACTTGGCCACGCCGGCGATCAGCTCGTCGGTCAGCCAGCCCTGGTTCTGCTCCTGGGCAGCATGCAGACCCTGCAGCACGGCAGAGCGCTTGCGGTCCGGCGGGAACTTGGACAGCCAGTGATCGATGTGAGCGCGGGTTTTGTCGCTCAACACCACCATCGGGTCGACGTCGCGCGCCGCCTCGAAATTACCTGTCGCCTTCATCGGCCGACCTCAGCGAAATGCATAACGTGAAATTGCAGAAACTGCGGCGCCGGCTTGCGCCGGCTGCCTGCAGCGGGCGTTGGCGTGGCGGACGGCATTACCGGTCAACCTCGCCGAACACCAGATCGTAGGTACCGATCATCGCCACCACGTCGGCCAGCATGTGGCCGCGCACGATCGAATCGATCGAGGACAGGTGGGCAAAGCCCGGCGCACGAAGGTGTACGCGGAACGGCTTGTTGGCGCCGTCGGAAACCAGGTAGCAGCCGAATTCGCCCTTGGGCGCTTCAACCGCGGCGTAGGTCTCGCCGGCCGGCACGCAATAGCCTTCACTGAACAGCTTGAAGTGATGGATCAGCGCTTCCATGTCGTCCTTCATGTCCTCGCGCTTGGGCGGAGCGACCTTGAAGTTCTTGACCATGACCGGGCCGGGGTTGGCCTTCAGCCATGCCACGCACTGCTTGATGATGCGGTTGGACTCGCGCATTTCGGCAACGCGGCACAGGTAGCGATCGTAGCAATCGCCTTCCTTGCCCAGCGGGATGTCGAAATCGACGGCATCGTACTTCGCATAGGGGCGCTTCTTGCGCAGATCCCAGGCGACGCCCGAGCCACGCAGCATCACGCCGGTCATGCCCCACTGGTGGGCCAGCTCCGGGGTGACCACGCCGATGCCGACGGTACGCTGCTTCCAGATACGGTTGTCGGTCAGCAGGGTCTCGTATTCGTCGACACGACCCGGGAACTCATTGGTGAAGTTCTCCAGGAAGTCCAGCAGCGAACCTTCGCGCGAGGCATTGAGGTTCTTCAGGGCCTTGCCCTTGTGCCAGCGCGATTCCTTGTACTTCGGCATGTGGTCCGGCAGGTCGCGGTAGACACCGCCCGGACGGTAGTACGCCGCGTGCATGCGCGCGCCGGAGACCGCTTCGTAGCAGTCCATCAGCTCTTCGCGCTCGCGGAAGGCGTACAGCATCACCGCCATCGCACCCAGGTCGAGCGCGTTGGAACCCAGCCACATCAAGTGGTTCAGGATGCGGGTGATCTCGTCGAACATCGTGCGGATGTACTGCGCGCGCTCCGGCGCCTCGATGCCCATCAGGGTCTCGATCGAGCGCACGTAGGCGTGCTCGTTGCACATCATCGACACGTAATCCAGGCGATCCATGTAGCCGATCGACTGGTTGAAGGGCTTGGATTCGGCCAGCTTCTCGGTGCCCCGGTGCAGCAGACCCACGTGCGGGTCGGCACGCATGATGGTCTCGCCGTCCATCTCCAGGATCAGGCGCAGCACACCGTGCGCGGCCGGATGCTGCGGGCCGAAGTTCATGGTGTAGTTGCGGATTTCCTGCCGGCTTTCGGCAGCGTTGCTGGCGAATGCTTCGCCGGCCTGGTGTACGTGACTCACTTCACTGCCTCCTGCGAGCGCTCGCCGGCAGCGGTCTGCAGGCGGGCGTCGTCGCGGATCACGCGCGGCACGCCGACGCGCGGCTCCACCGAGGTGACCGGTTCGTAGATGACACGCTTCTTTTCTTCGTCGTAGCGGACTTCGACGTTGCCGATCAGCGGGAAGTCCTTGCGGAACGGATGGCCGACGAAACCGTAGTCGGTCAGGATCCGGCGCAGGTCCGGGTGACCTTCGAAGATCACGCCATACAGATCGAACGCTTCGCGCTCGAACCAGTTCAGGCCCGGCCAGATGCTGGTCAGCGAGGACACCACCGGCAGCGCTTCGTCAGGCGCGAAGCAGCGCAGGTGCATCATCAGGTTGTGCTGGTACGAACGCAGCTGTGCGACCACGGCGAAGCGCTGGGTCGGCATGTGCTGCGGACGGGCACCGTCGGCGCTCTCTTCGCTGGGGAATTCGCCCCAGGCGAAGCGGCCCTGGGCCTTCCCCTCGACACCGCGGCTGAAGCCCTGCGAGGACACGTCGGCGGTGTCCCACTCATCGGAGCCATAACCGAGGTAATCGACGCCGCAGAGGTCCACGGCCTGCTCGAAACCAAACTCGTCACGCAGCGCGAGGGCGGTGGCGTGCCACTCAGCGGCAGGCACTTCCAGCGTCACTTCGCCGCGGGGTTCGACCACGATGACCTTCGCACCAGCGAAACGTGCGGAGAGTCGGTCGATGAAGGATGCTTGCTCTGCCATGGGGGCTTGGCGCGCTCTTGTCAGGTGAAGGGGTCAGCGGGCGATGGTCTGTGTACGCCAGATCTTCTTCTGCAGCTGCAGGATCCCGTACACCAGCGCCTCGGCGGTCGGCGGGCAGCCCGGGACGTAGACGTCCACCGGCACCACGCGATCACAGCCGCGCACCACAGAATAGGAATAGTGGTAGTAACCACCGCCATTGGCGCAGCTGCCCATGGAGATCACCCACTTGGGGTCGGGCATCTGGTCATAGACCTTGCGCAGCGCCGGGGCCATCTTGTTGACCAGGGTGCCGGCGACGATCATCACGTCGGACTGGCGCGGCGACGGGCGGAACACCACACCGTAGCGGTCAAGGTCCAAGCGCGCTGCACCTGCGTGCATCATTTCGACCGCACAGCAGGCCAGACCGAAGGTCATGGGCCACATCGAGCCGGTGCGTGCCCAGTTCAGCAGCGCATCGACACTGGTGGTGACAAAGCCCTTTTCCAGCAGCGGGTTGTCGCCTTCCGGCCGCAGGATGTCGTCAACCCGCCCTTCCGGGACAGGATTGGTCATCAGGCCATCGAGAGTCTGAATCACTCCCATTCCAGCGCTCCCTTCTTCCAGACATAGATGAAACCGAGGAACAGCATGCCGACGAACAGACCCATGGTGACGAGCGAACGCGCGCCAAGCTCCATGAAGACCTGCGTCCACGGCACGATGAAGATGATTTCCAGGTCGAAGACGATGAACTGGATCGCGATCAGGTAGTAGCGCACGTCGAACTTCATACGCGCGTCTTCGAAGGCTTCGAAGCCGCACTCGTACGGCGACAGCTTTTCCAGATCGGGGCGGCGGGGACCGAGGAATCGACCAACCAGCATCAGCGTAATGCCGATACCGGTGGCAACGATCAGAAACAGCAGAGACGGCAAATATTCGGCCAGCACAGCGATTCTCTCTTGCCTCTGCCGCTGCGCCTGCAGGCGCTTTGGCATGGGGGAGTGGACGGGAAGCTGCCTGGCGCCTTGCGCGCCAGACCAACCCGCTTTACTTACTAAATGGTGCCCAAGAGGGGACTCGAACCCCTACGACCTAAGTCGCTACCACCTCAAGGTAGTGCGTCTACCAATTCCGCCACCTGGGCAAACGATCACATCAGACTATCTTCCCGATGCGCCGCGTATTGTAACCGGCTTCAGTCTTTCTGGGAGCCTTCCGAAGGCTTTTCTTCACCAGAAACCGAAGATTCCGCCTGAGCCGGCACAGTTGCGGCCGGAACCGGGGCGGCCGGGACCGCATCGGCCTTCGGAACGGCCGGCAATTCGCCCGCCGGAGCGGCCGGAGCGCTGGCCGCCGGGGCGGACATCAGACCCAGATCCTGATCGGCGGCCGGGCGGTTGCCATGGCCGGCGTACCAGGCCATGAAGAGGCTGATGCCGAAGAACACCACGGCCAGCCACTTGGTCGACTTGGACAGGAAGTTGGACGCGCCACGCGCACCGAACACGGTCCCCGAGGCGCCAGCGCCAAAGCCCGAACCTGCCGCCGCACCCGAGCCACGCTGCATCAGGATCAGCGCGACCATGGCTACGGCAACCAGCACGTAGACGACATTGAGGATCAACATCAGCATTGGAAATCCGCCCTCGGACTAGAGTGCCGGCGGCTAGCCGGCAACCGTAACTAATTGTTTGCCGCCGCCTCTGCGATGGCCAGGAAGTCGGCGGCCACCAGGGAGGCACCACCAACCAGCCCACCATCGACATCCGGCTGCGCGAACAGTTCCCCGGCATTGTCGGGCTTCACGCTACCGCCGTAAACAATGGGCAGTGAATCAGCAATTCTAGCATCGATGCGCGCGACTTCGCCACGAATGAACGCGTGCACCTGCTGCGCCTGCTCCTTGGTTGCGGTACGGCCGGTTCCGATCGCCCAGACCGGCTCGTAGGCGACCACGGCATTGGCGAAGCCTGCGGCCCCGACAAGCTCGAGCACCGGGGCCAGCTGGCTGGCGATGACCGCCTCGGTCTGCCCGGCCTCGCGCTGCTCAAGGGTTTCACCGACGCAGAGTACCGGCACCAGGCCGGCATGCAGGGCGGCGGCGAACTTGCGCGCGACCAGTTCGCTGCTCTCGTTGTGGTACTGGCGGCGCTCGGAGTGGCCGACCAGACCATAGCGGGCACCCACCTCGTGCAGCATGGCCGCACAGACCTCACCGGTGTAGGCGCCCTTCTCATTGCTGCTGACGTCCTGTGCACCAAAGGCCAGGCCGGTCTCGCCGAAGTCTTCGACCAGCTCACCCAGGTAGGGCATCGGCGGCAGGATGACCACCTCCACCCCGCTCTTGGGCAGCCCGGCAGCGACCTGCCCCAGCAGTTCGGTGGCGAATTGACGGCTGCCGTGCAGCTTCCAGTTTCCAGCGACGATCTTGCGGCGCATGAGCGGGTGGCTCCTGTGTGAACTCAGCCGCCCATGATACCTGCTGCGGCAAAAAACCGTTTCCGTGTAAGCGGTTACATGGATTTTCAGCCAACGGCGCAGCCCCTCGTGGCAGGGGTTGGGGCTGGTTGGTCGCGGAGAGCCCGGTGGGGATATGGAGGCTGGCCGGTCGGGTGGGCTGCGCAGGGGACGCTGCAAGTACGTCCTTGTAAGCTCGTAGGCGCCATCCATGGCGCCTGCGCCCCTGCGCAGCCCACCCGGCCGGCCCCTGACACATTCCGGCGTTTCCGCCCGCCACGGAAAGAAAAAAGAAGATCAAAAGCGAAAGCGAAAGCGAAAGCAGAGCTTCAACCCCTCCCTGCTTCGAGACCTGACAGATCTCATCCACGCATGGCGTGGATAAATAGATAGATCGCGTCGACCAAGGTCGACACCTACCAACAGCCGCGGGAAATTGTCGGGGTGGGCTGGCAGGACCGTTGGCGCCATGGGCCCGAGGCATGCCTCGGGCGGGTTGGGCAGGTCGCCCAACCCCGGTCTTGCCGTGTGCGCAGGACAGCGCACACGAGCAAGGCGCCATCGAGCCCCCAGGGATGGGTTTACGGCGTGTCCTGCCAGCCCACACCGCCCCGCCCAACCCACAGAAACCCAGAGCCGCTTTGGCTTTGGCTTTGGCTTTGGCTTTGGCCTTGGCTTTGGCTTTGGCTTTGGCTTTGGCTTTGGCTTTGGCCTTGGCTTTGGCCTTGGCTTTGGCCTTGGCTTTGGCCTTGGCTTTGGCCTTGGCTTTGGCCTCTGCGGGTGCAGGGTGCAACCCTGCCGAAACCCCTCCGCTGCGCTCGCCGGGCATGGCCCGGCGCTACCCGTAACAAGAAGGCCGCCTTTCGGCGGCCTTTTTGTTACTTCAGCTTGATCTCGCGCAGGCGCTCTTCGAGGAAGCCGTGCGCGGTGATCGGTTCCGGGTACCGGCTCGGGTTCTCCTCGGTGATGCACGAAGGCAGCACGTCGATCAGGAAGTCCGGGTTCGGGTGCAGGAAGAACGGCACCGAATAGCGCGGCTGGCGGGCCAGCTCACCCGGGGGATTGACCACCCGGTGGATGGTCGACGGATACACGTGGTTGGTCAGGCGCTGCAGCATGTCGCCGATGTTGACCACGATGGTGTCCGCGTCCGAGGTGAACGGCACCCAGTCCCCGTCATGCGACTGCACTTCCAGGCCTGCCGCGCTGGCACCGACCAGCAGCGTGATGAAGTTGATGTCGCCATGCGCACCAGCGCGCACGTTGGGAATGTCGTCGGTGGTGATCGGCGGGTAATGGATCGGGCGCAGGATCGAATTGCCGAAATTGGTCTTGTCGGCGAAGAAGTGCTCCGGCAGGCCGATGTGCAGGGCCAGGGCCGAAAGCACGCGCGAACCCAGGTTGTCCAACGCCTGGTACAGGCCGTAACCACGCTCACGGAAGCCCTCGACCTCGGACGGCCACAGGTTCGGCGCCATCACGTCCCGGTACTTGGAGTCGTCGGCGATCTCGCGGCCGATGTGCCAGAACTCCTTCAGGTCGAAGTGCTTGGAGCCCTTGGCGGTCTCCACACCGAACGGGGTATAGCCACGGGCGCCGCCGCTGCCTGCCACGTGGTACTTCCGCTTCGTCTCATCCGGCAGTGCGAAGAAGGCCTTGAAGACGTCGTAGGCCGCATCGATGTCGGCCTGCGGAATGCCGTGGTTGCGGATGCCGGCAAACCCCCATTGGCGATATGCCGCCCCCAGCTCGGCCACGAAGGCGTCGCGGTCACTGTCGAAACGGGTGATGTCGAGGGTGGGGATCTGGCTCACAGCGGTTCCTGGCTTGTCGTTGAGTCGGTACGGGCCCGCCATGCAATGGCGACCGATCTGAACATTGTGACAGATAGATCGGAACACGCCACCGACACACTGAAACAAACCGATACAATGCGCCACCCGCGCGCGGTTTAACGACTTCGTCACGCCGGAAATCGCCCCGTTGCCCACCTGAACCCGCCCCGCCATGGATGCCGCCCTGCCCGACGCCACCGCCGCTGTTATTTCCGGCCCTGCCCGACGCTGGCGCCGGCTGGCCTGGTGGTCCTTGTTCGTGGCCGCCAACGCCGTGCTGGCCGCGCTCATCGCGCTGGGCAACGTGCCGCTACGCGATAACCCCGGCGGGACACTCGGCCTGGCCTACCTGGCGTTCGCCCTGCCCGGCCACCTGCTCGCGTTCGGTGCCCTGGCTGGCCTGCTGCCGCTGGCCATCGGCCTGTGGCCGCGCAGCGCGCGCGCATTGAGCGTCTCGGCGGTGATCTGCCAGGGCCTGTGGCTGTGCCTGCTGCTGGTGGATGCCAAGGTCTTCGCGCTGTATCGCTTCCACCTCAACGCGATGGTTGCCAACATGGTGTTCGGCGGCGCCCTGCAGGATCAGGTCAGCCTGTCCTGGAAGACCTGGCTGCAGGCGGCGGCTCTGGTATCGGCGATTTTCGCCGCGCAGGGCCTGCTGGCCTGGGCGTGCTGGAAGCTGCTGCCCGCAGCGCCACGGCGGCGGCGGGTACTGCAGGCCTGGGCGGTGGTTGCCCTGCTGATGGGCGGCGGCCAGGTCGCCACTGCCTACTACGACGCGCTCGGCGAACGCGCAGTGATCAGCCAATGGAACTACCTGCCATGGGCGCAGCCGATCACCGCCAAGAGCGCGATGCGTCGCTTCGGCGTGGTCAGCCAGCACCAGGTCGGCCTGCCCGATCCGCGCCATGCCCAGCTCAACTATCCGTTGCAGCCCCTTCGCTGCCAGAGCCACCAGCGGCCGAACGTGCTGATGGTGGTACTGGAGTCGTTGCGCCATGACGTGCTCACCCCGCAGTTCATGCCCAACGCCTCGGCGCTGGCCCGGTCCTCGCGGGTGTACGAACATCATTTCAGCACCGGCAACGCCACCCGTTATGGTCTGTTCGGGCTGCTGTACGGTCTGCCGGGTGGCTACTGGCCCAGCATGCTCGACGAGCAGCGCGGCTCGCAGTTGTTCAAGGTGCTGGGACAGCAGGGCTATGACCTGCATCTGTATGGCAGCGCGCCGCTGTACAGCCCGGAGTTCGATCGCACAGCGTTCGCCGATGTCCGCGACCAGCTGCACCAGGGGCCGTCCGAACTGACCTCCGACGGCCGTGATGCCGCCATCGTCGCTGGACTGCAGAAGGACATCCGCGCCAGCCAGGCTGCGCAGCGCCCGTGGTTTGGTTTCGTGTTCCTCGATTCCACCCACGCGCCCTACCACATGCCGGCCGGCTATCCGCCGCTCGCTACGCCGATGGCCGATGCCATCGATTTTCTCAAGTTCGGCCCCGAGCACGATCCAACGCCGGAATTGAACCGTTATCACACCGCGGTGCATTACGCCGACAGCCTGATTGGATCGCTGCTGGATGACCTGCGTGCGCAGGGACTGGACCAGGACACGATCGTGCTGGTGACCGGTGACCACGCCGAGGAATTCAACGACCTCAAACTCAACTACTGGGGCCACAACGGCAACTTCTCCAACCACCAGCTGCAGGTGCCCTTCGTGCTGCATTGGCCCGGCCAGGGTGGCGGCCGCGACGCGCGGGTCAGTTCGCATGAAGACTGGGTGCCGACGCTGATGCGCCACGGCCTGGGCTGCGAGAACGCATTGACCGACTACAGCACCGGCCACGACCTGCTGGCTGCACCAACCGGCAAGCGTGCGCTGGTGGTGGAAAGCTGGTCGCAGCGTGCGGTGCGCAATGGCGAGGCGATCTACGTGTTCGACAAATTCGGCAACGCCACCGCGCTCGATGCGCGCTACCGCCCCCTGCCGCAACAGACCCCCGACGCCGCCAGCATCCGCGCGGCATGGGAAGCGCTGACGCGCTTCCGCAACCGCTGAATCCAAGGACCGATCCACCATGAACCGTCCGCTGCGCATCCTGCATACCGAAGCCGCCAAAGGCATGGGTGGGCAGGAGATCTACATTTTCCGCCACATGCAGGTGATGCGCGCGCGCGGCCATGACGTCGCCCTGCTTTGCCAGCCGGACGCGCGCCTGGCAAAGCGCGCGCGCGATGATGGCTTCACCGTGCATACGCTGCGCATGGGCGGCCTGGCCCGGCTGCTGCGCGGCATCTGGTCGGTGTCACGGCTGGTCCGCCGCGAGCGCTACGACGTGGTCAACACCACCAGCCGTCGCGATGCATTGATTGCCGCCGCGGGCGCACGCCTGGGCGGCACACCGCTGGTAGTGCGCTCGCGCCACCTGATGAGCCCGGTGAATTCGCTGCTGACCTACACCGGCCTGCCGCACCGGGTCATCACGGTGAGCAATTTCGTCAAGCAACTGCTGGCCGACCGTGGCATTCCCGCCGATCACATCGGCATCGTGCCGCCGATGGCGGTTGCGCCAACCGACACCACGCATGAGCCCTCCTGGCAGGCGTTGCAGGAGGCGCGCGCACGCGTGCGCGCCGAGCTCGGATTCGACGAACAGGACATCGTAGTGGGCTGCGTGGCCGTGCTGCGCGAACCCAAGGGCCACGCCGAACTGCTGCAGGCCATGGTGCCGCTGTGCAAGGCCAATCCCCGCCTGCATCTGGTGGTGGTCGGCGATGGCCAGGCAGTGATGCAGCGCCTGCAGGCCACGTGCGCCGAGCACGACCTGCAGCACCAGGTCCATCTGCTGGGCTTCCGCAGTGATGCCAGTCAGCTGATGCCCGGCTTTGACATCTTCGCCCTGGCCACACACAAGGAAGCATCGGGCACGGTGTTCCTGGAAGCGGCCCAGGCCGGCCTGCCGATCGTGTCGCATCGGGTCGGCGGCGTGCCTGAAATGCTGGTGGAAGGCAGCAATGCCATCCTCACCCGGCTTGGCGACAATGCTGCCCTCACCGGCGCGTTGCGGCTGCTGGTGGACGATCCCGAGCGTCGCCGGCAGATGGGACGTTCCGGCTGGGACTGGATCCGCAGCGCCAAGCGTTTCAGCCCCGAGGGCCACGCTGAAGCCACCGAACACTATTACCACCAATGGATGAAGGAGCTGGGTCATGGCTAATGCCAGAACCGTACCGGTGCTGATGCATCACCACGTCAGCAACTCGCCCGGCATGATCACGGTGTCGCCGGAGAATTTCGAAAGCCAGATCGCCTGGCTGGCGCGCACGGGCTGGACCTCGTTGACGCTGGACCAGTACGCCGGCTTCCTGGCCGGCAAGCCGGTGCCGCGCAAATCGATCGTGATCACCTTCGATGATGGCTACCTGGACAACTGGGTCTACGCCCATCCGATCCTGCAGAAGTACGGCATGCACGCGGTGGTGTTCGTGGTGACCGGCTGGATGCACGAGGGGCCGATGCGCCCGCATGCCGGCATCGCCGGCGCCACGCTGCCGGAAACGCCCGAACATCGCGCCTGCGAAGACCTGATCTACAAGCAGGGCCGCAGTGACGAGGTGATGATGCGCTGGAGCGAAGCACGTGCGGCCATCGAGGCGGGCACGTTCGAGATCCATTGCCATACCCACACCCACACCCGCTGGCTGCGCCGCCAGGACCTGGATCGCGCCCAGCGCCGCGCCGGCATCAGTGGCGACCTCTCGATGGCCAAGGAAGTGCTGCTGGAGAAACTGGGCGAAGTGTCGGACACCCTGTGCTGGCCGTACGGCGATTTCGACCAGGACTATATCGAAGTGGCGCGTGAGCAGGGTTTCCGCTACCTGCATACCACCCATCCGTTCGGCCGCAACGTGGTCGGCGGCGATCCCGAGCGCATCTACCGCTTCGCCATCCGCAACCGGCCGGCAAGCTGGCTGCGCAAGCGCATCGCGTGGAGCTACAACCCGTTGATCGCACCGCTGTTCAACGGCTTCAAGGCGCGGCAGAAGAAGATGGTGCCGGGGCCGTGATGGCGCTGCCAGCACTGGGCTGGCACAGCTTCGGCAAGGAAGCTCCAACAGAGTGGAAGGACTACAGGAAATGAACGTTCTGGTTACCGGCGGCGCTGGATTCATCGGCTCCCACACGTGCGTGGAACTGCAGCAGCAGGGCCATGCGGTGGTCGTCGTCGATTCACTGTGCAACAGCGACGCCGGGGTGATCGGCCGGATCGGCGACATCACCGGCATCGCGCCGCTGTTCGTACAGGCCGACGTGCGTGACCGTGCGCGGATCACCGCGGTGCTGCGCGAGCATTCGATCGATGCGGTACTGCATTTTGCCGCGCTGAAATCGGTTGGCGAATCGCGGCAGATGCCGTTGGACTACTTCGACAACAACATCAGCGGCACCCTCGCCCTGCTCGGCGCCATGCGCGATGCCGGCGTGGGCACGTTCGTGTTCAGCTCGTCGGCAACCGTGTACGGCGACCAGGACCATTGCCCGGTGGCCGAGACGGCCTCGACCTGCGCGATGACGCCCTATGGCCGTTCGAAGCTGGTGGTGGAGCAGCTGCTGTCCGACGTGGTCGGCGCCGATACGTCGCTGCATGTGGCAACGCTGCGCTACTTCAACCCGGTGGGGGCGCATTCAAGCGCACTGATCGGCGAGCTGCCGCACGGAACGCCCAGCAACCTGATGCCCTACATCGCCCAGGTGGCCGCCGGCCTGCTGCCCGAAGTGCAGGTATTCGGCGATGACTATCCGACCTGTGACGGCACCGGCGTACGCGACTACATCCATGTGCAGGACGTGGCGCGGGCCCATGTGCTGGCGCTGCAGTACCTGCGCGACAAGCGCCGCAGCATCACCCTGAACCTGGGCACCGGCCAGGGCCACAGCGTGCTGGAACTGATCAAGGCCTTCGAGCAGACCGTCGGCCGGCCGATTCCGTTCCGGATCACCGGTCGCCGTACTGGCGACATCGCGGTGAGTTTTGCCGACCCGTCCCTGGCCCTGCGCGAGCTGGGCTGGACCGCGCGCCATGGCCTGGCGGACATGTGCCGCGACACCTGGAAATGGCAGACGGAGATGACGCGCAGCGCCTGATGCCTTGCTTGCGGCAGACAGCAACATGGCCGCACAAGCGGCCATGTTGTCGGTTCGATCCAGCGACAGGGTTCAGGCCGCAGCCGCTGTCCTGACCGCCGCCGAAAGCCGGTCCAGGGTGTCCTGCATCAGCGTCGCGTCATCGGCCTCGACCGTGACCCGCACCACCGGTTCGGTGCCGGAGGGACGCAGGAAGGCGCGCCCGCGACCGGATACCGCCTGCTGCGCTTCGAGCAGCGCAGCCTGCACGCTCTCGGCCTGCACGGTGGCCTTGGCCGAGACATCGCCAAGGCGCACGTTGACCGTCTTCTGCGGCACCTTGGACAACGGCTGCAGCGCTTCGCGCAGGTTCTTTCCCTGCTGCTTCAGCGCCACCAGTACCTGCAGGGCACTGACGATGCCGTCGCCGGTGGTGGCCCGGTCCAGGCACAGCAGATGGCCGGACGCTTCGCCGCCGAGCACGCCGCCTCCCTCCACCAGTGCCTGATGCACGTAGCGGTCGCCGACGTTGCTGCGCTGGAACGGAATCTGCAGTTCGGCCAGGGCCTTTTCCAGACCGAAGTTGCTCATCAGGGTACCGACCACCGGACCGCGCAGGCGCCCTTCGGCCTGCCATGCGCGCGCCAGGATGTACACCAGGTCATCGCCATCGACCGGGTTGCCGCGGTCATCGGCCATCAATACCCGGTCACCATCACCGTCGAAGGCGATGCCCAGGTCGGCGCGGGTCTCACGCACCTTGGCAGCGAGGTTGTCGATGTGGGTCGACCCGACGCCGTCGTTGATGTTGACGCCATTGGGTTCGGCACCGATGCCGATGACCTCCGCGCCCAGTTCGCGGAACAGCAGCGGCGCGATCTGGTAGGTGGCGCCATGCGCGCAGTCGAGCACCAGGCGCACACCGCGCAGATCGAACGCGCGCGGCACGCTGGACTTGCAGAACTCGATGTAACGGCCGACGGCCTCGCGTGCACGCGAGGCCTTGCCGAGCTTTTCCGAAACGGCCGTGGTGAACGGCACGTCCAATGCGGCTTCCAGCGCCAGTTCGGTAGCATCGTCGAGCTTCTCGCCCTGGGCGGAGAAGAACTTGATGCCGTTGTCGTAGTGCGGGTTGTGCGACGCACTGATGACGATGCCCGCGTCCACGCCCAGCGTACGGGTCAGGAAGGCAACGGCCGGGGTCGGCATCGGGCCGAGCAGCTGCACGTCAGCGCCCGCGGCGACCAGCCCGGCTTCCAGCGCGGCTTCGAACATGTAGCCGGAGATCCGCGTGTCCTTGCCGATCACCACGATCGGACGGCGCCCCTCCTGGCCGCGCTGGGCGACCAGCACGCGGCCAAGGGCGTTGCCCAGGCGCAGCACGAAATCAGCCGAGATCGCCCCTTGGCCGACTCGACCGCGGATGCCGTCGGTACCGAAGTACTTGCGGCTCCCCATCAAGCTTCCTCCGGTGCCGGCTCGCGACGCAGCATCGCCAGCAGGTCGGCCAGGCGGTCGCGCAGTTCACGACGGTCACAGATCTGGTCGATGGCGCCGTGCTCGAGCAGGAACTCCGAACGCTGGAACCCTTCCGGCAGCTTCTCGCGCACGGTCTGCTCGATCACGCGCGGGCCGGCGAAGCCGATCAGTGCACGCGGTTCGGCGATGTTGATGTCGCCCAGCATCGCGAACGATGCCGACACACCGCCGGTGGTCGGGTGGGTCAGCACCGAAATGTACGGCTGTCCGGCTTCACGCAGTTTGCCCAGCGCGGCCGAGGTCTTGGCCATCTGCATCAGCGAGAACAGGCCTTCCTGCATGCGCGCGCCACCACTGGCGGAGAAGCACACGTACGGTGCGCCGATCTCGGCGGCGGTCTCAGCGGCAAGGGCGAAGCGCTCGCCGACCACCGAGCCCATCGAGCCCCCCATGAAGGCGAAATCGAAGGACGAGGCCACCAGGGGACGGCCCTTGAGCAGGCCGCGCATGGCGATCAGCGCGTCGTACTCACCGGTGTTCTTCTGCGCGATCTTGATGCGCTCGCTGTACTTCTTCTGGTCCTTGAACTTCAGCAGGTCGGTCGGCCCCAGGCGGGCAGCGATCTCGGTGGTGCTGTCGGCGTCGAACAGCGCAGCCAGACGGGCGCGCGCGCGGATGGCCATATGGTGGCCGCACTTCGGGCAGACCTCCAGATTCTCTTCCAGCTCCGGACGGTACAACGCACTGCCGCAGTTGCTGCACTTTTCCCACAGGCCCTCGGGGACGCTGCGCTTCTTGCTGGGGGTGTTGTCGGTGCGGATGCCAGACGGCATCAACTTGCTGAGCCAACTCATGCGGGAGGACACTTCCGTTCAGGGCGGCCCGGGGGCCGCAAAGGCGGACAGTCTAGCTCCGCTTTCCCTGCCCGTGCACCCCCTGCCCGGCCTTGGGCCCGCTGGAAAAAACCATGCTGGGACGTACGTTTAGGTGCTGGGTAGCGCCGGGCCATGCCCGGCGGATATTCTTGCGCGCCCCACCGCCGGGCATGGCCCGGCGCTACCATTACTGATCCAATGCCTGCCGCAGCGGAGCCAGGAACGCTGCGGCGCGCTGCGCCGCATCCTCGGTGGAGGTCGCTTCGGCCAGCACCGCCACCAGTGCGCTGCCGACCACCACGCCGTCGGCCTGGCGCGCCATGGCCGCCGCACTGGCTGCGTCCTTGATGCCGAAGCCGGCCACCACCGGCACGCTGGCCCTGGCCCGCAGCGCCTGCAGGCGTGCGCTGGCCGCGTCGCTGTCCAGTCGTTCCGAGGCGCCGGTGACCCCGGCAAAGCTGACGTAGTACAGATAGCCACGGGCCAGCGCCAGCAGCTTGTCGGCGCGTGCCTCGCTGGTGGTCGGCGATGCCAGCAGAACCAGCGCAAGGCCTGCAGCGTCGAAGGCCTGCTGGGCTTCGCCGGCCTCTTCCGGCGGCAGGTCGACCAGCAGCACGCCGTCCACGCCAGCCGCCACCGCCGCTTCGGCGAACGCCACGTAACCGTGGATCTCCACCGGGTTGAGATAGCCCATCAGCACCACCGGCGTCTGCGTGTCCTGTTGCCGGAACTGCGCCACCGCCTGCAGCACGTAACGGTTGCCGGCACCGCGCGCCAGCGCGCGCTCGGAGCTGAGCTGGATGGTCGGGCCGTCGGCCATCGGATCGGAGAACGGCACGCCCAGTTCGATCACATCGGCACCGGCCTGGACCAGCGCGTGCATGACCGGCACCGTGGCTTCCAGCGAGGGATCACCGGCGGTGATGAAGGGGATCAGGGCCTTGCGCTGCTGCTGGTGCAGGCGCTGGAAACAGTCATCGAGTCGGGAAACAGGCATCTCAGGCACATCCTTCAATCAGTTCAATCGCTTCGCTGGTCCCCCAGTACATCAGGATGACCTTCCCTTCAAACACTTCCAGGCGGATGCCCAGGTCGGAACCCGGATCCTGCCAGGTCAGGTACTCGCCCTGATCGCCGTCGTAGGCATGCGGGCTGGAGACCGGCGCGCCGGGGAACTGCGCCACCGCCTGCGCCCGCGTCATGCCGATGCGCAGTCCGAACGGACCCGGCTGGTCGACCGGCGCCTTGGCGTCCTCGCCCGGACCAAGATCGAAACGGACCACGCGGTCTTCGTCGGTCATCATCGACACGCCGGGCGGCAGCCCCTTCCCGTCGTAGTACTCGCAGCTGCCGCCGATGGCTTCGACCGCGCCCATTGCCTTCCACGGCCCGAAGGCCTTCAGGTCGCTCATGTGCTGGCCGATCAGCACCTCGCCGGCATGATCCAGCGCCACCGACGCCACGGCGGGCGCGTCATCGCTGGAGACCACAGCCAAGGCCGGTGGATCATCGATGGGCGTGCTCGCAATCGGGTCGACGTCATCGTTGGCCGCCATCGGCTGCGCCGGTTGCGCAGCAGCCTTGGCCGCCGGCGCCAGCACCGGCGGCTCCGGCGGTTGGCACGCGGCCAGGCCCAGCACCAGCAGCACGCCCGTACTGCGCATCAGTGCGCTCACAGCACCAGCCCTTCGCGCGCCGCGATGGTATGCACGTCCTTGTCGCCACGTCCTGACAGGTTGCACAGCACGATCTGGTCGCGCGGACGCCCGCGCGCGAGCTTCATCGCCTGCGCAAGCGCGTGGCTGGACTCCAGCGCCGGCAGGATGCCTTCGGTGTGGGCCAGCAGATGGAAGGCCTGCAGCGCCTCTTCGTCGGTGATGCCGACGTAGCGCGCACGGCCGCTGTCGGCCAGGAACGCATGCTCGGGGCCTACACCCGGGTAATCCAGGCCGGCCGACACCGAATGGGTCTCGATGATCTGGCCATCGTCGTCGCACAGCACATAGGTGCGGTTGCCGTGCAGCACGCCCGGGCGGCCGGCGGCAATGGAAGCTGCGTGGCGGCCGGTGTGGATGCCATCACCGGCCGCTTCAGCGCCGACGATCTCGACCTGGCGGTCGTTGAGGAAGGCATGGAACAGGCCGATCGCATTGCTGCCGCCGCCGACGCAGGCGGTGATCGCATCAGGCAGGCGACCGTACTCGGCCAGCATCTGCTCGCGTGCCTCGCGGCCGACGATGGCGTTGAAGTCGCGCACCATGCGCGGGTACGGGTCTGGACCCGCTACCGTGCCGATGATGTAGAAGGTGTCCTGCACGTTGGTGACCCAGTCGCGCATCGCTTCGTTGAGGGCGTCCTTCAGGGTGGCCGAGCCGGAGGTCACCGGCACCACCGTCGCCCCGAGCAGCTTCATGCGGTAGACGTTGATCTTCTGCCGCTCGATGTCGGTGGCGCCCATGTACACCACGCACTCCAGGCCCAGCCGCGCCGCGACGGTGGCACTGGCCACGCCATGCTGGCCGGCGCCGGTCTCGGCGATGATGCGCTTCTTGCCCATCCGCGCCGCCAGCAGCGCCTGGCCGATGGTGTTGTTGATCTTGTGCGCGCCGGTGTGGTTCAGGTCCTCGCGCTTGAGCAGGATCTGGGCGCCACCGACGTGGTCACTCAATCGTTCAGCATGGTAGATCGGGCTCGGCCGGCCCACGTAATGGGCCAGGTCGCGGTCATAGGCCAGCTGGAACGCCGGATCCTGGCGGGCCTGGTCATAGGCCTGGGCCAGTTCCTGCAGCGGGCCGACCAGGGTTTCGGCGACGAAGCTGCCACCGTAACGGCCGAAGTGGCCCTGGGCGTCAGGGAAGGCATGGAAATCGGCGATGGGAGAGTCAGGCATGGAGACGACCGGTCGTTCAGACAGGTGGATACTCTAGCGCACGGATTGTGCCCGGAAAATGGATATTATCTGGCCTATCCCGTCAGGAAATCTCACATGAGCACGTCACTGCTGCCGCCCTTGAATGCCCTGCGGGCGTTCGAGGCCACCGCACGCCTGGGCGGGGTCGGCCGCGCGGCCCAGGCGCTGCATGTGACCCATGGCGCGATCAGCCGGCAACTGAAGCTGCTGGAAGACCATCTGGGCCTGGCCCTGTTCCAGCGCGCGGGCCGCGGACTGCGCCTGACCGCCGCCGGCACCCGCCTTCAACAGGCCTGCAGCGAGGCGTTCGGCGGCATTGAAGACTGCGTGCGCGAACTGCGGCGGCCAAGCGCAGAGCCGGCCCTGGTGCTGGGCTGCAGCGGCAGCGTGCTGGCGCGCTGGATGATTCCGCGGCTGCCGGCACTGCAGGCTGCCCTGCCCGGCGTGCGCCTGCAGTGGTCGGCCCTGGATGGCAGTTTCACCGAGGCGCAGGCCACGCTGGATGCGGTGCTGCTGCTGGCACAGGGACCATGGCCGCGCGGCTGGCAGGTGCGCGAGCTGGCACCGGAACGGGTGGGTGTGGTGGTGGCGCCCTCGCACCCGGCGGCGCAACGGTTGCGCCATGTCCTCCCGTCGGCCTTGCTGCGGGAAACGCTGCTGCACACCAGTTCGCGCCCGCAGGCGTGGCCTGCATGGGCGCAGTCGCACGGGCTGGACCCGGCCCAGCTGCAGCTCGGCACCGGCTTCGAACACCTGTACTACCTGCTGGAAGCAGCGGTAGCGGGGCTGGGCCCGGCGATCGCGCCGGAGCCACTGGTGGCCGAGGATCTGGCAGCCGGGCGGCTGGTCGCGCCGTGGGGGTTCGCCGCGACCGGCGGGTTCTGGGTGCTGGCGCGGCCGGACGGCCCTGTCGATGCACGCGTGGACGCGTTGGCTGATTGGGCGGTAGCCCAGCTGAAGTGAAGATCGCCGCCACAAAGTGGCCGCCAGGGCAGGCAACCTCGCTTGACGTCGATTACATCCCGTCAGAAAACAGGTCGAGCACGTCAGCACTGACCCAGCCCTGCGCGCAGTTGCCAGCGTAGTATCCCGGCCCTGCCACGTGGCAGGCTTCGCTTCCCATTTCCTTCATGCCGCTGATGGGCCTGTCACCATAGGTCTCACACAACGCGCTGCCTTTGCACTTGCCGACCGTTGCGGCGGGAATGGCGACCACGTAATAGAAGAGCGGATTCTGTCCGGCACGACCGATGCCCTGTACGCAGACCAGCTGCCCTTTCGACAGCCTTGCGGTCGTCGAAACCCTGCTGCCGGTGCTCGGCACTGCGTCCAGGGTGTCCACGCCCTTATCCTCGGCAACGCCGGCGAAGAAGCCCTGTTCGCCACAGGCCGGGGAAAGCTCGACGTCGTAGAAATCACCGCTGTCGACGTCACCCGCCGTGCAGCCAGCGCCCTTGCTGGCGTCGCTGCATTTCACCCCGCTGGCCTGGATCAACGCGGCCAACCCGCTGTCGGCCGATGCTGATGCAGACACGGGTGCGGCCGTCGAAGCAGTGGCGGGCGCCGTTGCAATGGTTGGCGACGAAGTGGCCGGGCTCGACGATTCTCCGGCGGCGCACGCAGTCAGAGCGAGCAGCAAACCTGGAACAGCGGCGATGCGGGCCATGCGCGAACGGAGAAGGGGCATATCCATTTGCAACCTCATTGACGGCATGTCGCACCGCAGACGTCGCGCGATGGTGGAACGCGCACGGCTGGCACCCACCCGTGGCAGGTTGGGTGCATGGTGTCCGGCCAGATGCCTGGTGGATGTGGGGTGACCGTTACGACGCCGTCGGCGCCGCCAGGCGCTGCTGCAGGTCCTCGCGCAGGCGCGACAGCTCGACTTCGGCCTGCTGCCGCTGCTGCATGCCTTCGCGATGGATGCTGCGCACTTCCTCGACGGTAGCGATCAGCTGATCGTGAACGTGGCGCAGCGTGGCCACGTCGATCACGCCGCGCTGGTTGCTGCGTGCGGTGTCCACCGACGCCTGGCGCATCAGGTCGGCATTGCGTCGCATCAACTCATTGGTCGCATCGTCAATGGCATTGGCCAGTTCGGCGGCGTTCTTCTGTTCGCCCAGCGACAACTGGATCGCGAACTGGCGCTTCCACGAGGGGATGGTGATGTCGCGGACGGTGTTGAACTTCTCGATCAGCTGCAGCGCATTGGCCTGGATCAGGCGGATCATCGGCAGCGACTGGTCAGCCGCGTGCTGCATCAGCTGCAGGTCGGAGACGCGCTTCTCGATCAGGCGGATCGCATTGTCGATCTCGCTCTGGCGGATGCGCTGCTGCGGGTCATCGCTGCCCTGCCCCAGCAACTGCTCGGACTGCAGCTGGGCCAGGCGCTGCTTGCCGGCGGCGGCATACAGGCCCAGCGCATGACGCTCCTCGCGGACGATGTCATGCATGCGGTCGAAATCGCTTACCCGCTTGCCCATCAGCGCCTGTTGCGCACCCACGTCGCCGAGCAGCTGTTCGATCTGCGAATTGGTATCGCTGAACTTCTGCACCAGCTCGCCCTTGGAAGAACGCAGGCGATCGATCAGGCCACCGATCAACGGCACCTTCGAGCGCTGGGAAAAACCATCCAGCTTGAGCTCGCGCGCGATGCGCACCACTTCGCCGAGCTTCTCGCCGTTGGCGTCGAGGTCACGGTTGCGCACCTGGTCCAGCAGCTGGCTGGAGAAGGCCGTTGTGCGTGCGGCGGCCTCACGGCCGAACACCTGCAGGTTGCCCGGACGCAGGTCTTCCAGCTCGCGGCCGATTTCGGCGATGCGCGGCAGGTCGTCGCGGACCAGGCCGAGGGCCTTCAACGTGCTGTCATCAAGTTCAGGGGCGGGCGTGGTGGCGGGCACGAGCGTGCCGGAGTTCTGGCTGTCCTGGGTCATCGGGCAGTGTCCTTGCGGTGGATAAGCGGCAGCGGCGGCCGGCTCAGGGCAGTCTAGCCTGAGCAGCGGCTACTTCGTCGTCGATCTGGGCCTGCAGCGTGGCTGCCTGCTCGGCCTGTGCAGCCTGCGCCAGTGCCTGGCGCGCCAATGCGGCCTGGCGCCAGGCCGGCAGCAGGACATCGTGGATGCGGACGAAGCGCTGCAGCAGGGCTTCGTCCTGCTCCTGCAGCAGCCGCCACTGCCCGCTTTCGATGCGTCGCAGCGTGGCAAGCCGCTGCAGATGGTCCACGCGTGGGGCCAGCGCGACCTGCGCAGCTCCCTGCAGTGTCGCCAGCTGCGCGGCGCCGAACGTGGCCCAGGCCTCCAACGCGGCGGCAGCCGCATCGTTGTCATTGATGGCCCGGGCACGCTGCTGCACACGCTGCGCAAGACCCTGGGCCTGCTCGCGCGCCTGCAGCGCCAGCACGCCCAGCTGCGCCTGCAGCCCCTGCGCCTGTGCCTGGCGTTCAACGTCACGGCCGAGCAGGCGCCCCCACCAGCTCTCCTGCCGGCGCAGGCGCGCCGGATCGCTGGCCTGCAACGCCAATGCGATCCGCGCCAGCGCAGCCACCAGTCCCTCGCCTTCCGCGCCGGCCTGCAACGGTGCAGGCTCGGCCAATACCTGCAGCAAGTGGCTGCCGTACGCTGCCAGCGTGGCCACATCGGCGCGCGCCGGAAGCGTGGGTTCGGGCAGGGAGCGCACGCAGGTCACGGCAGTGGCGGCGGCCGTGGGCCGTCATCAGCCACCGTTTCCGGCGGCAATGATTCACCGTAGAAGTGGCGCATCAGCGCTTCGTCCAGCGCACGTTCTTCCGGAGTCGCTGCACGACGCACCCGCGGGCGACGACGCGTGTCGGTCGTGGCCACATCGGCAGTCACCTGCTGCCGGGCCCACCCGGCAAACGCCGCCAACGTCTGCGACAACTGCACCTGCTGTTCCTGCGAGGCGACCAGCAGCTGCAGCAGCGGTGCCAGACCAGCCTGCAGGTCTTCGGCCAATGGCGTGGCTGCGGCCTGCGGTACGGCGGCAGCCGGCGCGCTGGCCGGACGTGCATCGGCCAGGCGCTGCAGCGCTGCAAGCAGGGCGGGCCATGGCGCAGGCTCCGGTGCGACGGCCACCTCTGCCGGCGGTGGCGGTGGCAGCTGCAACGCACTGGCGATGTCGGCCAGCTGCGCGACCACGCGGCCACCGACATCACTGTCACCGGCCCCCATTGCCTTGTTGCGCAGGAAATCACGCTTGATCTGCGCCCAGCGTTGCGCGCGTTCTTCATCGAGCACGCCACGCAGCTCGGCCAGCTTCAGCAGATTCTCTTCGGCACCGGTGGTCAGCAGCTGCGCTTCGCCCAGGTAGTGGTCGGAGATCAGCTGCTGCAGCTCGTCGTCATTCATTACCGGCGAAATCTTCTCCGCCAGCTTGTTCATGTTGCGGTAGCTGCCCTGCAGGCGGAAGGGCGGCTCGGTGCGATAGCGGTCATCCTGGGCAGCGCTGGCGATGTACTGCTGGTTGACCTTGTAGACCACATCGCGGACCTGCAGCATGCGCTGCAGGGTGGCGGTGATCTCGTTGATCTCGGCGCCGCTGTAGGCGTGGCTCAGGCCGTTGGTGGACACATCCTTGCCCATCGCGCGGTCGACCAGCAGGTACAGGTCGGCCATCTCGCGCGTGGCCAGCGGCGCCAATACCGGGTTGGAGGTCAGGCTGTTCTCGATGTAGCTGAGCGTGAAGGCTGCTTCCATGCCACCGAGCACATCGCCCAGGTTGTAGATGTCGGCACGGTTGGCCAGCATGTCCGGAATCTTGAACACTTCGCCGGATTCGGTGTACGGGTTGCCGGCCATGACCACGCAGAACTTCTTGCCACGCATGTCGTAGGTGCGCGTACGGCCGCGCCATACGCCTTCGATGCGGCGCGTGCCATCGCACAGCGAGATGAACTTCTGCAGGAACTCGGGGTGCGTGTGCTGGATGTCATCGACATACAGCATGGTGTTGTTGCCCATCTCCAGCGCCAGGTTGAGCTTTTCCAGCTCCTGCCGCGAGGTGGCGTCCGGTGCCTGCTGCGGATCCAGCGACCGCACTTCGTGGCCCAGCGCCGGGCCGTTGATCTTCATGAAGACCAGGCCGAGGCGATGCGCCACGTACTCCATCAACGTGGTTTTGCCGTAGCCGGGCGGCGAGATCATCATCAGCAGGCCCATCAGGTCGCTGCGCTTGTTCTCGCCAACGGTACCCATCTGCTTGGCCAGGTTGTCGCCGATCACGCCGAGATATACGTCGTTGATCAGCTTGTTGCGCACGAAGGACGACAACGGCCGGGCCTTGAACTCCGACAGCCGCAGGGTTTCGCGTTCGCGACCGATGATGCCCTGGCGCACCGCCTGATAGGCATGGAAGGCCGGTACGAACGCCTGCAGGTGATGCTGCAGGCGTGCCAGGAAATCGTCCAGCGACACGGTCAGGCTGCCGTTGTGGATGCGGGCGTGTTCACCCAGCAGGCCGCTGACCTCCGCCTGCAGCGGTGCATCGCTGGCACGGGTGCGCAGCTGTCGCTGCACCAGCAGCAATGCCGCTGCTTCTTCGACATAGCCGGCATGCGCCGACTGTGCCGGCAGCCCGGCGAGCGCCCGCAGCCATTGCCCGGCCAATGCCCAACGCATGGCCAGCGGATCCTGCGAGCGCTGCAGCGCACGTTCAAGCGCATCACGCTGGCCCGCCTGCTCCAGTTGCTGCGACAGCGCGTCCAGCAATGCCTGCGCGTGCCGGCTGGTGCTGAACACCGGCTCGCCGGCCACCAGTTCTTCGCCCAGGTATGCCGCTGCTGCATCGGCGGCGGCGGCGTCGAACGGCAGTGCATGCGCGAGTGCATGGTCATGCAGCGCCTTGGCCATTTCCGCACGCAGGGCCTGGCGCCCCTCATCGGAACCGAACAGGCGCGCGATGGCCTCGGCACCAGCCTGCCGGCCGGGCCACTGCGCCACGGCTTCATCGCGTTGCCGCGCGGCCCAGAACAGCAGTGCCAACGCACGCACATGGGGCGAATGCCGCAGCGGTCCGGCGGCCTGCTGCAGCGGCAACAGCGCGCGCAGGATCAGGGCGGCGTCATGGTCATGGATACCGCGCTCGTAGCCCTCGCGGTAACGGGGCGCGGCAAAGGCGCGGACCCGCTGGTCCAGCGCTTCCGGTTCGGCCGCATCGTGCTGCAGCTGGGCCAGGTCCAGGCCATCGCGGCCCTCCTCCGCAGCCAGCAACAGGCACCCGGCCAGGTATTCGCCGCGGTAGATCGCTGCCGATTCCGAATCCAGGGTCACCGGCCAGAACGGCTTGAGCGCATCAAGCTCGGGATCGTGCAGGGTCTCCAGGAAATCGGTGCCGGTGAGGTGGATGGCAAGGGTTTCACCCCGTGGCAGCAGGGTCAGGTCCAGCGCCTGGGTGTTCACGCTGAATCGATGGCGCGGGCCAAGGCGGACCACGTTGCCGCCGGCCTCGTACAGGTCGCTGCGGTCGCGCAGCTGGCGCACGGCCTGGTCGCGCACGCCCTTCAGGCGCGCCTCGACATCGTCTGCCTTGACGTTGTCGCGCAGCGCACGCAGGCGCTCGGCCAGTTCACGCAGCTTGAGGATCAGCGGATCGCCGGCGAAGAACGCGTTGAGCTCGTCGGCCGTGCCGAACCGCTCGGTACGCTTTCCGAGGCCATCAAGGATGCGGTTGGCGGCATCGAGCACCGAGCGCGCCTTGCGCTGGCGATCATCCAGCAGGGCCTGCTTGTGCGTATCGAAGGCTTCGACCAGCTCTTCGCGCTTGCTCAGGATGTCGCCGAGGAACTGCTCGTGCTCGCCGAACTGGCTTTCCAGTTCTTCCAGCTGCACCAGCAGGCGCGACAACTGTTCGTCGGCCCGCTCAGGGTCGCTGGCCATCGCCAGCGCGCTGGTGATCGACTGCGAGAACAGGGCGAACTGGGCGGCGAACTGGGCCACGGCTTCGGCCGAACCCAGCGACTTGCGGCGCTGTTCGGCGCGTGCGCGTGCCTGGTTCAGGCGCCCGTACAGCAGCGAGATGGATTCGACGACGCGGGTGCGCGCGGTCGCATCGTCGACCTTCAGCCCGGCCATCAGCTCGGACAGCATGTCCAGATCGCCGGCCATGCCGCGCAGGCCGTCCAGCTGCTCATCCAGCTGGCGTGCACTGGCGGCCTGCTGTGCGGCGTCGTCCAGCGCCTGCATGCGGACGGTCAAGGGGGCCAGTGCTGCATCGCCGGCAAGGAAGGTACCGGTGGCGGCGCCGACACGGTCGTGCGCCTGCACAAGTTCGGCGGCCATCGCCTCGATGCGCGCGGTATCGATGTAGCGCAGTTCGCGGATGGTCAGCAGTCGACCGCGCAGTGCGGTGATCGCGTTGAGCGCTTCGACGAAGGCCTGCACCTCGTTCCAGTTTTCCGGCTGCAGCCGGCCCAGCAGCGCCTTGTGCGTGGCCTCTGCCTCAGCCATTGCCTGGGCCGACTGCTGGCGGATCGACTGCACCTTTTCGTATTCGTCCAGCACCGATTCGCCGGTGGCGCTGATCTGCCGCAGCAGGGCCTCGGCGCCATCGCAGGCCTCGTCACCCAGCCAATGATGCGCATCGAAAAGCCGCCGGGTGTCGGCGACCAGGCGCTGGTAGCGCTGCACCGATACATCCTGGCCGTCGATCTCGCGCGCCAGGTTGAACAGGTTGGAGATGCCGCGAACCAGCTCGGCGTTGCCGATGCGCCCCATGAAGGTATTGCCGGGCGGACGGCTGGCGGCGAACTCATCGCTGCTGAAGGGCGTCTGCCAGACCTGCATCGGATGGATGCGGGTTGGCTCGGTGCCTTCGGCATGGAACAGCACCATGCGCCCGTCCTGCATGAAGGCATAGCCGTGGCCGAACACGGGGTTCTGCAGCACGCGCTGGATGGTGTTGTAGACGAACAGCGCCGAACGCCCGCCTTCTCGCTCGTAGAAGATGTACAGCACGTCCTCGCCGTTGGGCGAACGGATGCTGCGCTTGAACTGCATGCCATCCATCGAGGCGTCGAACGCCTTGTGCTCGCCACCCTGCAGGTAATAGCCGCCGGGAAAGATGATGCCGTGGTCTTCGGGCAGCTGCACGCAGGCCTGGACGATGGCATCGTTGCGCACGATGTCGCCGGTAAGCGTGTTGTAGATCAGTCCGCGCCATTCGGTTTCGCGGTAGGGCAGCACTTTCAGCAGCACCAGCGACCCGACCCGGGCGAACTCGAACTGGGCATCGTCCAGCGACTGCGTGCTGTCCTCCACCGGTTCGCTGTAGATGCCCTGCCCGGTTTCGGTGTTGTTCTCCACCTTGATGGTGAGATCGCCACCGGTGGTTTCCACGAACAGGGTATCGAGGATGTTCAGATGCGAATGGCGGCCGTTGACGGCAAGGTCGCGCGTGGCGCGGGTCCATTCGAAATCGAAGGGTGGCGGCAAGGCGATGTCACGCTCGCCGCGCGCATCGAGATAGGTCAGTTCACCTTCGCGTGACAACGCCCAGCGGAACACGCGCACGTCGCTGCTGCGCTCACCGATCTGGAACGAGGCCAGCAGCTTGTCGCCCACCACGATCAGCTGCAGCAGGCGCGCATGCTTGTAGTAGGCGTACAGCTCGTTGAAGTCATGCACGAAGCCGGGCTGGTCGAGGAAACTGCCCCTCAGTTCAAGGGCAGCGACGTCGTAGCCATCAGCGCCCTGTACCAGCCGGTACAGACCGAACACATCTTCGATGCGGGTCTGGGTCTTGAGCCCGATGAACACGTTGTAGCCGAACAGCAGGCGATCCGGGCCGACCTGGACGATGTCGCGGCCGACACAGTTGTTCTCGCTGCGGATGCGGAAACGGCCGACCACCTCCAGGCGGCTGTCGCCGAACTCGGCCAGGCGCTGGCGGTTCAGCTGCTCGGCAACGGCCTGCAGGCGCTGGCCCAGTTCGCCGAGACGGCGCCGCAGGACTTCATAGGCGCCGCCCTTGGCTACGGCCTGGTCGACGGTATCGCCGGCAGCCTCTGGTGCGGCGGACTCGGTGGACGGTTTGGTTTCGGACATCAGCAGGTTTCCGGCTCACGGACGGCCGGCCGTCGATGCGGCCGGCACGGGTGGGCGATGGCCATGGCCATCGCCGGGTGGATCAGCGCGCGCTGTCGACCACGACGGTCGCCGCGACGGGCACGGTCTCTGCGTCCTCGGCGATCTGCCGCGGTGCATTGTCGGCCACGTTGACGCCCAGGTAGCGCTGCATCAGGTCCTGCACGATCGGACTCTTGCCGGCGAAGCCCTCGATCGACTTGCCCAGCGAAACCGCCTTGATCAGGTTCTCGAACATGCCGCCGTCGCCGCCAACCAGGTCGATGTCGGCGTTGCGCAGCGCGCTGGCGATGACGCCGGCGTTCTCGCGCGAAACTTCCTTGCCGGCTTCGATCGAGGCCAGCGCCTGCTTCAGGCTGTTGTCCAGCATCATGCGGAATTCTTCATGGCCGCGCGCCTGGTCGCTCAGCGAGGCGATGGCCTCGAACTTGCGGACCAGGCCCTCGGCCTCGGCCAGCAGCTTCTTCTGCACCACGCCGGCTTCGGCGTTGCCCAGCGATTCAGTGGCGGTGGCGCGGGCCAGGCCCATCTTCTCCTCGCCCTGTGCCTGTGCCTGCAGCGTCTCGGCCAGCACGCGCGCCTCGTTGCTGCCCTGCTTCAGGTTCGCTTCGGCCTTGGCTTCGATCACGCGCGCCTCGGCGATGCCGACCTTCTCGATGGCCAGCGCCGACGCTTCGCGTACCTGCGCTTCGGCCAGGCCGGGTGCGGCCTGCTCGGCGCGGAAGGCGTCGGCCAGCAGGCGCTTGGCCTCGGCCTGCTTGCCGGCGGCTTCGTGCTCGGCCTGCGCCAGCGTGGTCAGCTCCACCGCGCGATGCTTGGAGGCGGTCTCGCGGGCCTGGGCTTCCTTCACTTCGCGCACCAGCGATTCCTGCGCCTTCGCCTCGGCTTCCAGGATCAACACCTGCTTCTGGCGGTCGGCCTCGGAGACTTCGCGCACTTCCTTGATGCGCTCTTCTTCCTGCGCCACGGTCTTGTCGATGGAGATACGTTCGCGGGTGATGTTGGCCACGTCCATCTTGCCCTGCTCGACCACCTTGTCGCGCTCCACGCCCTGCAGCTGCACTTCGCGGTCGGTGGTGACCTGCTCCAGCTGGCGTGCGCGCTCGACGCGCTCGGCTTCGATGGCCACGGCGCGCTGGCGGTTCTGCTCGGCCACTTCAACTTCGCGCATGCGGTTCTGCTCGCGGATGTCGATCACCTGCTGCGCTTCGATGCGGGCGTTCTCGGACAGCTGGCGCTGCTCTTCCTGCACCTTGGCGGTCTCGGCTTCCTCGCGCGCACGGATGGTCTCGATCTCGCGCTTCTGCCGTGCCTCGGCTTCGGCCTGCTGCCGTTCAAGGGCCAGCAGTGCTTCGCGGGCTTCGACGTTCTTCTTGGTGATGGCCAGCTTCTCGTTCTGCTCCAGCTCGTTGGTCACCACGTTCTGCGCAGCGGTCAGCTCGGTGATCTTGCGGATGCCCTGCGCGTCGAGGATGTTGAACTGGTCCAGCAGCGACTTCGGGGTCTGCTCCAGGTAGTCGATGGCCACGTCTTCCAGCACATACCCATTGAGGTCGTTGCCGATCACCGCGATGATCTCGTCGCGGAATTCCTGGCGCTTCTCGAACAGCTCGGTGAAATCGAACTTCTTGCCGACCGTCTTCAGTGCTTCGGAGAACTTGGCGTTGAACAGCTCATCGACGGCATGCTTGTCCGACGCGCGGTCGGCGCCGATCGCCTTGGCCACGCGCAGTACGTCGGCCTGGGTCTCGTTGACGCGCAGGTAGAACGCCACGGCGATGTCGGCGCGCATGTTGTCGCGGCAGATCAGGCCTTCCTTGCCGCGGCGGTCGATCTGCAGGGTGATCAGGCTGATCCGCATCAGCTCGGCGCGGTACAGCACGGGAATGATCAGCGCACCGGTGAAATGCACTTTCGGGGTGGAACTCATGTCGTTGACGATCAGGGCCACGCCCTGGTCGACCTTGCGGTAGAACGCCTTGAACAGGCCCGCCACGCCGAGCAGGAGGGCGAGGACGCCGCCCACGATGATCAGGAAGGGGAGCACGGATGCCAACGTCATTGATGTTTCTCCTTGTTGCCCGGAAGCAGGTTGTCCTGGAAGTCGAGGGCGACCGCGTCGGCGCGGACCACCCGGTAATGGTGTTGTGCAGCCACGTGCTCGACCAGCACGATGCGCTCGCCGCGCTGCAGTTCGATGTCGCTGCGGATCTGCAGGACCAGGCCGGCACCGCCGTCATCGACGGTGGCATGGCCACTGCGTGCGTCGACCTTCGGCGAAGCGACCACGCCGACCCGGCCCAGCAGCGAGGCCTGCGGCACAGGGCGCAGGCGCAGCAGGAAGCGGCGGATGGGACGCAGCAGCAGCGCGGTGACCGGCACGGCCGGCAGGGGCGCAAGCACCGCCACGACGGTGCCCAATGACCAGCGCAGCAGGTCGGGCAACGGCAGCAGCAGGTACAGATGGATGAAGTAGGTGAGGGTCCAGGCGAACAGGCTCAGCAGCGTCACCACCACCATGAGCGGCACGCCGCCCAGGCCCCAGCGCGCCAGCAGCGCTGACAGGCCACTGAGATGGGCATCGCCTTCAAGGGCGCCATCGGCACCGGCCTCGCCGAAACCGTCATCGACCAGGCCAAAGGCGGCAATCCCCCAATACAGAACCGCCACCGCCAGCGCTACGCTGTACGGGAGGGTCGGATAACCGAGTACGACGGTTAGGAATTCCTGCATCGCTTGCCTTCCTGGGCGGGGGCGCCAGGCGCCCGTTCGGAGCACGCCACCAGCGGCTCCGTCGATCCTCGTGCCGGCCCTCATGGCCAGCACGCTTGGGGATCATCCTATGTGAAGAGGGTGTGCAGGCTCAAATGTGAAGACCGGACACCTCAGAAGTGACCGTGTCTCAATCCAGCACGGCGCAATCGGAGCGCCGGACTTCTTCGACGAACGTGCGCATCTTGTAGCCGTCCTTGATGCCCGGCTCCAGTTCGATGCCACTGGAGACATCCACGCCCCACGGCAGGGTCGCCAGCACGGCGTCATGCACGTTCTCCGGCGTCAGGCCTCCGGCCAGCAGGAACGGCCGGTGCAGGCCGGTGGGGATACGCGACCAGTCGAAGGCCACGCCGGTACCGCCGCCGCCGCCCGGCGCATGGCTGTCGAACAGGAAGCCGGCGGCGCTGGGGTAGCGCAGCTGCAGGGTGCGCGCATTGATCTCCTCGCGCCCGCCCATGGCGATCGCCTTCAGGTAAGGCATGTTGAAGCTGCGGCAGAAGCTCTCGTCTTCCTCGCCATGGAACTGCAGCAGGGTCGGCCGCACGGTACGCAGCACCTCGCGCACTTCTTCCCTGCTGTTGTTGCGGAACAGCGCCACCACGTCGACCATCGGTGCGATGGCCTGGCGCATCGCGCGCGCTTCGGCCGGCGCAACCCGGCGGCTGCTCTCGCGGGCGAAGATGAAGCCCACCGCATCCACGCCCAGCTCGCCGGCCAGGCGCACGTCGCCGGCACGGGTCATGCCACAGAACTTGATGCGGGTACGGTAGTAGGAGCGGCTCATAGCGTTACCTCGGCGGGCAGATGCCAGTTGTCGGGGTACAGCGGCCCCAGGAACACCAGTCCCTGCGGAGGAGCGGTGGGACCGGCCACGGTGCGGTCGCGCCCGGCCAGCAGTTCGGCGATCCACTCCACCGGCTGCTCGCCACTGCCGACCAGTATCAACGAACCGACGATATTGCGGACCATGTGATGAAGGAATGCATTGCCGCGCACCGCCACCTCGATGACGTCGTCGTGGCGGCTGACCTGCAGCGACTGCAGCTCTCGCCGGGCATGCAGGGCCTGGCACTGGACCGAGCGGAAGGCGCTGAAATCGTTCTCGCCCAACAGGGCCTGCCCGGCCAGGTGCATGCGCTCGGCATCGAGCGGGCGCCGCTCCCAGCTCAGGGTCTGCCGGCCCAGCGCCGGGCGCACTTCGCGATTGAGCAGGCGGTAGCGATAACGTCGTGCGCGGGCGGAGAAACGGGCATGGAAATCGTCGGCCACCGGCACGCACCAGCGCACGGCGATCGAACGCGGCAGGCGGGTGGTGGTGCCGAGCATCCACGCGCGCGGATCACGCGCCACGTCGGTGTCAAAGTGCACGACCTGGCACTGGCCGTGCACGCCGGCATCGGTGCGGCCGGCGCAGACCACCTGCAGCGGGGTATCGGCCACCGATGACAGGGCCTGTTCCAGGCTGGCCTGGACGCTGGGTCCGCCCTCGCCCAGGTTCTGCCAGCCCCTGAAATCGCTGCCGTCGTACTCGACGCCGAGCGCGTAACGCATGTGCTACCTCGATATTGCGGGTGGGGCGGCGCTCAGGCCGGGTCGCGCTCGGACCAGACCGCCAGTTCGTTGCCACCGGGCTCGACGAACTGGAAACGGCTGCCGCCAGGGAAAGAGAACACGGTCCGCACGATCTGACCACCGGCCGCGCGCACCGCCGCTTCCATCGGCGCCAGCTGGTCGGCATACAGCACCAGCAGTGGCGCGCCTTCGCTGGCACGTTGCGGTTGGCCACGGAAGAAGCCTCCCTGCAGGCGGCCATCATCGAAAGCGGTGTAGTCGCTGCCGTAATCGACAAACGACCAGCCGAACACGACCTCGAAGAACGCGCGGCTCGCAGCCGGGTCGCTCGAGGCGAATTCAACGTAGTCGAGACGGCGTTCGCGGGTCATCGCAGGTCCTTGTCGAAAGGGTGTCAGGGCAGACGGGCCAGCAGTTCGCGGGCCTGCGCCTGGCAATGCAGGTCACCCCCTTCGGCAACCTCCTGCAGCAGGGTGCGCGCGGTCTGCGCGTCGCCCAGGTCCAGATAGGCGATGGCCAGTTCCAGCCGCTCCTGGCCGATACGCGGTGCCCAGTCATGGCTATTGTCTGCAGCAGACCCGACGGCGTCCTCAGCGGCAGCACGGTCGTCGTGCAGGTCGACCGGTGCAGCCGTCTCATGCTCATGCGGTTCGGCCGGCAGATCGAACACACCGCGGAACTGCGGCTCCTGTTCGGCCTGCAGCGCGTATTCGGGCACGGCTACCTCGGCTGGCTCGATGGGCGCCACCGCAGCCGCGCCGGCAGGATCGTCCCAACGCGGCAGATCGTTCACCGCAGCAGGCAGTTCAACCCGTTCGTCTTCATCAAGCTCACCCGCCCGCCACTCGGCCGGCGAGGCATCCTCATGGATGTCCGCAGCCGGCACGTCATGGTCGGTGGCAGCCCAGGCCGGCATCGCCGGTTCCTGGCGTCCGCCATCGGCGGCGAAGTTCACCCCGGCGTCCTGTTCGGTCAGGGTGTCCAGCGCGGCACCTGCCGGCAGCGCTGCTGCCAGGCCGGCGGCATCGTGTTCCTCGCGCAGCGGCGGCAGCGGCGAGGGCTTGCGACGACGCAGCAGCCAGGCGCCCAGGGCAACCAGCACGAGCAGCGGCAGGCCCAGCCAGTACCACGGCGTGCCAGCGCCGGGCGCACCGGGCGCCTGGGCCAAACGCTGCTGCGCGGCGGCCAGGTCGTTGTCCTTCATCGCGATCAGTGACTGCTGCTGCTCCTTGAGCTTCTCCAGCTCCGCCACGCGCTGCTTCAGATCGCCGATTTCGGCATCGCGGGTGGCGATGTCCTCCTTGGCCTGGCGCAGTTGTTCGTTGCCCAGCATGTCACCCTCGCTGCCGGCACTGGTGCCGGTGGTTGTGCCCGCGTGCGCGGCGTCGGATGCCAGCGCCGGAGCGATTTCAAGTCGTGCCCCGGTGGCCGCAGCCGGGGAAGAAGCAGCGCCATCGGCCTTGGCCACCGGCATCGCGGCGCCAGCCGGCTGTGGCACGGTGCGTGCCTGCCGCCACTGTGCGGCATGCTCGCGGACCAGCGCGGCGGCCTCGGCCGCATCCACCGCGGCCAGTGCGGTATCGCCCGGCATGCGCAGTACCGCGCCCTGCTTGAGCAGGTTGACGTTGCCACGGATGAAGGCTTCGGGGTTGGCACGCAACAGCGCGATCATCGCCCGGTCGCGACTGATCTGATTGCCACGGGCCAGCGAGCCGGCGATCTGCGAAAGCGTCTGTCCGCGCTGCACGGTCACACTGCCGTCTGCAGCGAGCGCTGGTGCAGGTGCTGGCGCAGGTGACGCAGCCCGTGGACGCGGTGCAGCAGGTGCGGCGGCCGCCGTGACCGGTGCCGGCTCGGGTGCGGTTGCAGCGGCGGCAGGCGCATCACGGACGATGGTGTCCGACAGCACGCCGGCCGGCGCGACGATTTCCGGTTCGGCCACGGCCAGTGCACTGGCCGGTGCATCGACCAGCGCCGAGTACTCACGCACCAGCCGGCCCTGGCCCCAGTCGGCCTCGACCAGGAAGCTCAACGAGGGTGTTTCCACTGGCGTCTGCGAGGTCACCCGCACCACCGCCCTGCCCTGCGCATTGCGGGTCAGCTCGAACTGCAGTTCGCTGACCAGACCCGCCGGGCGCTGCAGGCCAACGCGCTCGAAGGTGACCGGCGAAGCGAGCGCGACGCGCAGGTTCTCAAGTTCGGACGGATCGGCCGAGATCACCGGGATCTCGGCCAGCAACGGCTGTCCCGGCTTGGACAGGACCCGGATGTCGCCCAGGCCCAGGGCCATGGCCGAACTGCTGACCAGGGCCAGCAGCGCGGCGGAAAGACAGGTGAGCGGACGCCGTGCGCCCTTGGCTCGTTTATTCATGGGCGACACTATAAAGCGTGCGGACCACGGTCCGCACCCACCGGGGAGGCGGACTGCGCTAGTGCCGGCCATTGGCCGGCAGGCACGGGCATGCACCGATAAGGCACTGCCGGCCAGCGGCCGGCACTACCGGTCATGCAACGGCAGGGATCAGCGCTTCTCGGCGGCGACCAGCTCGGCCAGCTGCACCGCGTTGAGGGCTGCGCCCTTGCGCACGTTGTCCGACACGATCCACAGGTTCAGGCCGCGCGGATGCGACAGGTCCTCGCGGATGCGGCCGACGTACACCGCGTCGGTGCCCGAGGCATGGGTGACCGGCGTCGGGTAGCCACCGGCCTCGTGACGATCCACCACCTCGATGCCCGGCGACTGTTCCAGCAGCGCGCGCGCTTCGGCCACGGTCACCTTGTCACGGGTTTCGATCGCCACCGATTCGGAGTGGCCATAGAACACCGGCACGCGCACCGCGGTCGGGTTCACGAGGATGCTGTCGTCGCCCAGGATCTTGCGGGTCTCCCAGACCAGCTTCATCTCTTCCTTGGTGAAGCCGTTGTCCAGGAAGTCGTCGATGTGCGGGATCAGGTTGAAGGCGATCTGCACCGGGAAACGCTGCGGATCGATTTCCTGGAAGCTCAGCAGCTGGCCGGTCTGCTTGCCCAGTTCTTCCAGTGCCGAACGGCCACCGCCGGATACCGACTGGTAGGTGGACACGTTGATGCGCTCGATGCCGTACTTGCGGTGCAGCGGTGCCAGCGCGACCAGCATCTGCATGGTCGAGCAGTTCGGGTTGGCGATGATGCCGCGCGGACGGTTGGCGACCTGGTCCGGATTGACCTCCGACACCACCAGCGGCACGTCATCGTCGTAACGGAAGGCCGAGGAGTTGTCGATCACCACCGCGCCAGCGGCAGCGAACTTCGGGGCGTATTCCTTGGACACGCTGCCACCGGCCGAGAACAGGGCGATGTCCACGCCACTCGGGTCGAAAGTGGCCAGGTCCTGGATCCTGACCTTGTTGCCGTTGTATTCGACTTCGCCGCCGGCCGAGCGCTCGGAAGCGAGCAGGCTCAGGGTGCCGACCGGGAAATCGCGCTCGGCCAGGATGGCCAGCATGGTCTCGCCGACCGCGCCGGTGGCACCGACGATGGCGACGTGGAAGCTGCGTTGTGCATTGCTCATGGGGGAACTCTCACGAAAACGGGAAGGGGGAAAACTCACGCACGACAGCTGGGTTCGGGGAGCCTCCTCGGATGGATGCGCGGAGGTTCCCTATCGTTTCCCGCTTTTTTTGTCCGAGGTCGCGCGCGCGGCAAGGGCCGCGTCGGCGTTGATCGCGCTCGGCATGCGCGATGGGCTGCCATCCAGGCCAAGCCCGGCCAGCAGATTGTCCACGGCCAGCTGCACCATGGCCGTACGCGTGGCCAGCGATGCGCTGCCGATATGCGGGGTCAGCACGATGTTGCGCAGGGCCAGCAGTTCCGGCCGCACGTTCGGTTCGCCTTCGTAGACATCCAGGCCGGCCGCCGCCAGGCGACCGTTGGCCAGTGCATCGGCCAACGCCAGTTCGTCGACGATGCCGCCGCGGGCGATGTTCACCAGGGTGGCAGACGGCTTCATCTTGGCCAGCGCGGCAGCGTCGATGATGTGGTGCGAGGCGGCGGTGTATGGCAACACGGTCAACAGATGGTCGGACTGCGCCAGCAGCGTGTCCAGATCCACGTAGGTCGCGCCGAGCGCGGCTTCGGTATCGGCCGGCAGCCGCGAACGGTTGTGGTAGAGCACCTTCATGCCAAAGCCGTGCGCGCCGCGACGGGCGATGCCCTGGCCGATGCGGCCCATGCCGAGGATGCCCAGCGTGCTGCCATGGATGTCGGCCCCCAGCATGGTCTGGAACGACCACTGCCCCCACTGGCCCTCGCGCAGCCAGCGCTCGGATTCGGTGATCCGGCGCGCGGTGGCCATCAACAGCGCAAAGCCGAGATCGGCGGTGGTCTCGGTGAGAACGTCCGGGGTGTTGCTGGCGAGAATGCCGGCGGCGCTGAGCGCGTCGACATCCAGATTGTTGTAGCCGACGCCGACATTGGCGATCACCTTCAACTGCGCGGCATCGGCGACCTGGGTCGCACCGATGCGCTCGTTGAGGGTGATGATCGCCCCGTCAACGTCCGCCAGCTGCGCGGCGATCTGCTGTGGCGACCAGGCGGTGACGGTATCGGTGGTGCGCAGCTGCACGCGATCGCGCAGCGGCGCGATGGCCGCGTCGATCAGCGGCTGGCTCACCCATACCGTCGGCCGCGTATCAGCCATCAAGCTGGCCGGGAATGCGCGGAGTGATGGTGCCGACATCGCCGCACTGCGCGCGGTGGCGCAGCGCCTGGTCCATCAGCACCAGGGCCATCATCGCCTCGGCGATGGGCGTGGCGCGGATGCCGACGCAGGGATCATGGCGGCCGGTGGTGACCACCTCCACCACATTGCCGGCCGTATCCAGCGATTCACCGGGCAGGCGCAGGCTGGAGGTCGGCTTGAGCACCATCGAAGCGACCACTGGCTGGCCGGTGGAGATACCACCGAGAATGCCGCCGGCATGGTTGCTGGCAAAACCCTGCGGGGTCAGCAGGTCACGGTGTTCGGTGCCCTTCTGCATGGCGCTGGCGAAACCGTCGCCGATCTCCACACCCTTCACCGCGTTGATGCTCATCAGTGCGGCCGCGAGCTCGCCATCAAGCTTGCCGTAGATCGGCTCGCCCCAGCCCGGCGGTACATTGTCGGCGACCACGTCCACGCAGGCACCGACCGAATCGCCGGACTTGCGCAGCGCATCCATGTACGCCTCCAGCTCGGGCACCTGTGCGGCGTGCGGCCAGAAGAACGGATTCTCCTCGATTACCGACCAGTCGAAACCGGCCGGAGTGATCTCGCCCAGCTGCGACAGGTAGCCGCGCACGGTGATGCCGAAACGCTCGGCCAGCCATTTCTTGGCGACCACGCCAGCAGCCACGCGCATGGTGGTCTCGCGCGCCGAGGAGCGGCCACCGCCGCGCGGGTCGCGGATGCCGTACTTGTGCCAGTAGCTGTAGTCGGCATGCCCCGGACGGAACTGCTGGCCGATGTTGCTGTAGTCCTTGCTGCGCTGGTCGGTGTTGCGGATCAGCAGCGCGATCGGGGTGCCGGTGGTCAGGCCCTCGTACACCCCGGACAGGATCTCGACCTCGTCGGCCTCGCGCCGCGCCGACGTATGCCGGCTCTTGCCGGTGGCGCGACGCTGCAGGTCATGGTTGAATTCGGCCGCGTCCAGCGCCAGCCCCGGCGGGCAGCCATCGATCACGCAGCCGATGGCCGGCCCGTGCGATTCGCCGAACGTGGTGACGGTGAACAGCTTGCCGAACGAATTGGAGCTCACGGGCGCTGCGCCGCCAGTTCGGTGATGCGCGCGCTGTGGGCGATCAGCTCGCGGCACTCGACCGCGAAGATGCCCATCTGGCCGACCTTGAATTCGACCCAGGCGAAATCCACTTCCGGCAGCAGCTTGATCAGGTGCTGTTCGGATTCGCCCACTTCACAGATCAGCAGGCCGTCCTCGCTCAGGTGCAGCGGCGCGTCGCGCAGGATCTTCAGCACCAGGTCCAGGCCGTCGTCGCCGGCACGCAGGCCCATCTCCGGCTCGTAGGAGTATTCCTGCGGCAGGGCGTCGGTCTCGTCGTTGGTGACGTACGGCGGGTTGGTGACGATCAGGTCGTAGTGGCGACCGGTCAGGCCGTTGAACAGGTCCGACTTCAGCAGGGTCACGTTGTGCGCCTGCAGGCGTTCCTTGTTCTCTTCGGCCAGTGACAGCGCCTCATCGCTGAGGTCCACGCCGTCCACTTCCCAGTTCGGGTAGTAGTGGCCCATGGCGATGGCGATGCAGCCCGAACCGGTGCACAGGTCCAGCGCGCGGTTGACATCGCGGCCGGCCAGCCACGGCTCGAAGCCGCACTCGATCAGCTCGGCGATCGGCGAACGCGGCACCAGCGCGCGCGTGTCGCTCTTGAAGCTGAGGCCGGCGAACCAGGCTTCACCGGTCAGGTAGGCGGCCGGGATGCGCTCGTCGATGCGGCGCTGGAACAGCTCCAGCACCGCCAGCTTCTCTTCGCGCAGCAGGCGCGCCTGGCCATAGGCCGGGCCGAGGTCGTGCGGCAGGTGCAGGCCGTGCAGCACCAGCTGGGTGGCCTCGTCCAGGGCATTGTCGTAGCTGTGCCCGAAGGTCAGGCCCGCAGCATTGAAACGGCTGGTGCCGTAGCGGATCAGATCGATGATCGTATGGAGTTCGGCGGCCGTTTCAGCGGTCATGGCGGTACTGCGGGCAAAGTGGCCCCCGATTATAGGGGTTGCCGCCTGCGCCGGCATCCGTTGCGGCAGAAACGATCCAGCCGCAGCCGGTATGATGGTGGCCACTTCCTGCGGCGGAATCCCATGTTCAATCGCAACGTCGGCATCATCCTGCTGATCGCCCTGGCGGCGGGCCTTGGCCTGCTCGCCGCCCAGCAGGTGTTCGCGCCGAAGCCGCCGGCCGGGCAGCCGGCCACCGAAGCGATCACCCTGTACCCGCAGCCGCGCGCCCTGCCCGACTACAACCTGGCCCAGTCCGACGGCACGCGGCTGATTCCCGGCGAACTGAAGGGCCACTGGACCCTGGTGTTCCTCGGCTTCACGTTCTGTCCCGACGTCTGCCCGACCACCCTGGCCGAGCTGGCCGGGGCGCAGAACCAGTGGGAAGCCCTGCCCGACGGCCTGCGCCCGCGCGTGCTGTTCGTCTCGGTCGACCCGGAGCGCGACACCGCCACGCGCCTGGGCGAGTACGCCCATGGCTTCCACAAGGACACCCTGGCGGCGACTGCCGACATCCCCTCGCTGGAGCGCTTTGCCACCTCGCTGGGCTTCGTGTTCCAGAAGGTGCCGGGCAAGCACTTCGACGAGAATCCCGAGGATTACACCCTCGAGCACTCCGCCAGCCTGGCCGTGCTCGATCCGCAGGGCCGGCTCGCCGGCCTGGTGCGGCCCCCGTTCAACGCGCCGGCGATCGCCCGCGACCTGCAGAAGCTGACCGAGAAATCCGCCCCATGAGTCTGACCACCGCCCTGACGTACGTCCTGCCCCACCGCCTGCTGTCCTCGATGGCGCGTTCGCTGGCGTACTCGGACAACCCGCGCGTATCGCGCTGGCTGATCGACACGGTCACCCGCAAGTTCAACGTCAACCTGGATGAAGCGGCCAATCCGGACCCGCGCAGCTACCCGACCTTCAACCAGTTCTTCACCCGCGCGCTGAAACCCGGCGCGCGCGTGGCCGATGCCGATCCGCGCAGCCTGGTGATGCCGGCGGACGGCCGCATCAGCCAGCTCGGAAAGATCGACGCCGGGCGCATCTTCCAGGCCAAGGGGCAGTCGTTCACCGCCGCCGAGCTGTTGGGCAGCGCCGAGGACGCCAAGCCGTTCAACGAGGGCCTGTATGCCACGGTGTACCTGTCGCCGCGCGACTACCACCGCGTGCACATGCCGTGGACCGGCACCCTGCGCGAAACCGTGCACGTGCCCGGTCGCCTGTTCAGCGTCGGCCCGGCCGCGGTGAACAACGTGCCTGGCCTGTTCGCACGCAACGAACGCCTGGTCTGCCATTTCGATACCAGCTTCGGCCCGATGGTCAGCGTGATGGTCGGTGCGCTGCTGGTGTCGGGCGTGGAAACGGTGTGGAGCGGCGAAGAGATTCCGCACTACGGCGACCGCATCACCCGCAAGGATTACCGGGGCCGCGGCATCACGCTGCAGCGCTTTGAAGAGATGGCGCGCTTCAATTACGGCTCGACCGTGATCGTGCTGCTGCCGCCGGGCGTGGCCGAATTCGCCCCGCACCTGGATGCCGAGCATCCGGTACAGCTGGGCCAGGCACTGGCCAAGCTGCGCTGATCCTGCGGTAGTGGGGGGGGGGGGGGGGGGGGGGGGGGGGGGGGGGGGGGGGGGGGGGGGGGGGGGGGGGGGGGGGGG
>NZ_JBYTEK010000012.1:0-114906 GCF_058783335.1 Stenotrophomonas sp. FW305-C-20-S1 | reverse complement strand
CCCCCCCCCCCCCCCCCCCCCCCCCCCCCCCCCCCCCCCCCCCCCCCCCCCCCCCCCCCCCCCCCCCCACTACCGGGGGATGCTCAGAGCGTTTCCAGCTGCCTGCGCAGGTGGGCCAGCTGTGCGCGCAGGGTGTCGTTCTCGCGGGTCAGGGCAACCACGCGGCGGCGCAGCGCCGGGGCATCCTCGCCAAGCTGCTCCAGCGCGGCCAGCACCTCGGCATCGCGGCTGGCGATCTCATCCTCGTTGGCCTCTTCGAAGTCCATTTCCGCCGACTCCGGTTCAGGCTTCGGCGCACGCGGCTTGCGCTTGGACTCACGCACGCGCTTTGCAGCCTGCTTCAGTTCATCCTTGCCACCGGCAGCCGCCGCGCGCTGCTCTTCTTCCGGCAGGTCGGCCACGGCGGCGGCGGCGCTGATCGAGATCATGCCGGCCTTCACCGCTTCCACCACCTCGGCCGCGGCCTGGGCGTGGATGCGCTCGATCATGCCTACCTGGCTGGTGCTCAGCTTGGCTTCGCGAGCCAGTTCGGCGCGGCTGATCTTCGGCGCCGGTTCCCACGGTGGGCTGTCTTCGCCGGCCTCGTCGGCAGGCTCGGCGGTGCCGTCGCTTTCGCGCTGCAGCTGCGCCTGTTCGACCTGCTTGCGCGCGGACAGGATGTCGCGCTTGCGCAGGGCCAGCACGCCGCGCTGGAAATCGGAAACGCTGCGCCGGCCCAGGTGCTGCTCGATCATCCACAGGTGCACGTCTTCCATGCTCTGGAAGCGGGTGTTCTGCACGGTGTTGAACGGCAGTCCATGCTTCTGGCAGATGCCGAAGCGGTTGTGTCCATCCACCAGCACGTCGCCCCACAGTACCAGCGCATCGCGGCAGCCTTCGGCGAGGATGCTGCGCTCCAGCGCCTCGTGTTCGTCGGCGGTGAGCGGGTCGATGTAGGCCTTGAGTTCTTCTTTGACGACGATGTTCATGGGCACGGCAACAGGCAGGAGCGGAACCGCCCATTGTACCTGCTCGCCAGCACCGCCCTGGCCTCAGGCGGTGGCCCGGATCATCTCGCCCAGGGTGCCGGTGATCTGGTCGATCTGTGCCTTGTCCACGATCAGCGGCGGTGACAGCGCGATGATGTCGCCGGTGCAGCGCACCAGCAGGCGCCCGTCGTGGAAGCAGCGGCGGAACACCTCGTAGCCACGGCTGCCGGGGGCGTCCTTGCGCGGTGCCAGCTCCACCGCACCGACCAGGCCGAAGTTGCGGATGTCGATCACGTTCGGCAACCCCTGCAGGGCGTGCAGGCGCTCCTGCCAGTATTCGCCCAGCTCGATCGCGCGCTCGAACAACCGTTCCTCGGCGTAGATGTCCAGCGTGGCCAACGCCGCCGCGCAGGCCAAGGGGTGGCCCGAATACGTATAGCCATGGAACAGCTCGATGGCCTGTGGCGGACCCTGCATGAAGCTGGCATGCACGCTGTCGCCGACCAGCACGCCTCCCAGCGGCACCGCGCCGTTGCTGGCGCCCTTGGCGAAGGTCAACAGGTCCGGCGTGACCCCGAAACGCTGTGCGGCGAACGCCATGCCAACCCGGCCGAAGCCGGTGATGACCTCATCGAACACCAGCAGGATGCCGTGCTGGTCGCAGATCTCGCGCAGTCGTTGCAGATAGCCCGGCGCCGGCAGGATCACCCCGGCCGAGCCGGCGATGGGTTCAACGAACACCGCGGCAATGGTGGACGGATCGTGCAGGGCGATCAGCTGTTCCAGATCGTCGGCCAGCTCGGCGCCCTGGCGTGGCAGGCCCTTGCTGAACGCATTGCGTGACAGGTCCAGGGTATGCCGCAGGTAGTCCACGCCGCCGAGCTGCAGGCCGAACTGGCGGCGGTTGTTGGGCAGCCCGCCCAGTGCCATGCCGCCGAAGCCGACCCCGTGGTAGGCCTTCTCGCGGCTGATGAAACGCGTGCGCTGTCCCTCGCCGCGCAGGCGGTGGTGGGCCAGCACGATCTTCATCGCTGAATCCACCGCCTCCGAACCCGAGCTGGTGAAGAACACGTGGTTCAACCCGGCCGGGGCCAGTGCCGCCAATCGCTGCGCCAGGGCGAAGGCCGGCGGCGAACCCATCTGGAAGGCCGGCGAGTAATCGAGGGTGGCGGCCTGCTCGGCGATCGCGTCGACGATGCGTCGGCGCGCGTGCCCTGCATTGCAGCACCACAGGCCAGCGGTGCCATCGAGGATGGCGCGCCCATCGACGTCCTCGTAGTGCATGCCCTCGGCACGTACCAGCATGCGCGGCGCGCCCTTGTACTGGCGGTTGGCAGTGAACGGCATCCAGTACGCGTCCAGTGAATCGGGGCGCTGGGTGGCCAGGTCGTGCAGGTCGCTTGCAGGGGTTTTCATGCCGGCTCCGTCGGGTCCGATGGGTGCGACTCTAGCGCAGCCGCGTCACGGTTCTGTCGGCAGGCATGGCCCGGCGCTACCGTTCGGGCCTCGACCTTGTGGTAGCGCCGGGCCATGCCCGGCGAGCGCGCAGCGCGGTCGATCACGGTGGGGTCGCGGCCGCGCCGGTATAAACACGGAACGTTGATTGCTGAAGCGACCCATGGCCGACTTCCCCGACCGCAGCCACTGGCAGGCCCTGCGCAGCCGCGTGGCGATTCCTGCGCAAGCGTTCATCGATGGCCGCTGCGTGGATGCCGCCAGCGGCGCGCGCTTTGATTGCATCAGCCCGATCGACGGGCGTGTACTGGGTACGGTGGCCGACTGTGATGCGCAGGACGTCGAGCGTGCGGTGGCCTCGGCGCGCCGCACGTTCGAGGCAGGCCACTGGTCGCAGGCCAGCCCCGCCCATCGCAAGCGCGTGCTGCTGGCGCTGGCCGCGCTGGTGGAGACGCACGCCGATGAGCTGGCCCTGCTGGAAACGCTGGACATGGGCAAGCCGATCCGCGATGCGCGTCGCATCGATCTGCCCGGCGTGGTGCGCTGCCTGACCTGGACCGCTGAAGCGGTGGACAAGCTGTACGGTGAAATCGCCCCCACCGGTCCGCACGAGCTGGGCCTGGTCACGCGCGAGGCCGCAGGCGTGGTGGCGGCCATCGTGCCGTGGAATTTTCCGCTGCTGATGGCGTGCTGGAAGATCGCGCCGGCATTGGCGATGGGAAATTCAGTAGTGCTGAAACCCTCCGAGCGCTCGCCACTGAGTGCGTTGCGGCTGGCCGCACTGGCGGCCGAAGCGGGATTGCCGGACGGCGTGCTCAACGTGCTGCCCGGTCACGGCTCACGCGTGGGCGAGCCGCTGGCCCTGCACATGGACGTGGACGTGCTGGCCTTCACCGGCTCCACCGTTACCGGCGCCAGGCTGCTCGAATACGCGGGGCGCTCCAACCTCAAGCGGGTCTGGCTGGAATGCGGTGGCAAGAGCCCGCACGTGGTGTTCGCCGACGCGCCGGACCTGGATGCGGCCGCCAAGGGCGTGGCGCAGGGCATCTTCTTCAACCAGGGCGAAGTCTGCACCGCCGGTTCGCGGTTGCTGGTGCAGCGTTCGATCCGCGATGACTTCGTGCACCAGGTGATCGCCTACGGCCAACGCATGCAGCCCCGCCACCCGCTGGAGGCCGATGCACCGATGGGCGCGCTGGTCGATGCCGCGCACGTGGACAAGGTACTGGCCGATATCGCCCGGGCCGAAGCCGATGGCGCGCGCCTGCTGCTGGGCGGCCAGCGTGCCGAGGTGGAGGCGGGTGGTTGCTATGTGCAGCCGACGGTGTTCGACCAGGTACGCCCGGAACAGGCATTGGCCCGCGAGGAAGTGTTCGGCCCGGTGTTGGCGGTGCTCGGCTTCGATGACGAAGCCGAGGCCGTGCGCTTGGCCAACGACAGTCGCTATGGACTGGCCGCCGGCCTGTGGACGCGGGATCTTGGACGCGCCCATCGCGTAGCCCGCCAACTGCGCGCGGGCAGCGTGTGGGTGAACGGCTGGGACGGCGGTGACATGACGGTACCGTTCGGTGGCTACAAGCAGTCCGGCAACGGTCGTGACAAGTCGCTGCACGCCTTCGACAAGTACAGCGAGATCAAGGCCACCTGGATCCAGCTGTAGACCGCGCTACCGGCAGCTTGCACTGACCTGCAGCACCGCCTCGCGCAGCAACTGCCGGTCCACTTCCTCCACTGCGTTCTGGAAGTAATGCATGTCCTGCTGGCCCAGCGTACACGGGTCAACCATGTAGCCCGGTGGCCAGGTGCCGAGCATCTGGGCAACACCCTGCAGGATCTGCTCGGGCGTCATTTGCCGGTGGATCCGGAAAGGTGGGCGACGGGGCGCGAACGCCGCATGCACCTCACGGCGGCCGATCAGCTTTGCGGCCACACCCTCGGCAGTGATGCCATCGCCACCATCGATGCTGCCAGCCGGCAGCCTCAGATTCAGTGGTTGGTTGCGCGCAGCCGCGCTGCGTTGCCGATCGACATGCGCTGAGCGCTGCTCGGCCTGCGCAGTAGGAAGCGCGGGGGCGTGCGGAACCTGGTGCGGCGCAGCCGACGGCCGTGATGCATCGACAACCAGACGGCTCATCGGCGGCGCTTCCGGCGGCAGCCAACGCAGGCTGATCCGCGAATTGTCGTGTGCGATCAAGGCGATGCGTCCCGCATGCAACAGCCACCACAGCATCAGCAGATGCACCAGCAGCACCACCAGCCATGCAGCCAGGCGAGGCAGCAGCGGGGAATCGGAGCATGACTGCGGGGCGGCAGAACCCATCGGTGAAGCATCCATGCAGGGACCGGTGGTGCAGCGTAGCGGCCCCCCGGAAAGAATTCGTTGGCGTCGGTGTCGCCTGAAACCATTGCCCCGGCGGGGCGGCCAAGCGTGGCAGAATCGGTCGATCCGCCGTTACCCGCCTTGCCGATGTCGACGATCACCGCTGCCGCGCCACCCGTGAATTCTCCCCGCCGTGTCCTGCTGGCCAGCCTGATCGGCACCACCATCGAGTTCTTCGACTTCTACATCTACGCCACCGCCGCGGTGCTGGTGTTCCCGCACCTGTTCTTCCCGGAAAGCAGCGACCAGGCCGCCTTGCTGCAGTCCCTGGCCACCTTCGCGGTGGCGTTCATCGCACGCCCGGTGGGCTCGGCGGTGTTTGGTCACTTCGGGGACCGTATCGGCCGCAAGGCCACCCTGGTGGCCGCGCTGCTGACCATGGGCCTGTCCACGGTCGCCATCGGCCTGCTGCCCACCCATGCGCAGATCGGCCTGTGGGCGCCGGCACTGCTGGCGCTGTGCCGCTTCGGCCAGGGCCTGGGCCTGGGCGGCGAATGGGGTGGGGCGGTGCTGCTGGCCACCGAGAACGCACCGCCGGGCAAGCGCGCCTGGTACGGCATGTTCCCGCAGCTGGGTGCACCGATCGGCTTCCTTCTGTCAGCCGGCATCTTTCTGCTGCTCGGTCGCTGCCTGGGCCAGGACGATTTCCTGCAATGGGGCTGGCGCATTCCGTTCGTTGCCAGCGCGCTGCTGGTCGGCCTCGGCCTGTGGGTGCGGCTGAACATCCACGAGACACCGGATTTCAAGCGCGCGCTGGAGCGCAAGGCGCCGGTGCGCCTGCCGATGTGGACGGTGCTGCGCGACCATCCGCTGCCGATGCTGCTGGGCACGCTGGGTGCGTTCGCCACCTTCGTGCTGTTCTACCTGATGACGGTATTCAGCCTCGGCCATGGCACCGCCGTGCTCGGCTACAGCCGCGAGCAGTTCCTGCTGATGCAGATGGTGGCGATGCTTTTCTTCGCCGCCGGCATTCCACTGTCGGCACGCTACGGTGATCGCTGGGGAACGCGCCGCACGATGGCCATCGCCAGCCTGCTGATCATCGGCTTCGGTGTGCTGTTCGCGCCGTTGTTCCAGGCCGGCAGCCCGTGGCTGGTACTGACGTTCCTGTGCCTGGGCCTGTTCCTGATGGGGCTGACCTACGGCCCGTGCGGCACGTTCCTGGCCGAAATCTATCCGGTGGAAGTGCGCTACACCGGTGCCTCGCTGTCGTTCAACCTGGCCGGCATTCTGGGCGCAGCCCCGGCGCCGTACCTGGCGACCTGGCTGGCCGAGCGTTATGGGCTGGTCGCGGTCGGCTACTACCTGTGCCTGACCGCAGTGATCACCCTGTGCGCGCTGCTCGCCCTGCAGCGCCGCCAGCGCTGATCAGCCGAAGAAGCGCTTGAGCGTGCGGCCCAGCCAGCCGCCGCTCTGGTGCTCGCGGGCAAACTGGTTCAGGTGCTGCTTGACCTGTTCGGCATAGGCCTGGTCGTCGCCGCGGATGTGGTTGAACAGCCAGCGCGAGAGCATGGTGCGCAACTCGTCACTGATGTCCTCACCGGCCTGGAAGCGCATGCGGTATTCCGATACCCGCTTGATGAAGACCTCATGCACGCGCTTGTGCGCGGCACAGAACGGGTAGCCGGCCTCCTCCATCAGCTCTTCTTCGAATGCGAAGTGCGACATGGTGTAGTCCACCACCTCGTCGATCACTTCGCCCACCGCTGCCCGCTGCAGGCTGGTCTGCGCCACGTGCAGGTGGTTGAGCATCTCGATGATGCGGCGGTGTTGCTGATCGATCACATCGATGCCGATGTTCAGATCGTCCTGCCAGACCAGTAGTGCCATCCCCGGCTCCCCTTCATGCTGATGTCGGGGCCGACTGTAGAGGCGCCGCCCACGGGGGGCGTTGATCTGGATCAAGGCATGCCAGTCAGGACAGCGCAGCCTCGCGCGGGCGCAGCGGGCTGGCCACCGTGGTGCAGCTGACCCGGTTGCGGCCTCCGGCCTTGGCCAGGTACAGCTGGCGATCGGCCTCGGAAATCAGCCGGTGCAGCGCATCACGCTGCGGCCGCAGGCAGCACAGGCCGATGCTGACCGTCATGCGCAGCGTGGCACTGCCGATGTCCACTTCCAGCGCGGCGATGCGCTGGCGCAGCTCCTCGAAATAGAGCAGGGCTTCGTCCTGTTCCATGTCCGGCACCAGCAGGCAGAATTCCTCGCCGCCGAAGCGCGCGATCAGGTCCTGGCTTCGCGCGTGGTCGCCGACAGCACGGGCTACCGCACGCAGCGCATCGTCACCCGCTTCGTGGCCGTGGGTGTCGTTGATGTGCTTGAAATGGTCGATGTCGATCATCGCCACCGCCACGCACTGGCCATGCAGCTGCAGTTGCGGCAGCTGGCGCTGGCTCTGTTCCAGGAAGCAGCGGCGGTTGGGCAGGCCGGTGAGGAAATCGCGGGTGGCGAGGTCCTGCAGCGTGCCGATCAGTTCCAGCTGGTCCACATTCTGCGAGACGCGGCAGAAGAACTCTTCACGCGAGAAGGGTTTGCGCAGGAAGTCATTGGCGCCGTTCTTCAGGAAGCGCGGAATGAGCGACGCATCGGTATTGCCGGAAATGCCGATCACCGCCACCTTGTCGCGCGAGCGCAGGGTGCGCAGGCGGCGGGTGAACTCCACGCCCTGCATGCCCGGCATCTCCTGGTCGACCACGGCCAGGCGGATCGCCGGGTGCGCCTCGATCGCCGCCAGGCCTTCGCTGCCATCGGCCGCCTCGTACACCTCATGACCGTACATGCGAAGCAGGGCGGCGGCATAGCCGCGTGCGGACGGCGAGTCGTCCACCACCAGCGCGGCGATGCGCCGGTTGCGTTCCAGGCGCTGCACCAGCCAGACCAGATAGTCGATGCTGCCCGGAGTGTTCTTCAGCACGTAATCGATGATCTGCTGCTGCAGCACGCGCTTGCGCAGATCCTCGTCGTACACGCCGCTGACCACCACGGTCGGCAGGTTGCGCTTGAGGAAGAACTCGACCACCGCGTCGCGGTCGCCATCGGCCAGCACCAGCCCGGTCAGCACCAGGAACCAGCCGCCTTCTTCACTGAGCAGGCGATCGGCTTCGGCCAGCGAGCTGGCCACCACCACCGGCAGCTCCAGGCGCTGTTCGATGGCTTCGCGCAGCATGCCGGTGAAGGCACGGGAATTTTCCACCAGCAGGATGCGCTGCGGCAGCGGATCGGCCAGGTCGCCATCGACAGCGGCCTGCGGCAGGACGGGCATGATGCGGTGGCTCACGTGGGAGGGCTCGGCACCGATAGCGGCGGTTTCAGGTGCAACTTTAGGACAAAAACGTCCGTACCCGCCGCCTGGCACATTGATTGGATGGGAAGCGGTTAGTATCTGCTGGAGGTTCCTGACGTTAACTTCGACCTGGAGGTCACTGTGCGATTTTCATGTTTTGGTGCGACCACTGCATTTTTGATTCTCGCCGCTGCCCCGGCATTCGCGGGCGGTCCGTCGGACTTCCATGGAAAGCCGTTGGCAACTGCTGGACTGGGTCAGGCAAGTCCTGCCGCGATCAATCTAAGTCAAGACCCCAGCTGGCAGCTGTTTGGATTCCAGCGCGATGGGATCACCTATCTACAGGTGAATGACCTGCTCGGAAACGTGCAGTTGATCATCGGCAACGCTGGAGGCACATACTGGGTGCTGCCGGCAGGCAACAACGCGGCCCGGGTTTCGCTGCCCCAGCAGCAGATCCAGATACCGGCAGGTGCCACCCGCTCGCAGATCTACAGCGCCAGTGATTTCTCGCTGGTGCGTTACCGCAGCGGCAGCGACGTTATCTGGTCGGTCGAAACACCGTAAAGACAGTGAGGAGCGCAGCGGCGTCGGGGTCTCCGCGCCGCTGCGATTGCCACGATGGACGCGGCCGAGCAGACCCCGGGCGTCAGGTCTGGGTCTGCGAGTTTCCCTGCCCGAAGGCCGTTACGTGATCCATCGCGTTGAACGATGCCATGCCGAGGGCCGCGGAATCATCCGTTTCCACCATCGCCATTCGTATCCGGTTCCGATGGCACTGCACTGTCCCGCCATACGCAATCGTCCGGCCAGCCAAGCGCTCGACCGTGGCGGTAACGGTGGACGGTGACAGGTTGCGGTATGAATCCAGTAGTGCGACCGTCATCAGGATGCCGCGGCGTCCGCCTGTCTGGCCGCAACGTACGCGGATGCGGATCTGGCCTGATTCACTGTTGATCAACAGCGAAACAGCATCGGTGAGTGCGCGATAGGCGGCTAGCTGCAGGCCGACGCTGAGCTGGCAGGGATCGCCGAGCAGGCGAGGGCGCATCACCCGATGGCTCAGGTCCCAGCTTTCACGTACGCCGCCGGCCTGGAGGGCGACATAGAGCCCGAGATGTTCCAACGCGGCCGGATAGACCATGCTGGTCTGTTCCCTGAACTGTCGCGAATGGACCGAAGCCATGTGCAGAAGGCTGTTCGCTATGGTGGGATGGCCCTGAGCATTGAGCCAGTTCACCACCTCGCTGAGCGAGGTGTCGATACCGTCCCCCAGTTTCCTCAGGTGCCGGGCGCGCTCGCGGAGATCTAGCTCGCTTGCCACCAGTGAATTTCGCGCATGCTTGAGCGCATCCCTTTCACCCACTTCGCCCAATCGCGAACGGTGGTAGTAGTGGGTAATGCGCGACCCCAGCACCAACAGTGCAGCGCCGGTGACCGCCATTATCTGCTGGGTCGCGAAGGCGGCTGGATCGAATGCTCCCGTGTAGGGACTGGGCGTGGTGAGGCCGATGATCAGGTTGAGCGAGGGCACTCCGATCGCCGCACCTCGCCAGCCGTACAGGCAGGTAAGCACGACGACTGGCAGCGCCATCAGCAGCTGCATCGACGTCTTGGCATTGACTTCGTCCAAGGGCAGCTGTGCGGCATACAGACCAATCATCGCCATCATCGTCAGGGCGGCGAGTGCAGGCGGGGCAAAGCCTGACGTCCACCGGGCGTTGCTGGTCCGTCGTGTCCACAGCAACGCGAGCGGCGCAAGGGTCAGAATGCCGATGAAGTCGCCAACCACCAAGCGTGCGATGCTGGCAATCACCGGCATCTCGGGTGGTGTCGGCCAGAGAAGGTGTGCCAGCATCAGATTGAGCGCGGTGACCACCAGCGCCGAAGCCGCCGCGACTGAAATCAGCCACGCATTCTTCGTGGTCACCATCATCTTCCGGTGGAGATGCACGATCAGCATCACGGCAGGCATCAGCAGTGCCGAACCAAGTACGATCCAGGCCAGCCCATACTTCTCGATCATTGGCACGCGCATCTGCGCAAAGTAGGCGTATTCGCCCAGCAGCAGGTATGGCCACCAACGCGGGGGGAACAACAGCACTGCAGCGACGCGGACGCCGGCCGGCAGATAGAACTGGTCGAGCGACAACTGGCGCGACGCCCAGCATGCAATGGCGTACAGCAGCGCAAGGACCAGCCCCGCCGGGCGGATACGCAACTTCAGCTGCAGGCCTTCATTCCACCAGTTCAATCGCACTACCCCTTCACAGTACGTTCCCTGTCAGCATCCATTCGCCGCGGGACCCGGTTCTTAGCGACGGTATCGACACGCGTTCGATTATGCAATCGCCTCAGCGCTCGGCCCGGCAAGTGAGAAAGTCATCACAGGAATACCGGCGGCGACGAGTTTCACAGTTTTCGGCGGGCGGTAGATTCAGCTCGCTTCCTGATCAGCTCACCACAACGCATCCCGCAGCTTGTACCAGGACATGGCCGCCACCAGCAGCGGCATGCGCAGCAGGCGTCCGCCGGGGAAGGGCGCATGCTGCAGCCGTTTGAACACGTCCAGCCGCTCGCTCTGGCCAACGATGGCTTCGGCGATCACTTCACCGGCCAGCCCGGCCGCTGCCACGCCGTGGCCGGAGAAGCCCTGCGCGAAGTACATATTCCCATCCAGCCGGCCCCAGTGCGGGGCACGGTTGCGGGTGATGTCCACATAACCGCCCCAGACCTGCTGCAGTGGGATGTCGGCCAGTTGCGGGAACACCTCGTGCATGCGCCGCTGCATCACCCGGTGCAGGCCCGGCGGCGGCAGCGCAGAATAGCTGGCGCGGCCACCGAACAGCAGGCGGTGGTCATGGCTGAGCCGGAAATAGTCCAGCGCCCAGGCCGTATCGGAGACCGCCATGTTGTTGCCGATCAGGGCACGGGCGCGCTCGGCCCCCAGCGGTGCGCTGGCCCCGATATACGTACCGACCGGCATGATGCGCCGCTCGAGCTCAGGCACCAGCCCCTGCAGCAGGGCGTTGCCGGCCACCACCAGCTGCGGCGCGCGCACGTTGCCGTGGTCGGTATGCAGCACCGCATGTGCGCCGCGTTGAATACGCGTCACCGGCGATTGTTCGTGGATGACCACCCCGGCTGCGCGCGCGGCATCGGCCAGCCCGCGGGCGTAGGCCAGCGGATGCAGGTGGGCGCTGAGCGGGTCGAACATCGCCGCGCGGTAGCGCGGACTGTCCAGTTGCCCACGCAGGGTATCGCGCTCCCACCACTGCATCGGGTAATCGTAATGTCGCTGCAGGTGTTCGCAGTTGGCGCGCAGGTCGCGCTCGTGGCGTGCGCGGATGGCAACGCTGGCGTGGCCCTCCACCCAATGGCACTCGATGCCATGCTGGTCGATGCGCGCGCGCATCGCCTGTACCGCCTCGCGGGACCAGTCGAAGAGGCGGCGCGCATCCTCGCGGCCGAGCTGGCGTTCCAGCTCGTCCACTTCGCAGCCGTAGCCGACCAGCGCCTGGCCACCATTGCGGCCCGAGGCTCCCCAGCCGATCCGCTGCGCTTCCAGCACCACCACCCGCTGGCCGCGCAGGGCCAGTTCCAGTGCGGCGGTGAGGCCGGTATAGCCGGCGCCCAGTATCGCCACATCGGCACGCAGTTCACCGCGCAACGGCGGCAATTCGGGCGGTTCGGGCAGGCTGCTGGCGTACCAGCTGGGCGGGAAGGCGGCGCTCACCGGCGGCCTCGCAGAAGCGGGAAAGGGCGTCGGAGCGGGGGAGGACGGTCGGGCTTCACGCCGATAGTTTGGCCCAAGCCGGGCGCCCGTGGTGTGAGGGCAGCGGCTTGCCGATGCCGATGCCGGGCGCGTACCTTGATGCCACGCCAAGGAGTTTCCCCATGCGCCGCCTGCCCTGGGTGGGCCTGCCCACCGACAGCACCGTGCTCGGCCATCATCGTTTCGCGGTGGCCGGGGAAAAATATGTGCGTGCGTTGGTTGACGCTGCGCAGGCAACACCGCTGGTGCTGCCGAGTGTGCAGCCGCCGCTGCCGGCGCGCGATTGGCTGCAGGGCCTGGATGGCCTGCTGCTGACCGGCGCGGTCAGCAACATCGAGCCGCAGCATTACGAAGGGGGCCGCACCTGGAACGGCAACCGGCATGACCCGGCGCGCGACGCCACTGCGTTCGCGCTGCTGCACGAGGCGCTGGCGTTGGATCTACCCGTGCTGGCGATCTGCCGCGGATTCCAGGAATTGAATGTGGCGCTCGGTGGCACGCTGCATCCGCAGGTGCATGCGGTACCTGGCATGGCCGACCATCGAGAAGACCCGCAGGCGCCGGTGGAGGTGCAGTATGGTCCGGCCCATGCGATCACCTTGGCCGACGGGGGTTGGATGGCGCAGTGGTGTGCCGCCGATCGGGTGCAGGTCAATTCCGTGCACGGGCAGGGCATCGCACAGGTGGCCGACGGCCTGCAGATCGAGGCCTGGGCCGACGATGGCCTGGTCGAAGCAGCCCGCAGCCCGCGCCATCGATTCGTGCTCGGCGTACAGTGGCACCCGGAGTGGCGTGTCATGCAGACGCCGTTCTATCACGCTATTTTCCGTGCGTTCGGCCAAGCTTGCCGGCAGCACCAACAGAATCGACTGGAATCCCCATGAGTTCCCGAACGCGCCCGCGAAAGACGGCCACGCCCCCGCCCCCGCAGGAAAGCAGCCTGCTGCGCTGGCTGAAGGAGCGGCGCATCACCGAGGTCGAATGCCTGGTTCCGGACATCACCGGCAATGCGCGCGGCAAGATCATCCCGGCCGACAAGTTCTCGCACGACTATGGCACGCGCCTGCCTGAAGGCATCTTCGCGACCACCGTCACCGGCGAATTTCCGGACGATTACTACGACCTGACCTCGCCGTCGGACTCGGACATGATCCTGCGCCCCGACCCGGACACCGTGCGCATGGTGCCGTGGGCGACCGACCCGACCGCGCAGGTCATCCATGACTGCTACACCAAGAACGGCGAGCCGCATGAGCTGGCGCCGCGCAACGTGCTGCGCCGGGTGCTGGATGCCTATACCGAGCTCGGCCTGCGGCCAGTGGTCGCGCCCGAGCTGGAATTCTTCCTGGTGCAGAAGAACACCGATCCGGATTTTCCGCTGCTGCCACCGGCGGGCCGCTCCGGTCGCCCGGAAACGGCGCGGCAGTCGTACTCGATCGACGCGGTCAACGAGTTCGATCCGATCCTCGACCTGATGTACGACTACTGCGATGCGATGAAGCTGGACGTGGATACGCTGATCCACGAATCCGGCGCGGCGCAGCTGGAGGTCAACTTCACCCACGCCAATGCGATGGATCTGGCCGACCAGGTGTTCCTGTTCAAGCGCACCATGCGCGAATCGGCGATGCGCCATGGGGTGTATGCCACCTTCCTGGCCAAGCCGATGGAGAACGAGCCGGGCAGTGCGATGCACATCCACCAGAGCCTGCTGCGCATCAGCGATGGCCAGAACGTGTTCACCGGCGAGCACGGTGGTGAGGACTTCAGTCCGCTGTTCGCCCATTACCTGGCCGGCCTGCAGAAATATGTGCCGATGGCCATGGCGTTCTTCGCGCCGAACGTGAATTCCTACCGGCGCCTGGTGTTCGGTGAGGTCTCGCCTAGCAACGTGCACTGGGGCTTCGACAACCGCACCTGCGGCCTGCGGGTGCCGCTGGATACGCCGGAGAACATGCGGGTGGAAAGCCGCTTTGCCGGCTCCGATGCCAACCCTTACCTGGCGATGGCCGCGACCCTGGCCTGCGGCCTGCTCGGCATCCGTGAGCGCCTGGCGCCGGATGCGCCGGTGACCGGCAGCGCCAAGGAACTGGGCTACGACCTGCCGCGTTCGCTGGGTGAAGCGCTGGACGGGCTGGAGCAGTGCAGCGAGCTGCAGGCGCTGCTCGGTGAGCGCTTCTGCCGCGCCTACACCTCGGTCAAGCGCAAGGAATACGAGACCTTCTTCCGCGTGATCAGTTCGTGGGAGCGCGAGTTCCTGCTGCTGAACGTGTGAAGGCCGCGAATAGAAAAATCCCTCGCCGGGGGGTAGGCTGGCACCCGTCGCCGGCCCGGCCGGCCCCCCTTTCCGCATTCTGGAGCACCCGATGAAGCTGCGTATCCTCACGCTCGGCCTGGCCTCCGCCATGCTTTCCGCCTGTGGCGGCGGCAACGGCGGCGGACAGGACAGCCAGGTCCTGAACGTCTACAACTACAGCGACTACATCGCCGAAGACACCATCCCCAACTTCGAGAAGCAGAGCGGGATCAAGGTCACCTACGATGTGTTCGACAGTGACGAGATGGTCGAGACCAAGCTGCTGGCCGGCAACAGCGGCTACGACGTGGTGGTGCCGACGCTGAACTTCTTCGGCCGGCAGATCCAGGCCGGCGTGTTCCTGCCGCTGGACAAGTCGAAGATCCCGAACCTGGCCAATCTCGACCCGGCGGTGATGAAGCGCATCGCCACCCAGGATCCGGGCAACCAGTACGGTGTGCCGTACATGATCGGCACCACCGGCATCGGCTACAACGTGGACATGCTGAAGCAGCGTTTCGGTGGCAGCGCTGACATCGCCAACAGCTGGGACCTGGTGTTCAAGCCGGAAAACATCAGCAAGATGAAGGACTGCGGCGTGACCATCCTGGACACGCCGGCGGACATGATTCCGATCGCGCTGCACTACCTGGGCCTGGACCCGCACAGCGGCGATCCGGCCGACCTGCAGAAGGCGGCGGACCTGCTGAAGTCGATCCGCCCGTACGTGCAGAATTTCCACTCCTCGCAGTACGTGGGCTCGCTGGCCAACGGTGGCACCTGCCTGGTGGTGGGCTGGTCGGGTGACATCATCCAGGCCCGCGACCGTGCGGCCGAGGCCAGCAATGGCGTGCACGTGGCCTATTCGATCCCGAAGGAAGGCGCGCCGCAGTGGTTCGACATGCTGGCCATCCCGAAGGATGCCAAGCATCCGGAAGCGGCCTACGCGTTCATCAACTATCTGCTGGAACCGAAGGTGGCCGCGGCCAACACCAACTTCATCCACTACGGCAACCCGGTGCCGACCGCGACCCCGCTGGTGGACGAGGCGATCCGCAACGACCCGACCATCTACCCGCCGGCCGACGTGGCCGCGAAGATGTTCACCTATTCGATCAACACGCCGGAGACCGACAAGCTCTACACCCGGCTGTGGACCGAGGTGAAGACCGGCAGGTAAGCGGTCCTGCCCGCTGGATGAAAGTGGTAGCGCCGGGCCATGCCCGGCGGATGGCCTCAGCCCTTCCCGGAAGCTGCACCACCGGCCCGGCCAAGGTGCCGCAGGATGGCGGGCAACAGGTCGCGCGCATCGCGACCGCCGTTGCACAGGAATGATGAGCTCATCCGCTGCAGGTTGTGCATCCCGATGAAGAACAGCCCGGGCTGCGGGGAGACGCCGAACTCGCCGAGCGGATAACCGTGTTCGTCCAGCACGCCGTCCACATGCAGCCACGGCCATTCGGCGACGAAGCCCGTGGCGAGGACAACCGAGCGTATGCCGGCAGCGTTCAGATCCAGTTCGCGCGGCGAGGCGTCCGGCTCCCAGTGCAGGTAGACCTCTTCGGGAATGTAGCGGGCATCATCAGTGCGCGGTTCGGGCCGCGTGTCGTAGTACCCGCTTGCCAGTGAATCGAGATAGGCGTACTCGGCCCGCGTCGCCTCGACCGCCGTGCGCAGCTGTGGGCGGACATCGGCGAAGCGGGCGATGTCCGCGTCCAAGCCCTGCAGGCGGCCCAGCAGCGTGATGCCCTCGCGATGCATCGACAGCAGGCTGATCGAGCTGCCCAGGCCTGCGCGTCCCTTGCCGGAAATCAGCGGGAACTCTGCGGTCCGGGCCTTGCGCAGCGCGTCCGGCTCCCCGGCGAGTACCCCGGCCGATTCACTCACATGCTGGTGGATGCGTCCGGCCATGTCCCACCAGGTCATCGAATCCTTGCCGCGCAGCCGGCGCGTATGCGAATGGCGCTCGGCCAGCGACCAATACACGGTGCGGCCGCTGGCGCGGAGATCCTGGGCGATCTGCGCGCCGGACTGGCCGCCGCCGATGACCAGCACAGCGCCGTCGGGAAGCTGCCGGGAATTGCGGTAGTTGCTGGAGTGCAGTACCGCCAGCGCCGGCCCGGGCGCAAAGGGAACGCGGGGCATCCGGGGACGGCCGTATTCGCCGGTGGCCACCACCACCGCAGCGGCTTGGATCGGCCCGCGGCTGGATTCGATGGCGTAGCCGCCCGCCTTGGGCGTGACACGCAGGACCGCGCAGCCTTCGTGGATCGGCAGTGACCTTTCGCTGGCGTAGTCGCGGAGCCGCTGGATCACTTCCGGTGCAGCCATGAAGCCCTCCGGGTCGTCGCCCGCATAGGCGTGGCCATGCAGGGCCATCGTCGCGTTGGCGGTGTTGGTCTGGAAGGAATCCCAGCGCCGCCGCCAGCTGGCGCCCACGGTTTCCGTCTCCAGTACGCGATGCTTGATGCCGGCCTCCTGCAGGACCGCGCTGAGTGACAGCCCGGCCTGGCCGGCGCCGATGATGGCCACCTCCAGCCGATCAGCTGACGAGGGCTGGGGGGCGGGTGGGGCGAAGACAGAAGTGTCTGCGGATGTCACGCGTGTTCGTCCATGGTCGGCCTCGATCCTGGGGATTGCGACGGGGTAGTGGCGGGCGATCAAGGCTCCCGGTTCTGAAAAACGTTGCAGATTCGGCGCGGCACCCGCAGGCCAAGGCGGAAACACCAGGCAACGGCCACGCAGGGGGGCGCGTGTTGCGCCTGGAGTGCGCCATTTGCGGGCCAAACCCGACACCGGTCCGGTACTCCAGGACGGCCAGCGGCGCCTTCCCGCCCGCCGTCGTCATATCCCCATCGGCCCCCGGCCGGTAGAATGGCGGCCGCTGTCCACCGCCCGCTCCCGGAGCCCCCATGCCCGTTGAAGCCCAGCCGGAAGCCGCCGTCGTCGAAGCGACCGGTGTGCCCGGCTATCTCTCCATTCGTGATCTGCGCAAGGAATTCGATGGCTTCGTCGCCGTCGACGACGTCAACCTGGACGTCCGCAAGGGCGAGATATTCGCGCTGCTCGGTGGCTCCGGCAGTGGCAAGTCGACCCTGCTGCGCTGCCTGGGCGGCTTCGAGACACCCACCAAGGGCAGCATCACCGTCGATGGCCAGCGGATGGACGCGCTGCCGCCGTACCAGCGGCCGGTCAACATGATGTTCCAGTCCTATGCGCTGTTCCCGCACATGACCGTGGAGCAGAACATCGCCTTCGGCCTGAAGCAGGACGGACTCGGCCGCGAGGCCATCGCCAAGCGCGTGGGCGAGATGCTCGACCTGGTGCAGATGGGCCATCTTGGCAAGCGCAAGCCGCACCAGCTGTCCGGCGGCCAGCAGCAGCGCGTGGCGCTGGCGCGGTCGCTGGCCAAGGGGCCAAAGCTGCTGCTGCTGGACGAACCGATGGGCGCGCTGGACAAGAAGCTGCGCTCGCAGATGCAGCTGGAGCTGGTCAGCATCATCGAGTCGTCGGGCGTGACCTGCGTGATGGTCACCCACGACCAGGAAGAGGCGATGACCATGGCCACCCGCATCGCGGTGATGGACGCCGGCTGGATCCAGCAGGTCGGCAAGCCCGATGAGGTCTACGAGCAGCCGGCCAACCGCTTCGTTGCCGAGTTCATCGGTTCGGTCAACCTGTTCGACGGGGTGATCGACGAGGACCTGCCCGAATACGTGACCGTGCGCTCGCCGCTGTTCCCGGCGCCGGTCTACATCGCCCATGGCATCACCTGCTACGAAGGGCAGCCGGTCGCGTTCGCGCTGCGCCCGGAGAAGGTGATGATCGGCAAGGACGAGCCGGAAGGGCACACCAACAAGGCGCAGGGCGTGATCGAGGACATTGCCTACTTCGGCAGCCATTCGGTCTACCACGTGCGCCTGCCCAGCGGCGCCAAGGTGCTGGCCAACTTCGCCAACTCGCAGCGCTGGGCCAGCGATGGCCTGACCTGGGGTGACGAGGTGTGGGTGCACTGGCGCGACAACGACGGCGTGGTGCTGACCTCATGAGCGCCGCCGGCCTCAAGCGCTGGCTGCCGGGGCTGCGTGCCACGGTGATCGGCATTCCGTACCTGTGGCTGCTGCTGTTCTTCGCCGTGCCGTTCCTGATCGTGCTGATGATCAGTTTCTCGCACAGCCGGGTCGGCTCGCCCCCGTACACCTGGCTGCTGCAGTACGTCGATGGCGGGCTCTCGCTCAAGCTCAACCTCGAGAACTACCTGGCGCTGTTCCGTGATTCGATCTATGCGCAGGCGTTCCTGAGCTCGATCAGGATCGCCGCCATCTCGACCTTCCTCACCCTGCTGATCGGCTATCCGATGGCCTATGCCATCGCCCGCCTGTCGCCGGCCGCGCGCAACGTGGCGATGATGCTGGTGGTGCTGCCGTCCTGGACCTCGTTCCTGATCCGCGTCTATGCATGGAAAGCGATCCTGGACCGCAACGGCCTGCTCGACCAGTTCCTGCAGTACACCGGCCTGCAGTCGCTGATGACCTCGATGGGCCTGCCGAAACTGCAGCTGATCGACACCCCGACCGCGGCCTACATCGGCATCGTGTACTGCTATCTGCCGTTCATGGTGCTGCCGCTGTACGCCAACCTGGTCAAGCATGACCACCGACTGCTGGAAGCAGCCTACGACCTCGGCGCCAAGCCGTGGCAGGCATTCCTGCGCATCACCCTGCCGCTGTCGAAGGCGGGCATCATCGCCGGCTGCATGCTGGTGATGATCCCGGCGATCGGCGAATTCGTGATCCCGGAAATGCTGGGTGGCTCGGAAACCCTGATGGTCGGTCGCCAGCTGTGGAACGAGTTCTTCAACAACCGCAATTGGCCCGGTGCCTCGGCAATGGCGGCGGCGATGATCCTGTTGCTGCTGGTGCCGATCCTGCTGTTCAACCGATCCCAGCAGCGGTTGCTGGAAGGGAAGCAGGCATGAGCCCGCGTTCTGCCAAGGGCCTGGGCCTGGGCGTGCTGCTGCTCGGCTTCGCTTTCCTGTACCTGCCGATCCTGCTGTTGATGTTCTATTCGTTCAACAGCTCGCGGTTGGCCATGGTCTGGGCCGGGTTCTCCACCCGTGCCTACAGCGACCTGTTTGCCGACCGCGCGCTGATGGATGCGATGTGGACCAGCCTGGTGGTCGCGTTCTGGACCGCCTGTACCGCCACCGTGCTTGGCACGCTGGCGGCGATGGTGATGACCCGCTTCAAGCGTTTCCGCGGCAAGCCGTTCTTCGGTGCGCTGGTGACCGCGCCGCTGGTGATGCCGGACGTGATCCTCGGCTTCTCGCTGATGGCGCTGCTGGCCTCGATGGGCGCGATACCGGGCTTCCCGGCGCGTGGCCTGGCCACCATCTGGATCGCCCACGTCACCTTCACCCTGTGCTTCGTCACCGTGGTGGTGTCCTCGCGCCTGCAGGAGATGGACCTGTCGCTGGAAGAAGCGGCGATGGATCTCGGCGCGAGCCGGCTGACCGTGTTCACCCGCATCACCCTGCCGATCATCGCCCCGGCGCTGGTGGCCGGTTGGCTGCTGGCGTTCACCCTGTCGCTGGATGACGTGGTGGTGGCCAGCTTCGTTGCCACGCCGGGCTCGACCACGCTGCCGATGAAGGTGTTCGCCTCGGTACGCATGGGCATCAGCCCGAAGATCAATGCGCTGGCCACGCTGCTGGTGTCTGCAGTATCCATTGCTGCGGTGATCGGCTGGTACATCAATGCGCGTGCGGAGAAGCGACGCCAGCGCGACCTGCAGCTGGCCCGCCAGGACAACGGCTGAGCCGGCAACATCCGGCTCACGGCGGCCGGCGCACAATGGGGGTCTACCTGATGGAGACCCCCCATGACCGTCGAGATCATCAACCCGGCCACCGGCCAGGTGACCTACCGCCATGAGCTGATGGATGCCGCTGCTATCGAGCAGCGCCTGCAGGCCGCAGCCGAGGCGTTCCCACGCTGGGCCGAGCGCTCGCTGCAGGATCGCGGGGCGATCCTCAAGCAGATTGCCGGCCAGCTGCGTGCGCGCCGCGATGACCTGCAGCAGGCCATGACCAGCGAGATGGGCAAGCTGAAGGCCGAGGCCTTGGCCGAAGTGGAAAAGTGCGCGGCCACTTGTGAGTTCTATGCCGACCATGCCGCGGACTATCTGAAGCCGCAGCTGATCGACACCGAGGCCCAGCGCAGCTACGTGCGCTATGAACCGATCGGCTGCGTGTTCGCGGTGATGCCGTGGAATTTCCCGATCTGGCAGGTGTTCCGCTTCCTGGCCCCGGCGTTCATGGCCGGCAACGTGGCGCTGCTCAAGCATGCCAGCAACGTGCCGCAGTGCGCCGACCTGATCCTGGCGGTGTGCCGCGATGGTGGCCTGCCGGACGGTGTGTTCGACGTGCTGCACATCGACAACGACCAGGCTGCCGACGTACTGCGCGATGCACGGGTGAAGGCCGTCACCCTGACCGGCAGCGAGAGGGCAGGGCGCTCCATCGCGTCCAACGCTGGCAGCCAGTTGAAGAAGTCGGTGATGGAGCTGGGCGGCAGCGACGCCTTCGTGGTGCTCGATGATGCCGACCTGGACAAGGCGGTTGCCGCCGCGGTGAAGTCGCGCTTCGACAACAGTGGCCAGACCTGCATTGCCGCCAAGCGCTTCATCGTGGTTGAAGCGGTGGCCGATGAATTCACCCGGCGCTTCGTCGAGGCCGCGGGCGAGCGTCAGTACGGCGACCCGAACGAGCGCGGCACCACACTGGCGCCGATGGCCCGTGCCGACCTGCGCGACGAACTTCACAAGCAGGTGCAGGCCAGCGTCGCCAAAGGCGCGCGGGTGCTGATCGGCGGCGAACCGATCGCCGGTTCGCATGCGGGCTACCCGGCCAGCGTGCTTGACCAGGTGGGGCCGGGCATGCCCGCCTATGACGAAGAACTGTTCGGGCCGGTCGCTGCGGTCATCCGGGTCAAGGATGAAGCCGAAGCGCTGCGCGTGGCCAACGACACCCGCTTCGGCCTCGGCGGCAGCGTGTGGACGCGTGACCCGGTGCGTGGCGAGTCCTTCGCCCAGCGCATGGAATGCGGCGCGGCCTTCGTCAACGCCATCGTCAAGAGCGATGCGCGGTTGCCGTTCGGCGGCAGCAAGGAGTCAGGTTTCGGCCGTGAACTGGCCGACCACGGCATCCATGAGTTCATGAACATCAAGACCATCTACGTGGCTTGATGATCACCCAATGCGCCACGACAGGTACGCTAGGTGTCGACCGTCGTGGCCTACCGGTCCGGTGGGTATCGACCGTTGGTGGCCTACCGGTCCGGTGGGTATCGACCGTTGGTCGATACGCCCTACAACCACTTCACCCGCTTGAACAGCCGGTACAGGCCAACGCAGATGCCACCGACAGCGACGATCATCAGCGGGTAGGCCCACGGCTGGTTCAATTCCGGCATGTGGCTGAAATTCATGCCATACCAGCTGGTGATCAGCGTCGGTGCGGCCAGCAGCGCGGCCCATGCACCCAGCCGCTTCACCGTCTCCCCCTGGGCCAGCGTCACCAGTGACAGGTTCACGCTCAGGGCCGTGCCCAGCATTTCGCGCAGCGTGTCGATGACATCGCTGATGCGCACCGCATGGTCGTGCACGTCGCGGATATACAGCTTCACTTCGTCCGGGAACAGCTCGCCCTGGTAGCGGCGCAGCTGTGCCAATACATCCTGCAGTGGCGCCACCGCCATCCGCATCTTGTTCAACTCGCGCTTGAGCTCATACAGGCGCACCACCGTGCTGCGCTTGTAGCTGTCGGCGAAGATGTCCTTCTCCAGCAGTTCCAGGGTGTCGCGGAAGCGGTTGGTGATGGGCAGGTAATTGTCGACCACGAAGTCGGCCACGGCGTACAGGCAGTACGAGGGGCCCATTTTCAGCAGCTGTGGTTCGCGCTCCACGCGCGCGCGCACCGGTGCGTACGAGAGCGAGGCGCCATGGCGAACGGTCACCAGGAACCGTGGGCCGAGGAAGGCGTGGGTCTCGCCGTACTGGATGCGCTCGTCGACCATCTGCGCGGTGGTCACCACCACGAACAACGAGTTGCCGTAGGCCTCCACCTTGGGGCGCTGGTGCGCGTTGCGCGCATCTTCGACGGCCAGGTCGTGCAGGCAGAATTCTTCCTGCAGCTTCAGCAGCACGTCTTCGTTCGGATCGTACAGGCCGACCCAGACGAAACCATTGTTGCTGGCGATGACATCGCTGATGGCATCCAGGCTGATGTCGTGGCGTTTGCCGTCGTCATCGTAGTGGACGCAGTTGATGACGCAGGTGGGATTGGCTGCGGCGGAGGCGGCAGCAGGGGCGGGCAGTGGGGCGGGCAATGACATGCCCGCCATCGTGCGTCAGTGCTGCGTTTCCGACAAGTGAGGACGGCGCCCCAGCACCCAGGCCAGCGCCGCGTGGACCGGCAGCAGCAGCACGATCCACTGCACGTTGTACTGCGCCTGCAGGCTCAGCCAGTGCAGCACCAGGGCAGCCACGGCCTGCACCGCCACCAGCCACAGCACGATCCTGAACACGCGGCCGGGCACGCGCCGCCGCAGCAGGCTGATCGCCCCCGGCAACAGCAGCACGCACAGCGGCGACAGCAGCAGCAGGTTGCGGTTGGCCCAGGCAGCGTAGTGCGTGCTGAAGCCCCACAGGAACACCAGCAGGCCACCGGCGATGGTGCACAGCAGCCACAGCGGCAAGGCCAGGCCGGCCAGCAGGCGCGTACGCCTGCGCAGCGCCAGCACGCCGACCGCAATCACCAGGCCACACAGCAGCCACGGCCACCAGTGGCGCGCGAACTCCTTCGGTTCGGGATCGATGCGGTGCGGCAGCAGTTCCTGCTCGGACTGCACCAGCGGGCGGCCGTCGCTGTTGCGGGCCTGCCGCAGGGCATCGGCCAGGCGCATCGGCACGAAGGCTTCCTGCCAGCGCGACAGCGGCTGGTCGGCAAACGGACCCAGGCCGATATCGAAGCCCAGCCACATCCAAGGTGCTGGGGAGGCCAGGCGTACCGACTCGCTGCGATAGGTGTTGCCACGCGAACGGCCCGACAGCTGCGAGTGCAGGCCGCCGCCCAGCGCCTTGTCCAGCGTGTCGCGCACCATCGTCGCGCAGTTGGCGGTGTAGTAATCGTAGTGGTAGCGCGCGTTTTCCGGCTTGGCCCGTTCGGCCAGGTCTGCGGCCAGCGAGCGTGCCTGGTCAGGGGTGATATCCAGCCACTGCACGCTGGCACCGCGGCCGGTCTCGTCGTAGTACGACAGGTCCTGCTGCAGTGGCAGCGCCACCAGGTAATACATCATGTCGCCACGCACGAAGCGGCCGATGAAATCCTGTTCGGACGGATCGAAGTAGCCGAAGTTGTACGAGATCGCCTCGCCGCTCACCGGGTCCAGCACGACGATGGCATCGTGGCCGAAGCGCTCGAAGAACACGGTGCCGGGCTGCATGGTGACCACACCGACGCGCGGGGCAGGGGCATCGCTGGCCGTCGAAACGGCCGGTGGCGCCGCCTGCGCGAACGCGGTCAGTGGCAGGGTCGTGGCCAGCACGCAAAGTGCCAGCCACACCGTCAGGATCAGGCCACGGTGCTTCAAGCGTCGTCCTGCGCGTCCGGTGCCAGCACCGTTACATGGAAGGCCTGGACCCGGCGCGCATCGGCGCGGGCTACGCGGAACATGAAGCGGTCCAGCGCCAGTTCGTCACCGACTTCCGGCAGATGGCCCACCGCTTCGGTCACCAGGCCACCGATGGTGTCGTAGTCCTCATCGGAGAAGGTGGCACCGAAGCGCTCGTTGAAATCGCCGATCGGCGTGAGCGCATCCACCACGTACTGGCCATCGGCCTGGATGGCGATCTGCGCCGAGAAATCCTCGGCTTCGTCGTGCTCGTCGTCGATCTCGCCGACGATCTGCTCCAGCACGTCCTCGATGGTGACCAGGCCGGCGACACCGCCGTACTCGTCCACCACGATCGCCATGTGGTTGCGCGACAGGCGGAATTCCTTCAGCAGCACGTTGAGCTTCTTCGCTTCCGGAATCAGCACCGCCGGGCGCAGCAGCTCACGCACGTTGCCCGGACCGTTGTCGGCAACCACGCCGCGCAGCAGGTCCTTGGCCAGCAACACGCCGAGGATGTCGTCCTTGTTTTCGCCATGCACCGGGAAGCGCGAATGGCCGGACTCGACCACCTGCTTCATCAGCTCCAGGAAGGGCGCCTCCACCGGCAGCGACACCATCTGCGAACGCGAGATCATCACGTCGCCCACGGTCAGCTCGGCCACCGAAATGGCACCTTCCATCATCTTCAGGGTATCTGCGGCGATCAACCCTTCTTCCTGCGCGGTGTGCAGGACAGCGACCAGCTCGTCGCGGGTGTGGGGTTCGCCGGAAAAAGCAGACGTCAGGCGTTCAAGCCAGCCGCGCTTCTTTTCGCTGTGCTCCACGAAGGAGCTACTACTGTCGTCTTCTGACATCTCTGGAAAAAAGGCACCCGGCAGGCCGGGCGATGACCCAAGTCTAGCAGGATGTGGGGGCCTGTCAGTGACCGTCGGCCGCCGGGGCGGTGGCGGCCGGGCCCTCGTCCTCGGCCGGCAGGTCCAGGCTGTAGGTGCAGCCGGCCAGGGTCCTGCCGGGGTGGCTGGCGACGGTGGATACGCTGAGGATGATCGACTCGATCTGCGCCTCCCCGGTCTTCGGGTCCGTCACATCGCGGCTGACCAGCTCGCGCCCGGCCATGAACTTGCCGTCCTGGTCGTAGCCGATCTCCAGGGCCAGCTGCTTGGCCAGCGGCCGCGGATCGGCCTGGTCGAGCACGGCCATGATGCTGGCGCCGGCCACGGCCACACGCTCGGTCTGCTGGCCGAACACGGTGATCGGGCTGGCCAGCCGGTACTCGCTCATGAACTGGTTGCCCTGCGGCAGCGGCTGCAGGCCATGCGCCACGGCCTTCAGCGGATCGGCCAGCAGCGGTGCCAGCGCGGCGTGCTCGGCCACGCCCTGGCGGCATTCGATCAGCGCAGGCAGGTCCAGTGGCGCGGCGGAAGCGGTGGAGGCAACGAGCAGCAGGGGCAGGGCAGTACGCAGCAGCACAGGCAGAAGGTCCGCGATGGAGAAAGCTGGACCATGGTAACGGCCGCCGCGACGTCCAGCGACCGGGCTGTTCAGGGCGGGAACGAGTGCGTGTCGGGTGGCAGCCATTGGATTCTGACCGGGAACCCCAGCATCAGCTGCAGGTGATCGAGGCTGGCGGCGGCGGTTGCGCGGTGGGTCGCGGTGTCTTTCAGCATCAGGTTCAGCTCGCCGGTACGGACATCCGGGTGGAAGCCCAAGGTGTCCGGAAACTGCTGCATCAGCCAATCGCGATGGCTGCCCAGGCGGCGCTGCATCTCCGCCTCCGTCAGCGCGGCGCCGGTGCGGAAGTGCACGTACTGCGGGCCATCTGCGCCGCCATGTACCTCATCTGCTACCGGTTCATCACCGGTCAGTCGCACCACGACGTGCCAGCCCGGATCGTTGTCCACCCAGATACCCGCCAGCCGCGCCGCGTGCCTGGCTTCCAGGCGCTCGATCAGCGCCCGTTGCTGGGCGGTGGCGACGGTGTTGCGGGTGTCCTGCTCGCTGCTGCCGAAAAAAGCGCGCAGCTCGGCGACCTTGGCACTGATGTCGGCCTCACTGTCACTGGCGGGAAACGGTGAGGGCCGGTCAGGATCGGGCATCAGGCCTGCCCCGGACTGCAGCAGGGTGGAGAGCAATAGTGCGGACATCAAGGTCATTGGTGCTCCCGAGGCAGCATCACCCGTTGCAAAGGGCGGTGTCAGCCCTGCGGTGTCCGGTGCAGCAGCGCCCGCACACGTCGTACCGAACGATTGGCCACAGTGCGCAACGCCATCGCCGGCAGGGTCAGCATCGCCGAGAGCAGTGCCACGTGGACCAGTTGCATCACTGCGCGGACCGCAACCGGCAGTGCACCCGGTTCCAGCAGCCAGTCCGGCAGGTTCGTGCTCGCCAGGTGGATAGTGCTGATGTACACCACAGCGAGCAGGAACAGCGCCCACAGCTGCGCACGCGTTGCGTAAAAGAACGGCAGGCTGCCGCTTGCGCGCCCGAGGCGCTGCTGCAGGACCACGCGCCAGCTCACCGGTGCGGAGAGCGCGCCGATCAGGATCAGCACCATCGCGGTCATCCAGATCGCCGACGTACTGCTCACCGGCCCATTGCCGCTGAGCAGGTGCGGCCCGACCACGCCCACGGCTACGCCTGCCAGCAGGCTGGTGGGCGACAACAGGGCCAGTGTGCCCAGCAGCCAGTGCCGGCCGTCGGGGTGGTTGGCGCTGACGCGGCGCACCACGTTGGCGGTCACGACCAGCAGCAGGGAGAAGATTGCACTTCCGGCCAGCAGCGGCCCCATGTCGCCCATCATCATCCATGTCTCCGGGGAGGTTGCAGGCGCAGGATAGCGCTGTCCCCGGCTCAGCGCTCGCCCGCGTACGGGTCGTCTATGCCAAGCTCGGCCAGGATCTCGCGCTCCAGCTGTTCCATCGCCTCGGCTTCCTTGTCGTCCTCGTGGTCCCAGCCGAGCAGGTGCAGCACGCCGTGCACGGTCAGGTGCGCGTAGTGGGCGTTGAGCACTTTGCCCTGCTCCTCGGCTTCACGCGCCACCACCGGTGCGCAGATCACCAGGTCGCCCAGCAGCGGGAACTTGACGCCCTTGGGCAGGCCTTCCGGCACGTCGGCCGGGAAGCTCAGCACGTTGGTGGCGTAGTCCTTGCCCCGGTAGTGCCGGTTCAACGACTGGCCTTCCTTGCTGTCGACCACGCGGATGGCCAGGTCGGCCTCGCGGATGCGGCCCTTCAGCGCAGCCGCCACCCACTTGCGGAAGCTGACGGCCGAGGGCAGCCCGGCACGGGGCAGGGCGTAGTTGACGGCGACATCCAGTCGTACGGGACCACGGGTCATGGAGTCGCTCCAGGTTGGATCTCATGCAGGTCGCGGCGGTCGTAGGCACTGACGATGCGCGCCACCAGCGGGTGGCGGACCACGTCGCGGGCTTCGAAGAAGGTGAAGCTGACGCCCTCCACGTCGCGCAGCACGTCGATCGCATCGCGCAGGCCGGACTTCACGTGCTTGGGCAGGTCGGTCTGGGTCAGGTCGCCGGTGACCACGGCGGTGGAACCGAAGCCCAGGCGGGTCAGGAACATCTTCATCTGTTCGATGGTGGTGTTCTGCGCTTCGTCCAGGATCACGAACGCATCGTTGAGCGTGCGGCCGCGCATGTAGGCCAGCGGCGCGATCTCGATGACGTTCTTTTCCAGCAGCTTGAGCACCTTTTCCACGCCCAGCATTTCATACAGGGCGTCGTACAGTGGGCGCAGGTACGGGTCGACCTTCTGGCTCAGGTCGCCGGGCAGGAAGCCCAGCTTCTCGCCGGCCTCGACCGCCGGACGCACCAGGATCAGGCGCTGCACGCGTGATTCGTTCAGTGCTTCCACCGCGCTGGCCACGGCCAGGAAGGTCTTGCCGGTACCGGCCGGGCCGATGCCGAAGTTGATGTCGTGGCTGACGATCTGGTGCAGGTAGCGGCTCTGGTTGGAACCCCGGCCGCGCACGGTTCCGCGCTTGACCTTGATTGCCACGTCCTGCGCTTGGTAGGAGCGGTCGGCGATCTGTTCGATGTTGGCCGCGTTCAGCCGCAGGTGAATGGCGTGGTTGTCGAAGGTGGTCTCTGCGGCTTCTTCGTACAGCGCCTCGATCAGTTTCTGCGCCTCGGCGCTGGCCTCGGCCGGGCCGCTGATGCGGAACACGAAGCCGCGGTTGGCGATTTCCACGCCAAGCTTCAGTTCGATCTGGCGCAGGTGGCCGTCGAACGGGCCGCACAGGTTGGCCAGCTGCGCGTTGTCTTCCGGCGACAGGGTGAAGTCTCGATGCTCGATGCTTTTCATTGCTTGGGGTGGGGCGGGGTCGCCGTCCACCGCGATGGAGTCAGGGACGACAAGGGTAACGCGCAAGCCGGCATGACGACAGTTCTCCACACCGGGTGTGGACCGGCGCTGAAGAAACCTGTGGATACACCTTCGCAGGGCTTGTGCCACAAGGAAGATGATGCCGTGGTGAAAATTGTGCCAGTGCCTGCAGGGTTTTCCACATGCGGTGTGGACGGTGTTGCCACGAACCTGTGGATAGGTGGCAGCGAGCCTTGCGGCAGTGGCGTTGGCAGCGGCTGATCAATTATTGGCCAGCTCTGATCTGGATCATTGCGGGTGCACAGGGAGCATGGCACCGTGGCGCCATCGCAGGAGGTGGCGCATGGCCGTGGTCACGTGGGTGCGCAGGATGGGGTTGCTGGGCAGCTGCCTGCTGGCGGGGTGCGGCGAAGCACCACCAGCAGCACTGGGTACGCTTGAATGGGACCGGATCAGCGTGCCCGCGCCGGCGGCTGAAGTGATCAGTACCGTTGACGTGCGCGAGGGGCAGGCGGTCAAGGCGGGCGCGCTGCTGATGCGCCTGGACCCTGCCCGTGGCGCAGCCCAGCTCGACGCCGCGCAGGCCGAAACGGCCCGTGCGCAGGCACAGCTCGAGGAAATGCAGGTGGGCCCGCGTCCGGAGCAGATCGCCCAGGCGCAGGCACAGCTCACCGCGCTGCGCGCGCAGGCGGCGGAAGCCACCGCTTACTACCGCCGGGTGCAACCGCTGGCCCGTCAGCGGTTGGTGGCTGCCGCTGATCTGGACCGGGCCCGCGCGGCCGCCGACAACGCCGTGGCCAGCGTGCGTGCTGCCGAACAGGCATGGCTGCAGCTGCAGCGCGGCAACCGTCGTGAGGACATCGCCCAGGGCCAGGCCGCCTCCAGGGCGACACAGGCACAGGAGGTCGTGCAGGCCGTCAACCTGCAGAAGCTGCAGCTGCGCGCGCCGCGCGATGGGGTGGTCGATGCGTTGCCCTACAGGCAAGGCGACCAGGCACCGATCGGTGCACCGTTGGTGGTGATGCTGGTGGGCGAACGGCCGTATGCGCGCGTGTACCTGCCGCAGCCGTTGCGCCTGCAGGTGAAGGTCGGGCAGGCCGCGCTGGTGCAGCTGGACGGCGCCAACACCGTGCTGAAAGCGCATGTGCGGTCGATCCGCAGCGAACCTTCCTTTACCCCCTATTACGCGTTGACTGGTGATGACGTCTCGCGGTTGAGCTACCTGGCCGAGATCGAGATCGACGACAGTGCCGACATGCAGGCGCTGCCCGCCGGGCTGCCGGTGCAGGTGCGCTTCTGAACCCGGTCGATGACATCGCCGTGCGTGCGCGGGGCCTGAGCCGCCGTTTCGGCGACCTGCTGGCGGTGGACAACGTCGATCTGCAGGTGCCGCGTGGGCAGGTATACGGCTTTCTCGGCCCGAACGGCTCGGGCAAATCGACCACCATCCGCATGCTGTGCGGGCTGCTTGAGCCGAGCTCGGGCGAGATCGACGTGCTGGGCCTGGCGATCCCGGCGCAGGCCGAGGCGTTGCGCCGCCGCATCGGCTACATGACCCAGCGCTTTTCGTTATACGAAGATCTGTCAGTGCGGGAGAACCTGGAATTCCTTGCCGCCATCCAGGATCTGCCACGCGCGCGGGCGCGGCAACGGGTCGATGCGCTGCTGCAGCAGTACCGCCTGCAGGATCGCCAGGTGCAGTTGGCCGGCACCCTCAGCGGGGGGCAGAAGCAGCGGCTGGCGCTGGCCGGTGCGGTGATCCATGCGCCGGAACTGCTGTTCCTGGATGAGCCGACCAGTGCGGTCGATCCCGAGTCGCGTCGCGATTTCTGGGAGGCGCTGTTCGAACTCGCCGATGCCGGCACCACGGTGCTGGTGTCCACCCATTACATGGACGAGGCCGAACGCTGCCACCGGCTGGCGATCCTTGATCGCGGTGCCCTGGTAGCCGATGGCACGCCGGCCGAACTGTGCGCGCAGCTGCAGGGTCGCACCCTGGCCGTCACCACCGCGCAACCCCGGCAGGCCAGCCGCGCGCTGGCGGCGCTGCCGGGCGTGCTCAGCGTGGCGCAGATCGGCACCGAGCTGCGTGTGCTGTGCAGTGAGGGCGCGGCCGATACCGCCGTGCTGGCGCAGGCCCTTGCCACCGCCGATCCGCAGGCCAGCATCGAACCGGTGGCGCCCAACCTGGAAGACGTCTTCGTTTCCGCTACCCGTGGCCGCGGCCGGGAGCCGGCGGCATGAGCCTGCGACGGCTGTGGGCGATCATGCTCAAGGAGCTGCGCCAGCTGCGCCGCGACCGGATCACCCTGGCGATGATCATCGGCATCCCGGTGATGCAGCTGCTGCTGTTCGGCTATGCGATCAACCTCAACCTGCGGCACCTGGATGCCGGCATCGCCGACCAGGCCAACAGTGCGGCTTCTCGCGCGCTGGTGCAGGACATGGTCGCCACCGGTGTGATCGCCCCGCGCGCACAGGCCTACACGCCCGACCAGCTGATGGAGGCGTTGCGACGGGGCCGAATCAGCGTGGGCATCGTGATTCCCGCCGATTTCGAACGACGCCGCTACGAAGGCCGCGAAGCGGTGCAGGTACTGGTCGATGGCAGCGACACGGTGGTGCAAAGTGCGGCGATCCAGTTGGCGCAGGTACCGCTGGACACGCGCCCGACCAGCAACACACGGCCGCTGCGCGAGGGCAATATTGCCAGCGGGCCGTTAAGCGTCATCAGCTTCTACAATCCGCAACGACGGTCAGCGGTGAACATCGTGCCCGGCCTGATCGGGGTGATCCTGACCATGACCCTGGTGATGTTCACTGCAGTGGCGGTGGTACGCGAGCGCGAACGCGGCAACATGGAGCTGCTGATCGCCACGCCGGTATCGCGCAGCGAACTGATGGTCGGCAAGGTATTGCCATACGCAGCGATCGGTCTGCTGCAGACCACCCTGGTGCTGCTGCTGGGTACGTGGTTGTTCGAGGTCCCGATCCGCGGCAGCCTGCTGGATGTCTATCTTGCCGCCGTGCTGCTGGTGCTGGCCAACCTGGCGCTGGGCCTGTTGATTTCAACCCGGGCGCGTTCGCAGTTCCAGGCCATGCAGATGACCCTGTTCCTGTTCCTGCCCTCCATCCTGCTGTCGGGCTTCATGTTCCCGTTCGCCGGCATGCCCCGGCCGGTGCAGTGGCTGGCTGAAGTATTGCCGCTGACCCATTTCCTGCGCCTGGTACGCGGCATCATGCTGCGCGGGGCTTCGCTGTGGGAGCTGTGGCCCGACGCGCTGGCGCTGCTGGTGTTCATCGTGGCGATGATGACCCTGGCCATCCTGCGCTTCCGCAAACGCCTGGATTGAAGCATGCCGACCAACGGTCGGCATCCACCCCGGTAGGTGCCGACCGCTGGCCGGCATCAATTGCGGTGGGTGCCGACCGTTGGTCGGCACGCCTCAATTCCTCGGTGGGTGCCGACCGTTGGTCGGCACACCTTATTCCGTCACCACGCGCCCGCGCAGCGAGTTGGTCATCGCTTCCGTGATCACCACGTCCACGAACTGGCCGATCAGGCGCGGGTGCGCCGGGAAGTTCACCGAACGCATGTTCTCGGTCTTGCCGGTCAGCTCGTTGGGGTTCTTGCGCGAAGGGCCTTCCACCAGCACGGTCTGTACGCTGCCGACCATCTTTTCGGAGATCTGCGCGGCATGCGCGTTGATCTGTTCCTGCAGCCGCGACAGGCGCGCATGCTTTTCCGCGTCGCTGATCGTGTCTTCCAGGTCTGCAGCCGGCGTACCCGGGCGACGCGAATAGATGAAGGAGAAGCTGTGGTCGAAGCCGATGTCCTCGATCAGCTTCATGGTCTTCTCGAAATCAGCATCCGTCTCGCCGGGAAAACCGACGATGAAGTCCGAACTGATCGAGATATCGGGGCGCACCGCACGCAGCTTGCGGATCTTCGACTTGAATTCCAGTGCGGTGTAACCGCGCTTCATCGCCGACAGCACGCGGTCGCTGCCTGCCTGCACCGGCAGGTGCAGGAAGTTGGCCAGCTGCGGCACGTCGCGGAACGCGTCGATCAACGAATCGCTGAACTCCAGCGGGTGCGAGGTGGTGAAACGGATGCGACCGATGCCGTCGATCTCGGCGATGGTGCGGATCAGCAGGCCGAGGTCGGCGAGCTCGCCATCACCATAGGGGCCACGGTAGGCGTTGACGTTCTGGCCGAGCAGATTGATTTCGCGCACGCCCTGTGCCGCAAGCTGTGCCACTTCCACCACCACGTCTTCGAACGGACGGCTGACTTCGGTACCACGCGTGTAGGGCACCACGCAGAACGAACAGTACTTGGAGCAGCCTTCCATGATCGATACGAACGCCGACGCGCCATCGGCACGTGGTTCGGGCATGCGATCGAACTTCTCGATTTCCGGGAAGCTGATGTCCACCTGCGGGCGCTGCTGCTCGCGACGGGCGCGGATCAGTTCCGGCAGGCGGTGCAGCGTCTGCGGGCCGAACACCAGGTCGACGAACGGCGCACGCTTGATGATCGCCTCGCCTTCCTGCGACGCCACGCAACCGCCTACGCCGATGATGACCTCGCGGCCCTGGTTCTTCAGGCTCTTCCAGATGCCCAGCTGGCTGAACACCTTCTCCTGCGCCTTTTCGCGGATCGAGCAGGTATTGACCAGGATGACGTCGGCGTCTTCCGGGCGATCGGTCAGTTCCAGGCCATCGCTGGCGGCGAGCACGTCGGCCATCTTGGCCGAGTCGTACTCGTTCATCTGGCAACCGTGGGTCTTGATGTACAGCTTGCCCTTCACCTGGTCGGGCTTGCGCGGACCAGAGGGCAGGGCAACGAGCGGAGTGCCGCCCTGGGCGGCGGGCGGAAAGACGTCTGGCGTCCCGGTCATGGCGCTTAATCCATTCGGGTGGCGGGAAAGGGGGCGATTCTACCCGCATCCCAGGGCGTGCGCCCGGCGCAACGCCAGCGGCGCCGCACTGGGCGCTCGCGGGGCATGGCCCCGCGCTACCTGCATCCCGCCCCGTTCGGTAGCGCCGGGCCGGGTGCCCTCACGCCGCGATCAGCTCCGCATCGATCTGCCGCGAACGATCAAACGCGGTCATCGCGCTCATTCGATCGATGTAGGCGGCCGTCGCCGGTGCTGGCTGCACCAGGCCGAACGCACTGGTCCATGCCAGCGCATTGCCCCACAGCACGTCGGCCGCACTCATCACCTCGCCCAGCAGGTACGGTCCCTGCGCGAGCTGCGCTTCGATCACCTGCAGCACCGTATCGGCATCGTTATAGGGCGACATCGCATGCGGCGGCGGATCGCGGCGCATCGCCCGGTCGATCATGGCCGGCTCGAAACAGGCGCCATAGAAGGCCATCCAGCGCAGGTAAGGGCCGCGCAGGGCGTCGCCGATCGGCGGTGCCAACCCGGCCTCCGGGTACAGGTCGGCCAGGTACAGGTAGATCGCCACCTGCTCGGTTACCAGGGCGCCGTTGTGGACGATGGCCGGCACCTTGCCCATCGGGTTGATCGCCAGATAGGCCGGGGCCAGGTTGGCGCCAGCCTTCAGGTCCAGCACCTGCATGCGGTAGTCGGCGCCCAGCGCTTCGAGCAGGGCGACAGCGCCGCTCGAGCGTGAACGGGCGGCGTGGTAGAGGGTGATCTGGCGTGACGTCATGGCATTGCTCCCTGCAGGTGGTGGTGAAGTGGGGCCCATGCTGGGGCACAATTGCGGACGACTTCTGTCCGCGATCCGTCATGCGCCATACCGCCCATCGCCTGCTTCGCCTGATTTCCCTGCTGCAGGCCCGCCGTCACTGGTCCGGCGCCGAGCTGGCCGAGCGCATGGGCGTGGACCGGCGCAGCATCCGTCGCGATGTCGAGCGCCTGCGTGAGCTGGGGTATCCGGTACAGGCCTCGGCCGGTGTAGGTGGCGGCTACCGGCTGGGCGCCGGTGCGCCGGTGCTGCCGATGCTGCTGGATGAGGAGGAGGCCACCACACTGGCGATTGCCCTGCGCGCGGCGTCGGCCACGGTGTCCGGCATCGACGACACCGCACGCGGCCTGCTGTCCAAGCTCGACCCGCTGGTGCCGGCGCGTCGCCGCCAGCAGGCCGGCGAAGTACATGCCGCCACCGCAACCCTGTCCGACCTGCCGTCCACCGACGCGCGCCTGCTCGGGCGACTGGCCCAGCATTGCCGGCAGGCCGCGCGGCTGGCCTTCGAATACCGCAGCGCGCAGGACGCGGTGACGCAACGCGAAGTCGAGGCCCAGCACCTGGTCAACTACGGACGGCGCTGGTATCTGCTGGCCTGGGACCTGGGGCGGCAGGACTGGCGCACGCTGCGCGTGGACCGGATGGGCGCAGTGCGTCCGCTGCCAGAGCCTGGCCTGCATCGGCGCACTCCGGCGCCGCCGGATGTGATGGTGCGGCAGGCGGTCAGCCAAGCGCCGTTCGCGCTGCAGGCCGTCCTGCGCCTGGCCGGCAGCGAAGCGGAGCTGACCGGGTGCATTCCGCCCTGGTGCGGTGTGCTGGAGGCCGACGGGCCAGAACATTGCCTGTTGCGGATGGGCGCGGAGAGCCGCGGCATGATGCTGGCGCAGATCCTCAGCCTGGATCGCCTGCCGGTGGCGGTGTGGACCACGCCGGCCGAGCTGCGCGAGGAGCTGGCCCAGCGCCTGGCCGGGCTTGGCCAGGTCCTGGCCGTGCCCGCCGTCACGGTCTGAGCCGGCGCCCTTGGCAAGCCGCAGCGAAGCTGGGACACTCGCGGCCATGAAGGGGAGACTGGGGATAACGGCGATCATCATCGCTGCGCTGACCGCTGCGCCGGCCAGCGCCGGTACCCTGTACAAGTGCCTCGGCGCCGACGGTGTCACCAGCTATGTCAGCAAGCGGGTGGCTGGTGCCCAATGCAGCACCATCAGCTATACCCGCAGCGCGGGCAGGGCGGCGCGCGCTCCGGTCGCCACGCCGGTGCCGGCGCCGCTACCAGTACCTGCGGCACCTGCGGCACCTGCTGCAGTGGTGGCCAGCGCCGAGCGTAATCCGGTCGCGGTTGCCGCCGCTGCGGCCAGTCCTGCTGTCGCAGCGACCCCGGCACCCGCAACGACCTCTACGCCGGCCAGTCCGCGCGGCGGCAGGATGGTCAGCGGACAGGTCTATTCGTACATGCAGGACGGGGTGCGCCACTACACCAGCGCACGCCCGACCCAGGTCGCCAACCTCGGCCCGGTGCGGACCATCCGCTACAGCTTCATGGAGCGCTGTTACGCCTGCGGGGTCAATCCGCGCGTCGATTTCGGCAGCGTGCGCCTGAACACCACGGCCTTCCAGAGCGAGATCACCTCGGCCGCACGCGAATTCGGGGTGGAAGAGGCAGTGGTACGCGCGATCATCCATGCCGAGTCGGCCTACAACCCGACCGCACTCAGCCGTGCCGGCGCCCAGGGCCTGATGCAGCTGATGCCGCCCACCGCCGCGCGCTTCGGCGTCAGCGATTCCTACGACGCGGGGCAGAACATCCGTGGCGGTGTGCAGTATCTGGCGTGGCTGTTGAAGCGTTTCAATGGAGACCTGACCCTGGCCGCTGCCGGCTACAACGCGGGCGAGGGCGCGGTCGATCGCCATCGCGGCGTGCCGCCCTACAGCGAGACCCAGTATTACGTGCGCCGGGTCGGCCAGCTGGCCGAGCGCTATCGCACGGTGCTGAGCAAGCAGTAGGTGCCGACCGTTGGCTGGCACACCTTTGAACAGGTAGTGCCGGCCGCTGGCCGGCAACCCCGCAAACTATGTTGTTGCAATGCGTTGTGTGGCGCGCAACGGTTCCGCTACACTCGACCGAGATTCAATGCGGCTCTGGCCCCCACCGGAACCGCTGGCAGCCTTAAAGCTACCTAATCAATATCGGAGTGCCGGATGGCCAACGATGGGGTACACGATCCAGTCAACACCGGACGTCGGCGTTTTCTTACTGCCACCACAGCCGTGGTGGGCGCCGTCGGCGTCGGATTCACCGCAGTTCCTTTCATCAAATCCTGGAACCCCAGTGCCCGCGCCAAGCTTGCCGGCGCACCGGTGGTGGCCGACATCAGCGCCCTGCAGGAAGGCCAACGCCTGATCGTGGAATGGCGTGGCCAGCCGATCTGGATCGTCAAACGGTCCAAGGCGATCCTTGACGCGCTGCATGGGCTGGATGGCCGCTTGAAGGACCCCGAGTCCGGCGAGAAGGACCAGCAGCCGGAGTACGTGCTCAAGCAGAACCCGGAGCTGCGCTCGATCAAGCCCGAGATCTCGGTGCTGGTCGGTCTCTGCACGCACCTGGGCTGTTCGCCGGAAATGGTGGGTGAAATCCGCCCCGAGCCCTACGATCCGCAATGGAAGGGCGGCTATTTCTGCCCCTGCCACAAGTCGCGCTTCGACATGTCCGGCCGCGTCTTCAAGGACGTGCCCGCACCCATCAACCTGAAGGTGCCCGCGCACCACTACCAGGACGACAACACCATCATCATCGGTGTCGATCCGCAGGGGGCTGCCTGATGTCCAACATCCTCAGCCGTACCGCCACCGGCGTGGCCGACTGGGTCAATGCCCGCGCGCCGGGGTTGATGCCGATCTATCGCAAGCACGTCAGCGAGTACTACGCGCCGAAGAACTTCAACATCTGGTACTACTTCGGCTCGCTGGCGCTGCTGGTGCTGGTCAACCAGATCGTCACCGGCATCTTCCTGACCATGCACTACAAGACGAATGCCGCCGAAGCATTCGCCTCCATCGAATACATCATGCGTGACGTGGAGTGGGGCTGGCTGATCCGCTACATGCACTCCACCGGTGCCTCGCTGTTCTTCATCGTGGTCTACTTGCACATGTTCCGCGGGCTGCTGTACGGCAGCTACCAGAAGCCACGCGAACTGGTGTGGATCCTGGGCATGCTGATCTACCTCGTGCTGATGGCCGAAGCCTTCATGGGCTACGTGCTGCCGTGGGGCCAGATGTCGTTCTGGGGCGCCAAGGTGATCATCTCGCTGTTCGGCGCCATTCCGGTGATCGGCAACGGCCTGACCGAATGGATCATGGGCGATTACCTGCCCAGCGACGCCACGCTCAACCGGTTCTTCGCACTGCACGTGATCGCGCTGCCGCTGGTCCTGCTGCTGCTGGTGGTGCTGCACCTGGGCGCGCTGCATGAAGTGGGATCGAACAATCCCGATGGCGTGGAGATCAAGAAGGGCCCGAAGGGCAACCGCTGGTCACCGAACGCGCCGACCGACGGTATCCCGTTCCATCCCTACTACACACTCAAGGACGGCGTCGGTGCGGGCTTCCTGCTGATCATCGCGGCCTTCATCATCTTCTTCGCACCGGCCTTCGGTGGCCTGTTCCTGGAACACGACAACTTCACCGAAGCCAATCGCCTGGTCACCCCCGAGCACATCAAGCCGGTCTGGTACTACACGCCGTACTACGCGATGTTGCGGGTGGTGCCCAACAAGCTGGGTGGCGTGATCGTGATGTTCTCGGCCATCGCCATCCTGTTCCTGGTGCCCTGGCTGGACCGGGCCAAGGTCAAGTCCTACCGCTACCGCGGCTGGCTGTCGCGCGGCCTGCTGGGCATGTTCGTGGTGTGCTTTGCGTGGCTGATGGTGATCGGTTCCGGTCCTGGTACCGATGCACACGAGACCTATGTCGGGCGGGTGCTGACCTTCCTGTACTTCGCCTTCTTCATCACCATGCCGATATGGACAAGGCTGGACAAGACCAAGCCGGTACCGGAAAGGGTGACCACGCATGACTGAGCGCTGGATGGTCCGGCTGGCCCTGGCGGCCGCCCTGATGCTGGGCAGTACCCTGGCCATGGCCGCCGAGGGCGGCACCAAGCTCCTGCAGGCCGGTAACGACCTGGGTGACCGGGCGTCGCTGCAGCGCGGCGCCCAGTTGTACATGAACTACTGCAGTGGCTGTCATGCACTGAAGTACCTGCGCTATTCGCGGATGGGCGAGGACCTGGGGCTGAGCGAGGAAGAGGTGATGAACAACCTCAACTTCACCGGCTCGGCGATCGGCGATCCGGTGCCGGTGGCGATGCCCAAGGAGCAGGCCGAAAAGTGGTTCGGCAAGATGCCGCCGGACCTGAGCCTGATTTCCCGGGTGCGCGGCAGCGACTGGATCTACACCTACCTGAAGTCGTTCTACCTGGACAGCAGCCGCCCGCTGGGCTGGAACAATGCGCTGTTTGCCAACGCATCCATGCCCAATCCGTTGTGGGAGATGCAGGGCCTGCAGCATGCGGTACATGGCAAGGCCGAAGCAGCCGGCATGGACCCGCCGGTGACGGGCCTGCGCATCGAAAGCCCGGGTTCGGTCGATGCGGCGCAGTACGACCAGGCCGTGCGCGACATCACCAACTTCCTTGAATACGCCGGCGAGCCGGCCGCGCTGAAGCGGCAGCAGCTCGGTGTCTGGGTGATCCTGTTCCTGGCCCTGCTGACCTTCCTGGTGTACCTGTTGAAGAAGGAATACTGGAAGGACGTGCACTGATCCAGGGCCGGCCATCGCAACGGGCCTATTGGCTTTTGTGATGGTCGGTTGCACACTCGGGGAGGAGTCGACCGTCAGCACGGTGCTGGCGGCGCCGATACGGCAGGCGGTCTCCTGTCGTAGGAGAGCCTTTGATGGCGGCGAGCGTACGCATGCGCAATACACTGACGCTGTTTTCCTCGAACGACGATGTACTGTGCCACCGTGTGCGCCTGGTGCTGGCGGCCAAGGGCGTGAGTTTCGACTTCGTACCGGTGGATCCACAGAACCCGCCGGAAGATCTGATCGATCTCAATCCGTACCACTCGGTGCCGACCCTGGTCGAGCGCGAGCTGGTGCTGTATGCCGCGTCGGTGGTCAGCGAGTATCTGGACGAGCGCTATCCGCATCCGCCGCTGATGCCGGTTGACCCGCTGTCGCGCGCGCGCATCCGCCTGGCCATGCTGCGTATCGAGCACGACTGGGTGCCGCAGGTGCAGGCGATCCAGCTGGGCAACAAGACCCAGGCCGAGGCAGGGCGAAAGCGGCTGAAGGAACTGTTGACGGCCTCGCTGCCGTTGTTCAAGGCCAGCAAGTTCTTCCTCAACCCGGAAATGAGCCTGGCCGACTGCGCGATGGCGCCGATCATCTGGCGCCTGCAGTCGCTGGATGTGCCGTTGCCGAAGGACGGCAAGGCGATCGAGGACTATGGCAACCGGATCTTCCGCCACCCCGGTTTCGTCCGCAGCCTGACCGATCAGGAAAAGAAACTGCGCGATCTGCCGGGCTGATCCGCCATCCGCTTTCCCGTCTGCACGCCGACCGGCGTGCAGGCGATCCGCCCCGGCCGGGGCGTCGGGCGCTACACTTCACGCATGACCGAAGACTTCTTCCACATGACCAGCCACCGACCGTACCTGTTGCGGGCCCTGGTGGAATGGATCAATGACAACCAGCTGACGCCGCATATCCTGGTCGACGCCGGCGTTCCCGGCGTGCAGGTTCCGCCTTCAGCCATCAAGGATGGCCGGGTGGTGCTCAACATCGCCGAACGCGCGGTGGTACGGCTGGTGATCGACAACGAGTCGGTGAGCTTCTCGGCGCGCTTCTCCGGCACCAGCTATCCGGTGCAGGTGCCGATCAGCGCCGTACTGGCGGTATATGCCCGCGAAACCGGGCAGGGCATGGCCCTGCCGGATGACATTCCCGGTGGCGAGCCGGCGCCGGCCAGTGATGAGCTGTTGCACGACGATGAGCAGACGCCGCCGGACGACACGCCGCCCGCTGGTCCGCCGCCGAAAGGCCGTCCGACGCTGCGCGTGGTCAAGTAATGGTGGGGCCGACCGTTGGTCGGCACACCTTCAGCCCCTACACATCCTCGGCCTCTTCGTTGTCCGCACGGATCTGGCTGATCCGTGCCGCGCCCGGGCCGGTAAATGAAACCAGCTGGTCGCCGCGCAGCACCATGCGGCCCACATGGCGATCGATGCCGTCGTAGGAATACTCGAACTTGAAGGTGCGTTCGAAGCCGAGGCGTCCGTCTTCCCCGCGCGACAGGCGCAGGCCCGTGGCGTGCACCGCCTGGTCCAGCCACTGCACATCGGCGGCACGGCAGGCGTTGCGGCCCAGCTCGATCGCACGTTCGGCGGCCGAACGCGCTGCGTTCCAGAAGAAGTAGACGATACCGCCGGCAATGAGCAGGAACAGCAGGGTGGGCATGGCATCAGCCGTCAGGTGTCGATCCGCCAAAGATGGCGACGAATGGCGACCGGATCAAGCGGCATCTGCTCAGCGATTGTTGCCAGGCTCCGTTGTCGGCTGCAGCGGCACCGGTGTCGGCGCAGCGGGTATCGCCGGCGGAAGCGGTGCGACCCGCGGCGCAGTGGCATTCAACTGCAGCAGCGCGGCCCAATCCTGCCGGTTGAAGCTGCATTCGTCCTCACGGCCCGGTGTGCAGGTCGGGTCGATGCCGGTGGTGTCGCGCTCGCGCGGCGGCGGCAGCTTGATCGTGCCGGTGCGATCCAGTTGCAGCAGGCGCATCGCCACGGTGTTCATGACATTGCCGCCCACCAGGTAGAGCGTCTGGTCGCCACCGAGGTTGGCTGCCACCACCACTTCGCAATGCGATTTCCAATGGCCGACCGAGCCGTTGCCCAGGGCCTGCACCAATCCGCTGTAACTGAGCGTGCTGCTGCGGTCGCGCAGGAAGCACAGCAGATCGCCCGGCGCAGGCTTGGCGGTGGCCGGGTCCACCAGGCGGTAGGGCACGCCGGAAGGGCCTGCCTGGTAGGCGGCGCGGATGTAGTCGATATGGCGTGGGGAAGTATTGAAGCCGGGTACGCCGGCACGCACCATCACCCAGGAAATGAAGGCCGCCGACCACGGATTGTCGATCAGGAAGGCGCGGCAATCGCTGTCGGTGTAACGCGTGCCCAGCGGCGCCAGGCAGCTGCTGGCGCCGGGCTGGCTGCCCAGCGCGTTGAGCGTGCCGCTTTCGCGCCAGTAGCTGGTGACCCGTTGCCAGGCGATCAGGCCGTTGTCGGCCAGATGATCGCCTTCGGCCTCGGTGACACTGAGGCTGGCGGCGCGGCCGTCACGGTCGATGAAGGGGCGATACCAGAGCCGATGCTCGTTGCAGGCGGTGTTGCGGATGGCGACCGCCAATGGGCTCAGGCCGAAACGCGGTGGGACATCGCAGGCTTCGACAGCGGCGGCCGAGAAAGGCGTCGCGGCCAGCAGCAGGCAGGCAGGCAAGAGCATCCGGCGCATGCGCGGCTCCTGTGGGGGATGGCCGCAGCGTCGCAGCGCCGTTGTGAACGCCGGGTGTGAGAACGGTAGTGCCGGCCGTTGGCCGGCAACATCACGATCCGCGAATCCACCCTCAACCCGGTGGCGGACCCAGTTTCAACGACAGGTCGATTGCCTGCACGTGTTTGGTCAGGCCGCCGATGGAAATGCAGTCCACCCCATCTTCGGCGATCGAGCGCAGGCCGCCGAGGCCGACGCTGCCGGACACCTCCAGTGGAATGCGGCCTTCGGTGATGCGCACCGCTTCGCGCCGCAGTTCCGGGCTGAAGTCGTCCAGGAGGATGCGTTCACAGCCGGCTTCCAGCGCCTGCCGCAGCTGTTCCAGGTCCTCGACCTCGACCACCAGCGGCAGCTGTGGCCATTGCTGGCGGGCGGCCGACACAGCGGCAGCCAGTGAACCGGCCGCGCGGATGTGGTTCTCCTTCAGCATCACCGTGTCGTACAGGCCGAAGCGGTGGTTGTCGCCACCCCCGCACCGCACCGCGTATTTCTGGGCCAGGCGCAGGCCGGGCAGGGTCTTGCGGGTATCAAGGATGCGCGTACCTGTGCCTTCCACCGCAGCCACGTAGCGGGCCGTGGTGGTGGCGGTGCCGGACAGGGTCTGCAGGAAATTCAGCGAGGTGCGTTCGGCGCTGACCAGGCTGCGGCTGCGTCCGTGCAGCAGGGCCAGCACGGTGCCGGCACTGACGCTGTCGCCTTCGGCCACCCGCCACTCGATCTGCACGTCCGCATCGAGTGCGCGATGGGTGGCATCGAACCACGCACGGCCCGCGATCACCGCATCCTGCTTGCACAGCAGGTAGGCGTTGTCGGGCTGATCGGGCAGCAGGGCGGCGGTGACGTCACCGCTGCCCAGGTCCTCGGCCAACGCGCGGGCGACATCGGCCGCGACGACGGCTGGATCCGGCGTCGGCAGCGCGCTCATGCGGCCGGGAAGTCGGCGATCTGTGCGGTCGGGATGGCTTCTTCGGCCAGCAGCACCGGGATGCCGTCGTCGACGCGGAACACCTGCTTGCGGTCGCGGGTGACCAGGGCTTCGCGCAGCGGCTGCGCCAGCGGGTTGCCATCGGCGCGGTTGACGGAACCGGCGGCGATCGCCCGGTTGAGGGCTTCCAGGCCCTTGCCATCCAGCAGGGACAGGGGCTGGCGGGTGTCGGGCGATACCAGCAGGTCGAGCAGCTTGCGATCCATGGTTCTTCGTCTTGCGTGGAAGATGGCTAGAATACGTCTTTAAGGCAGGTGACGGCCAATGACCCCCAACCCGATCGCGCCGCTTGTCGGCATCGTCATGGGTTCCCGCTCCGACTGGGAAACCATGCAGCACGCCGCCCAGAAGCTTGAAGCTCTGGGTGTTCCGTTCGAAGTGAAGGTGGTGTCCGCGCATCGGACGCCGGATGTGTTGTTCAGTTATGCCGAGCAGGCCGGTTCGCGCGGGCTGCGCGCGATCATCGCCGGCGCCGGCGGTGCCGCGCATCTGCCGGGCATGATCGCGGCCAAGACCGCGGTGCCGGTGCTGGGCGTGCCGGTGCAGTCCAAGGCCCTCAACGGCATGGATTCGCTGCTGTCGATCGTGCAGATGCCGGCCGGCATCCCGGTCGCCACCTTCGCCATCGGCAATGCCGGCGCGTCCAATGCCGCACTGTTCGCCGCCGCGATGCTGGCCAGCGACCAGCCGGCCATCGGCCAGGCGCTGGACAGCTTCCGCGCGCGCCAGACCGAAGACGTGATGGCCCACGACGATCCGCGCCAATGAGCCTGACCGTCGGCATCCTCGGCGGCGGCCAGCTCGCCCGCATGATGGTCCTGGCCGGTGCGCCGCTGGGACTGCGCTTCGAACTGTATGATCCGGCAGCCGACGCCTGCAGTGGCCCGCTGGCACCGCTCACCGTGGGTGCCTTCGATGATCGCCAGGCACTGGCTGACTTCGCCGCCAAAGTCGATGTGATCACCTTCGATTTCGAGAACGTGCCGGCGGACAGCGCGCAATGGCTGGCCGACCGTGTGCCGGTCTACCCGCCGCCGTCGGCGCTGGCGGTGGCCCAGGACCGGTTGAGCGAGAAGACCCTGTTCCAGCAGCTGGGCATTCCGCTGCCGGCCTTCGCCGATATCCGCAGCCGCGATGAGCTGGCTGCCAGGGCCGCCGAATTCGGCCTGCCGTGCATCCTCAAGACCCGCCGCCTGGGCTACGACGGCAAGGGCCAGTTCCGCCTGCGCAGCGAAGCGGACATCGATGCGGCATGGCAGGCCCTGGGGGCGCAGGTCGAGCGCACCGGCCTGATCCTCGAGGGCTTTGTTGCCTTCCAGCGCGAAGTCAGCGTGGTGGCCGTGCGCGGCCGCGATGGCAGCTTCCAGGCTTGGCCGGTCACCGGCAACTGGCATGTCGACGGCGTGCTGTCGGCCAGCGTGGCACCGGCGGTGCTGTCCGCTGTCGAGCACGAAGCAGCGATCGGCTATGCCCGTCGTGTTGCCGAACACCTGCAGTACGTGGGTGTGTTCGCGCTGGAACTGTTCTGCCGCGACGGTGAACTGCTGGCCAACGAGATGGCGCCGCGCGTGCACAATTCCGGGCACTGGACCATCGAAGGCAGCGAAACCTCCCAGTTCGAGAACCACCTGCGTGCGGTGCTCGGCCTGCCGCTGGGCAGTACCCGCATGCTCGGCCATGCCTGCATGCTGAACTGGCTGGGGGCAATGCCCGACCCGACGCCGGTGCTGCAGCAGGCCAGTGGCCATTGGCACGATTACGGCAAGGAATCGCGTGACGGCCGCAAGGTGGGTCACGCCACCCTGCGTGATGATGATGCCGATGCACTTGCTGATGCGCTGGAGCAGGTAGGCCTGGAACTTGACCGCCAGGCCCAGGTGGCCCCTGCGGTACACGCGCTGCGTAACGGCTGACCGAGGTGATGCCGGCCGTCGGCCGGCAGGCGCCGCTGAACCCGGTAGTGCCGGCCGCTGGCCGGCAACGCCCACCAAGGTGGGCATCTACCAGAGCAACGCCCACCAATGTGGGCATCTACCAGAGCAGGGCCCACCAAGGTGGGCATTTACCAGAGCGGGGCCGACCAGGATGGGCATCCACCACGGCCAGGCGTGATGCCGGTAGCGCCGGGCCATGCCCGGCGGATACGGATGCCCGTCGGTCTCAGCGCAGCTGGCTCTCGGCGAATTCCCAGTTCACCAGTTGCCAGAATGCTTCCAGATAGCGTGCACGATCATTCTGGTAGTCGGTGTAGTACGCGTGCTCCCAGACATCGCAGCAGAGCAGCGGCGTGCTGTCGCCGGTCAGCGGCGTACCCGCATTGCGGGTGGCCTGCAGGCCGAGCTGCCCGCCGGGGTGCTGCACCAGCCACACCCAGCCGGAGCCGAACAGGCCAAGCGCGGTTCGATTGAACTCTTCGCGCAGACGCTGGCCGTCGCCGAACTGGCGCTTGACCAGTTCGCCCAGGCGGCCCTGCGGCTCGCCACCGCCGCGCGGGCGCAGGCATTGCCAGTAGAAGCCGTGGTTCCACGCCTGGGCGGCGGCATCGAACAGCGCGCCCTGGGCGTGGCGGACAATGTCCTCCAGTGTGGCTTCTTCCCATTCGGTGCCGACAATGGCGGCATTGACCGCCTCGATGTAGGCGCGATGGTGGCGACCGTGATGCAGTTCCACGGTCTGTGCCGACAGGTGCGGCTGCAGGGACGAGGGCAGGTAGGGCAGGGCGGGCAGTTCGACGGGCATGGACAGGTTCGTGGCCAGGGGGCGGCGGCAGCCGGTACCATCGGCTTACAATGGCAGCTACCGTGGGCAGTCTAGCCGACCATCGCGGTTGGTTTGTCCGGCGAAGCAAGGAGTGAGGTGTGGCGGTAATGCAGCAAATCCAGGCCGAGGTGGATCGTTACCCGCTCGTGCTGTTCATGAAGGGCACCCCGCAATACCCCATGTGCGGCTACTCCAGCCGCGCCGTGCAGGCCTTGATGGCCGCAGGCGCCGTCGCACTGCGCACGGTCAATGTGCTGGAAGAGCCGGAGATCCGCGCCAATCTGCCGCGCTTCTCCAATCTGCCCACTTTCCCGCAGCTGTTCATCAACGGTGAGTTGATCGGCGGCTGCGACATCGTCATGGAACTGTTCGAAGCCGGCGAGCTCAAGCGCATCGTCGAAGAGGCTGCGCAGGGATGAGCGCCTGGCCATCGACGTCACCGGCAGACGGGGCGCTCGATGGCCGCCCGTTGCAGGACCGTGTGGTGCTCATTGCCGGTGCGGGCGGCGGGCTCGGCAGCGCTGCCGCTGTTGCAGCCGCTGAGGCGGGGGCGACCGTGGTCCTGCTGGGGCGCAAGCCACGAAGGCTGGACCGGGTCTACGCCCAGGTGCAGGCGGTTGGGCCGGAGCCCCTGTTGTACCCGTTGGACCTGGAAGGTGCCGGTCCCGACGACTATGCCGAACTGGCCCAGGCGGTGGCGCAGGAGCTGGGGCGCCTTGATGGCCTGCTGGTCTGCGCGGCCCACTTTCCCGGCCTGACCCCGTTCGAGCTGGCCGACCCGGCCAGCTTCGCCCGCGCCGTGCACGTCACCCTGACCGCTCCGGCCTGGCTGGCCCAGGCCTGCCTGCCGTTGCTGCGCCAGCGTGAAGACGCGGCGCTGGTATTCACCGTGGATGCCCCTGAGCGGGTGGGGCAGGCGTACTGGGGCGGCTACGGTGTCGCCCAGCACGGCCTGCGCGGGCTGATCGGCAGCCTGCATGACGAGCTGGCCCGCAGCCCGGTGCGGGTGAGTGGCCTGTATCCCGGCCCCTTGCGTACCGCCCTGCGTGCGCGGGCCTATTCGATCGACCAGGACCCGGCCGCATGCGGCCCCGAGGCCGCCGCGGCAGCGGCCGTGACCCTGTTGTCCGCTGCCGGACTGGCGTGGCGCGGGCAGGTGCTCGATGCGGGCAATCCGCCATCGACGAGTGAAGACGTTCGTAAAGCGGAATGAAGATTCCGTCACGATAGCGTTGCGATCCGGTGCCGTTTGTCGCACAACCGTCACATTGAAAGCGTAGCGTGTTAATCTAGTGTTAACCGTTGCGGCAGCTGCCGTTCACGGTAGGGAACCCCAGATAAATGTCCGAACAGCCGCCCGCAAGGCTGCTTGGATGCGCTTTTTTTCCGCCATCGCCAACTCGCATCGAGGCTACCGAACAATGACTCACCCATTCCGGATGTCCAAGCTCACCCTTGGTCTCGTGGCTGCGCTCGCCGCCGCTCCCGCCTTCGCCCAGAGCACCTCTGCCGGTGTCGGCGGCCAGGTCGTGTCCAATGCGGGCGCGCCTGTTGCTGGTGCTGAAGTCACCATCACCCACACCGAATCGGGCACCGTTTCGCGTGCGACCACCGATGCGTCGGGTCGTTACAACGCGCGCGGCCTGCGCGTGGGTGGTCCGTACACCATCACCATCACCAAGCCGGGTGAGGGCACCAAGACCGAAGAGGGCGTGTACCTCAACCTGAACCAGGTCAACACGGTCAACGCCAACCTGGCCGGCGATGTTGCCGCCACCAATCTGGATGCCGTCCAGGTCGTGGCTGCTGCAGTGGGCAGCGACCTGTTCAGCGCCTACAAGATGGGCACCGGCACCAACGTCAACCGCGAAACGCTGGAGTCGCTGCCGTCGGTGAACCGCAACATCCAGGATTACATCCGCCTCGATCCGCGCATCTCGCAGGTCAGCAAGGCCGACGGTGCGATCTCGGTCGGTGGTCAGAACACCCGTTACAACGCGATCCGCATCGATGGCATCGGTGCCGGCGATCCGTTCGGCCTGGAATCCAACAACCTGCCGACCGAGCGTCAGCCGGTGTCGATGGATGCGATCCAGGAAATCAACATCGACATCGCCAACTACGACACCACCATTGCCGGCGGTACGGGCGCGGTGATCAATGCGGTGACCAAGTCGGGTACCAACAACTTCGGCGGCACCGTGTATTACGCGTACCGCGACAAGGACATGGTCCGCAAGAACCTGGACGATGTCCGCTTCAACGGTTTTGATGACGAAAAGACCTACGGCATGACCTTCGGCGGCCCGATCGTCAAGGACAAGCTGTTCTTCTTCGCCAACTACGAAAAGATGGAGCGTTCGGCCCCGGGCGTCAGCCTGACCGATTCGCCGTACGGCAAGGGCACCATCACCGATGCCGACATCACCCGCGCGCAGCAGATCGCGACCGGTTACGGCTTCGACGCAGGTTCGCTCAACGCCCCGGCCAACAAGACCGAGGTCGAAGAGTACGCGCTGAAGATCGACTGGAACATCAACGAGAACCACCGTGCCGCGGTGCGTTACAACAAGCTCGAGCAGAATGTTGTCCGCTTCCCGCAGATCAGCAACAGCGCGGTTTCGCTGAGCACCTTCTGGTACCAGCAGCCGAAGACCTATGAATCCTGGATGGGCGAGCTGTTCAGCGACTGGTCCGAGAATTTCTCGACCGAGTTCAAGATCTCGCACAAGGAATACACCTCGGTCCGTACCACGCCGTCGAGCCTGCCGCAGATCCAGATCCGTGGTTTTGGCGCCAGCGGCAATGACTCGCTGTACTTCGGTACCGAGCAGAACTCGCACGTCAACGCGGTCGAGAGCAAGGAGCTGAGCGCCTTCGGTGCCGCCACCTGGTACGTCGGCGACCACACCGTCAAGTTCGGCTTCGACTACTCCGACAACGACCTGCTGAACTACTACGGTCGTAACGTCAACGGCGCGTATGTGTTCAACAACCTCAGCGATTTCGCTGCAGGTCGCGTCAACCAGTACGTTGTGCGTGCGCCGCGCGCCGGCGGCAGCTACGACGACATCCCGGCCAAGTACACGCTGAAGAACACCGGCCTGTTCATCCAGGACAGCTGGGCCATCAACAGCAACCTGACCGTGCAGGCCGGCGTCCGCGTCGACATGCCGGACTTCGGCACGCAGAAGCTGTACAACCCGCGCATCATGGAACTGTACGGCTACGACAACACCCAGCTGCCTGACAGCAAGCTGGTGCAGCCGCGCTTCGGCTTCAACTACACCTTCGACAGCGATCGTCCGACCCAGCTGCGCGGTGGCGTGGGCCTGTTCGGTGGCGCGGCCCCGAACGTGTGGCTGGCAGGTGCCTACCAGAACACCGGCCTGAACTACACCGAGTACACCGTTCGTAACCAGACCGGCATTTTCACCCCGAACACCAATCCGCCGTACATCCCGGCTGCGGGTGCCGGTGCTCGTCAGAACGTGGACATCGCTGCGCCTGACCTGAAGCTGCCGTCGGTGTGGAAGTCCAACATCGCCTTCGATCACGAGCTGCCGTGGTATGGCATCGTTGCGTCGGCTGAGTTCCTGTACACCAAGGTCAAGAGCGCGATCTACTTCGAGCGCCTGGACCTGTACAACGCTTCGGGCGTTGCAGCGACCCGCATCGGCCAGGATGGTCGCGAGCTGTACTGGAATCCGGCGGGCTACACGCCGTGCGCCGGCGCCAACTGCTCCATCCGTGAAGGCAGCAACGGTGCGGGCGGCAAGTTCAATCGTCCCTCTGACATGGGCGACGTGCTGCTCATGAAGAACACCGACAAGGGCAGCAGCCGCCAGTTCACCGCCGGTCTGAACAAGCCGCTGACCGAGAACTGGGGCTGGTCGCTGGCCTACACCTACACCGCCGCGAAGGAAGTCAGCCCGCTGACCAGCTCGCAGAACACCTCCAACTGGGGCAGCACCCTGATCGGTACCGCCAACGAGAACGTGGCCTATGATTCGCGCTACGCGATCAAGGACCGCGTGACCGGTTCGATCAACTGGAAGAAGGCGTTCTTCGGCAACTACAACACCACCGTGGGCCTGTTCTACGAAGGTCGTTCGGGTCGTCCGTTCAGCTACATCTACTACAACGACATGAACGGCGATGCCGCCGCCACCACTGGCGCCGGTTACTTCAACGACCTGTTCTACGTGCCGAATGGCCCGGGCGACGTCAAGTTCACCGGCGGTGCGGCGATGGAGAAGGCCTTCTTCGACTGGCTTGCCGCCAACCCGCAGCTGGAGAAGTACCGCGGCGAGATTGCTCCGGCAAACGCCTTCCGTACCAAGTGGGTGAACAGCTTCGACCTGCACATCGCCCAGGAATTCCCGGGCTTCGTGAAGGAGCACAAGGGTGAGCTGGCGCTGGACATCATGAATGTCGGCAACCTGCTCAACAAGAAGTGGGGCCGTATTGAAGATTACGGTTTCAACTCCACCTCCCGCGTGGCCAGCTACGCAGGTATCGATCCGGCAACCGGCAAGTACATCTACAACTTCACCGGCGCCACCGATACCCCGACCATCCAGGAAAACAACAACGACAAGGGCAACACCGGTGTGTCGCGCTGGTCGATGCAGCTGACCCTGAAGTACAAGTTCTGATCCGTCAGAGCGTGATGCAGTAAAGGAAAACGGCCGGGGAAACCTGGCCGTTTTCCGTTCAGGCGAAAGTCCTTGCGGGAGATGGTGCATCGGCGTAGCATCCAGACACGTGCGCGGCGCAGATGCCACCGAAGCGGTCCCAAGCGGCGAACGCGGGACGCACCTATCCAACGGTCGGGCTTCCCGGCCGTTTTGCTTTTTAAGGGGGCGGCAGTACAGTCGGACACCTTAAAGGAAGCAGAAAAGTGGATATGACAACGAATGAAAAGGCAGCGCGGACGCTGCCGGTGCAGGACGCGCGGATCTACCCGCGTGGTGGCCTGGATGTGCTGTCGCGGGCCGAGGTTGCGCGCCTGCGCGACGCCTCCAGTGGTGGCATGCACGAGCTGCTGCGCCGCTGCGCGCTGGCCGTGCTGACCAGTGGAAGTGCCTCCGATGATCCGCGCGCCGCGCGCGATCTTTACCCCGATTTTGACATCCAGGTCGCACAGCAGGATCGCGGCGTGCGCATCGACCTGGCCAATGCGCCGGCGATGGCGTTCGTCGATGGCGAGATCATCCGCGGCGTGGCCGAGCTGCTGTTCGCGGTGGTCCGTGACCTGGCGTACATGGCCATCGAGATGGGCCCGGCCTACGCGGCCGAGCTGGAGTCGTCCGAGGGCATCACCAATGCGGTGTTCGGGCTGCTGCGCAACGCACGCATCCTCAACCCGGGTGACCCGAACCTGGTGGTCTGCTGGGGCGGCCACTCGATTTCGCGCGACGAGTACCTGTATACCAAGCAGGTCGGTTACGAGCTGGGCCTGCGCGGCCTGGACATCTGTACCGGCTGCGGCCCGGGCGCGATGAAGGGCCCGATGAAGGGCGCCACCATCGCCCACGCCAAGCAGCGCCGGACCGTGACGCGCTACATCGGCCTGACCGAGCCGGGCATCATCGCCGCCGAGTCGCCGAACCCGATCGTCAACCACCTGGTGATCATGCCGGACATCGAGAAGCGCCTTGAGGCCTTCGTCCGCATCGGCCACGGCATCATCGTGTTCGCCGGTGGCGTGGGTACCGCCGAAGAGATCCTGTACCTGCTCGGCATCCTGCTGCGCGAGGAGAACAAGGACCTGCCGTTCCCGCTGATCCTGACCGGCCCGACCGTCGCTGCGCCGTACTTCGAGCAGATCGACCGTTTCATCCGCCTGACCCTGGGCGACGCCGCGGCCGAGCGCTACGAAATCGTCATCGGTGACCCGGTGGCGGTGGCCAAGAAGATGTCGGCCGGCATCAAGCGCGTGCGTGAGCATCGCCTGGCGCAGAAGGATTCGTTCTTCTTCAACTGGTCCATCGAGATTCCGTGGGAATACCAGCAGCCGTTCGTGCCGACCCACGAGGCGATGGCGGCGCTGGACCTGCACCACGGGCGTGCGCCGCACGCGCTGGCAGCCGATCTGCGCCGGGCCTTCTCGGGCATCGTCGCCGGCAACGTGAAGGAAGACGGCATGCGCCGCATCGAGGAGTTCGGGCCGTTCCAGATCCATGGCGACCCCGACATGATGCAGGCCCTGGACGCGCTGCTGCGTGCCTTCGTCGAGCAGCGCCGGATGAAGATCTCCGGCGAATACCAGCCCTGCTACCAGGTGCTGGCGTAAGCGAGGCGAGGGTGGCTGGCCGGCGCGGCGGGGACCGCGCCGGACCGGTGGGGGAGGGCGGGATGTCAAGGGTTTGACGCCCGTCGCCCGGATCTGACCGTTCATCCTGCCGCCGCTTGCCGGCGACAGGCCGGTGCGCCATCGTGGCCACCAACACGCTGGGGAGCGTCCAATGTCTTTGCGCCGGCAAAACGGCTTCACGCTGATTGAGTTGATGGTCACCCTGACCGTCTTCGTGATCCTGGCGTCGATCGCCTATCCGAGCTTCCGCAGCATGATTCGTTCGAACCGGCTGGCAACTGCCAACAACGAAGTGATCGCGTTGACCAACCTCGCGCGCAGCGAGGCCATCCGCAACAACCGTGGTGGTGGCCTCTGTGGCAGTACCGATGGCCAGGCGTGTGACGGTGAATGGTCCAAGGGGCTGCTGGCCTGGTCCGATCTCGACGCTGATGGCGTGCTGGGCAGCAATGACAGCGTGCTGCGCTTCTCCCTGGGCAACCCGCAATTGAGCGTGGTTGGTCCCCCGGGAGCGACCATCGCCTTTGATGGCCGTGGCCGTCGCAAGGCCGCGGACGATCAGACGGTGGTGCTGTCCCCGGCGTCCTGCAAGGCCGGCGAACAGCGCAGCACATTGACGATCAACAAGTCCGGCCAGGTCCGGGTGACCAAGGGAACCTGCTCATGAATCGCCGCAACCTTGCCTCTCCGCGTTCGTCCCAGGGTGGCTTCAGCCTGATCGAAGTGATGGTGGCGTTGTTGATCCTGGCGTTCGGGCTGCTCGGCTTTGCCTTGCTGCAGACCACGAGCGTGCGCTTCGTACAGAGTGCCAATTACCGGACCCAGGCGACCAACCTGGCCAACGACCTGATCGAACTGATGCGCGCCCAGCGCACCGATACGCTTGCCGGCGGGGCCTACTCTTCGGCCTCGTTCGCTGCCGGAGCGGTGACGGCCAATGGTGCTTGTGCCTGGCCGACCGGCGCGGCGGTGACGCCGAAGACCAACGTGGCACGCTGGCAATGTGAGGTTGTGAAGACACTCGGTGAAAAGGCCAGCGCAGAGGTCCAGTTTACCCAGAGCACCGGCCGGGTCAGCGTGGCCATTACCTGGGGTGATCAGCGTTGGGATCCGAAGGAGCCCGACAGCCTCACCACCTTCGGCCTGACCACTTTCCTGTGAGCGCGTCCATGAGTCCGTCTTCACGAGCCCGCGGCCTGTCGCTGATCGAACTGATGATCGCCATGGTCATCGGTCTGGTCCTTCTGCTGGGCATCACGCAGATCTTCATCGCGTCCCGCGCGGCTTCACGCCTGTCCGAGGGGGCTGCCCGGACCCAGGAGAATGCACGTTTCGCATTGGACTTCCTGCAGCGTGACCTGCGCATGGCGGGTCACTTTGGCTGCGTGAACGACCAGGCGCATGTGATCAAGAACACCGGCGATGTCCGCTACAACCTTGGTATCGCCGCCGGCAGTGGAGATCCGCTGGATTTCTCGGTGCCGGTGCAGGGGTATGAGGCCGCAGGCACCGCCCCGACCAATACACTGACCCTGGGGCGCACGTGGAGCGCGGCGATATCCGTGCCCAAGAGCATCATCAACCTGAAGCCGGCGCCGCTGCCCGGCAGTGATGTGCTTGTGCTCCGCCTGTTGAGCCCGGAAGGGGCGGTTGTGACAGGCGTCGGTGTGGATGGAACTACAACCACGGTGACGGTGTCCAGTAACGGCATGGCGCGCCTGAAGGCGGGTGCTGCCGGCACTCCGACGGTGTTCGCGCTGGCCGATTGCACCCGCGCCGATGTGTTCCCGGCCACCATCAGTGGATCCACCGTCAAGATCGAGAAACTGGATCTGACCGGCTATTCGGTCAACAACGCGATGACGATGCTGTATCGCGCCGATGGCCTGGTGTATTACATCGCGAGCAACGGCAACAATGAGCCTGCCCTGTACCGCGCCCGCGCCAACGGAGCCGGTGGCTACGGTGACGGTGAGGAGCTGGTGGAGGGCATCGAGAGCATGCAGCTCCTGTACGGCCTTGACGCAACGCCGGATATTTCGCTTTCCACCCCGCCCAGTGGCCGCATCGTCGACCAGCGTGTTGCCAATGCCGTCAGCACCGCGACGGATGCGACCGCTGTTGGCGCATGGCGCCGCGTCGGCATGGTGCAGGTGGGGCTGCTTGCGCGCAGCCCGCAGCGGGCGTCGGCGCAGGCTCCGGGTTCGGCAGCCACCTACCTGGGGGTGCTTGGTGTGACCATCGCGCCGGGCGATCCCTATGACCAGCGCCACCGTGGCGCCTATGAAGTTTCCGTTGCGTTGCGCAACCGCCTGTTCGGGAATTGACGACCATGCGCTCCATCAAGATGTCTTCGCGCCGCACCTTCTCTGCCCCTGTCCGGCAGCGTGGTGCCGTGCTCTACGTCGCGCTGATGCTGCTGATCATGCTGGCGCTGCTGGGCGTGATAGGCATGCAGGTAGCCGGCATGCAGGAGCGCATGGCATCGGGCTACCGTGCCGGCAACGTAGCCTTCCAGAGTGCCGAGGGCGCCGCCCGCAGTGCCGAGAATGCCGTGGAGAAGATTGCCAATCGCCAGTCGCCGGGTGACAGCCCGACGGTTACCTCGGCCGACATCGATCAACGCTGCGACGATGGCTTCGATCCATCGGACTGGGTCGCCAAGACCAAGCTGGGCAGCAAGCCGGCAGTGAAGGTCCGGCAGATCCAGGGCTGCATCCAGGGAGAAGGGGCGCTGGACATGGGCAAGCCGTTGGAGGCCGCAACACCGGTCTACCAGATCACGACGTACGCCGGCGACACGGCCACCGACGCGACATCGCGCTCGGCGGTCGACACCGTATTCAAGCTGTGAGGGTGGGGAACCCATGAACACGCGAAATCGCAGGATCCTGGCGGGCGTAGGCCTTGCCGTTGTCGCCGCTGGCGGCTACCTGGTGCATACCCTGATGGCCGCGCAGGCGCAGGGTGTGTTGGCGCAGGAGCCCTTGAACGTGCAGGTGCAGACACCGCCTGCGTTCATCATGGCCGTGGATGACTCGAATTCGATGACCTTCGAGCGCATGTTCCCGGGCGGTGACGGGCGGTTGATCTTCAGCACGTCGACTGGCAGCTTCTTCAACAACAATGGCAGCTTCTACAGCGTTGGGCAGGACTGCAACTCCGGTTCAGTCGATTGCTATCTTTACCTTTACGCGCACAACAACTACAACGAGCGCTATTCGTATGGTCGTGCGATCCCGCCGCTGGATATCTTCGGCTTCGCCCGCTCGCACGTCTACAACGCCAGCTACTACAACCCGTCAGTCAGCTACAAGCCGTGGCTGAGGGCCGATGGAACCCGCTGGAACCCTGCCAGTACCACGGCGGCGCGTGTCGACCCGCGCTCCGGATTTGCGGGGTACGACATCACGTACAACATGACCAGTGTCCGTTCAAGCAGCGGTGAGGGATTCCAGTTCGTCGACGGGATGAAGATTCCCGATCTCACGGGAACCGACAATGCGTATTACCGCAACAACGCCTGGCGCACCGCTTCGCGTGACATCGGCTCTGCGGTGCAATATGGCGTGCAGTACTTCCCGGCGACCTTCTACCTGCCGGAGAATTCCCCGGCGCCGTACGGATACAAGTCGGACGATGCGAATCGACCGGTGATCCAGGGGGCCTGTGGGCCCAAGTGCAATCTGCGCCGCTATCAGATCAAGAAGGACAACTACAGCATCGATGGTGCCTACGATACTGCGGTGCAGAACTTCGCCAATTGGTTCCAGTATCACCGCAGCCGCACGCTGGCCATTGTCGGTGCGTCCACCGAGGCGTTGTACGGCGTCGACAACATGCGGGTGGGTTACTTCACGATCAATGACCTGAAGAACGTGAAGATGCATGATCTGGTGACCAACCGCGCCGATCTCTATCAGCAGATCTACGGATTGAAGCCGATCAGCGGCACGCCCAACCGTCGTGCTGTGGAGTATCTGGCCGAACAGTTCCGCCGTACCGATGACGGCGCGCCCGTCATCCGCGCCTGCCAGCGCAATGGCGGCATGTTGTTCACGGATGGCTACACGAATTCCAAGAACTATCCGAATGGCTCGTTCGCCAACGCGGACGCGGTCAATACCGTGAATCTGCCGACACTGCCCTTCGCCGACAATTACAGCAATACGATGGCCGACATCACTGCGGCCTATTACTCGGGCAGCAAGACGCCGCTTCGTTCCGATACCGGCTTCCCCAAGGGGCAGGTGCCGGTGGACGAGCGCTGCGGCACGTTGTCCCAAGGCAGCGCGGAGTGGAAGCGACTGGACTGCCAGGCCGATCTGCACATGAATTTCTACGGTGTCACGCTTGGTGCTCAGGGGCGGATTTACGGCGTGAATGCTGCCGCCACGGCGGATCCGTACAAGAATCCGCCGAACTGGAACGGCAGCCCTGATCCGTCGACGGTGGACGATGGAACGGTCATCGATGAGATCTGGCACGCCGCGCTCAACAGCCGTGGTGAATTCATCAATGCGCAGACGCCTGCCGATGTAACCGAGGCGATGCGACGTGTGTTGGCCTCGATTTCCGGCGGCAAGTCGTCGTCGGGAACCATTGGCATGACCGGCGCCCGCATTGGCGCAGGTTCGCTGTCGGTGACGCCAAGCTATGACATCCGCAATGGTGCGACCGACTGGTCGAGCAAGCTGAAGGCGTCGACCGTGAAGATCAACAGTGACCAGGTCGCTGTGTTCAGCGAGGCCTGGGAGGCGTCAACGAAACTCGCTTCAACGGGTCGCCGCATCGTGGCCAACAAAGCGGGTACGCTGGTTGACTTCGGTTCGGCCGACATCAGCCTGGCCGATCTGTGCAGCAAGCCGGATGGCAAGTACGCAGAGATGCTGGTGTGCTCTACTGACAAGCTGAAGTCCATTGATGCTGATATCGACACGGCCATCCGCTATCTGAAAGCGGATACGACGATGGAAAAGCGCAGCGGCGGCAAGTACCGCGACCGCACCACGCCGCTGGGCGATATCGTCAATTCGGCGCCGGTGGTCAGTTCGCCTACCGATGACTACGGCTATCGCCAGCTCGGCGAAGATTATGCCGTCAGCTATGCCAAGTACCTGGACACCAAGGCGAAGAGTGGTCGTTACACGGTGTACGTCGGTGCCAATGACGGCATGCTGCATGCCTTCGATGGTGGAATGGGGGCATCGGGTGAGATGGACAGTACGGGAGGGACCGAGCGCTTTGCGTACATTCCCTCAACCTCGCTGGGCCATATGGCCAACCTGCTGTTCCCGTACAAACCGGATACCGCTGATCAGACCTTCCGCCATCGCTATTTCGTCGACGGTGCAATCACCATCTCGGACATGCTCGTAGGCAGCACCTGGCAGACGGGACTGGTCGGTACGGCTGGCGCTGGTGGTCGCTCGGTATTTGCGCTGGACGTGAGTGACCCGGCAGCGTTTACCACGCGTCAAGCGCTCTGGGAGATCAGCGACCTGAACATGTCGTTGGCCGAGGGCGTGCGCAACAACATCGGCTTCGTGCTGGGCAAGCCGGTGATCGTACCGGTGAAGGAAGGCAAGACGGTTGCATGGAAGGCGATCTTCGGCAACGGCTATAACAGTGCCAGCCGCAAGGCCGTACTGTTCGTCGTGGATATGGCGTCCGGCGCCACGCGGATGATCGAGGCGGTAGAGAGCAATGCCTCGGGAGCCAATATCTCCGGAGACAATGGGTTGGGCAACGTGGTGGTGGTGGATCGCTGGCGTGGCGACAGCCAGGACCTGCGCGGTCGCGATGGTCTTGCCGATACCGTCTACGCCGCCGATCAGCGTGGCGCCATCTGGAAATTCGACCTCACTGATAGTTCCAACACGGCGCTGACCGTTCCCGTATTCACCACCCAGGTCAGCCAGGACACCAGCGCGCGGAACTTCCGCCAGCCGATCACGGGCGGCATGACCGCTGCGACCGGTCCATCGGGTGGCGTGATGCTGTATTTCGGTACGGGCAGCTTCTCGTTCTACAGTGACAAGGACGACACCTCGCGACAGGCGTTGTATGCGGTCAATGACATTGGCGGGAAGAGGGTCACATCCACCTTGACCTCGGCCAATCTGGCGCCCTATACCGCGGATGCTCCGGCGACGGGCGCCGAGGCGCGCAGGATTGTGGCAGGGACTGCGCCGGCCAATGCGCGAGGGTGGGTGATCAACCTGCCTGCGAGCAACGGTGAACGGTTCGTTGGTAATCCACTGCTGGTCAGCGGCATCATGTTCATGCCGACCTATGTCCCCAATCTGGAAACCGTTGGCTGTTCGACGAGTGGTTCGAACTGGCTGTTTGGTCTTTCCTCGCTGACCGGTGCGCCTGCCCTGGAGAATGTCCGGACCGGTTCACCCACGGGTGTCAAGCCGGCGTCGGGTACAGCGGGCCTGTCGTTGAAGACCGAGGGAACCGCGCCGGTCAAGGACGTATCACTGTCGGTCATACCGCGTCTGGGTAGTGGCAAGGAAGGTCCGCCCGGGGGCAGCTCTTGCTGGATGGTGGTAGGCGCCGCCGGCAGCCAGTCGCTGTATCTGCCTTATCCCTGCGGTCGCCAGTCCTGGCGGCAGCTCCAGTGACCCCTGTGCGAGGATCCACATCCATGCAGTCTTTCCGTGCGCCTCATCGCTCAGCGGGCTTTACGTTGATCGAATTGATGATCGTGGTGATCGTCATCGGCATCCTGGCGGCCATCGCCATTCCTTCGTACCAGCAGTACGTACTTCGATCACACCGTGCAGTAGCCAAAGCGGACCTGGCCGAGTACGCGCAACGTGCGGAGCGCTATCACTCCAGCAACAATTCCTACTCGGGCTACACCCTGCCCAGCAAGGTCTCGCCACGCGAGGGCGGGGCGACGCGATACGACCTGAGTTACAAGGGCGATGGTTCCACGTTCACGATCACGGCGTCTCCTTCGGGTACGCAGGTCAAGGACAGCTGCGGCAAGCTGACCCTCGACCAGGCCAACCGGAAGACCTCGGAAGGAGCGGTTTCCGATTGTTGGTAGTGGGTGTTGATCTTCCAGGATTCGACCAGTACAATGCGCCTCCCCGCCCGAATAGCTCAGCCGGTTAGAGCACTTGACTGTTAATCAGGGGGTCGTTGGTTCGAGTCCAACTTCGGGCGCCAGATACTGCAGAAGCCGCGAGAAATCGCGGCTTTTTGCTTTTCTTTGCTCTGTTCAGCACGGCAGATCGCGGTTGCTGCGTTCACTGCGGGTACGCCCGCCATTGTTGACCACCAGCTTGCCGTGCAGGTGTCTGCCAGCGCAGATGCGCAGGGTCAGATTGGCGCCGGGGCTTCGCCCATCCGCCTGGAAAAACAGGAGCGGCCGTCCGCTGCTGGCGTGTGCCAGGATCGAGACATCGTCGCGGCCACGGTGATGGGCCAGGATGGCTTCCGGCGTTGCTGGTGGGCCCCGCCGCAGGCCACTGCGATAGATGATCCAGCCGGCACTCCAGTCGTCCGTGCACTGATGCCCGTCTTCGCTGGCGCACACGCCGATCAGTTCACGCCGGATCAGCGCTTGGCTGCGCGCGCTGGAGAGACTGGCATGCAGCGTCAGCTGCAGTGCGTCGGCGCGGTGGCGCAGCAGTGTTGACTGCAACGTCGGCCATCCTGCCGCCAGCAATACCGAAAGGACGGCAATAATCGTCACCAGTTCAATCAGTTGCATGCCAAGGGTGGGGCCGGGGACAGGGGGGCGTTTCAAGGGCGCGGTCATGGAGCGAGCGTCGCCCCTTTCAATGGGGGTCGCCATCGGGCATCCCCCTGCCGGTCTCCCCGGCTTCCCCTCAGCCGACCGTCACCGGACGCCCCCTATACTTACCTTCCCCGAGACCTGGCAACACCATGAGCGACAGTTTTCAACTTGTCTCGCCGTATTCGCCGGCGGGAGACCAGCCCGATGCCATCGCCAAGCTGACCAGCAATTTCGAGGCCGGCGTCGCCAAGCAGACCCTGCTGGGCGTCACCGGCTCGGGCAAGACCTACACCATCGCCAACGTCATCCAGCAGGTGCAGAAGCCGACGCTGATCATGGCGCCGAACAAGACCCTGGCAGCGCAGCTGTACGGTGAGTTCAAGGCGTTCTTCCCGCACAACGCGGTGGAGTACTTCGTCAGCTATTACGATTACTACCAGCCGGAAGCCTACGTGCCGTCGTCGGACACCTTCATCGAGAAGGACAGTTCGATCAACGAACACATCGAACAGATGCGGCTGGCGGCGACCAAGACCCTGCTGTCGCGACCGGATGCGATCGTGGTGGCGACCGTGTCGGCCATCTACGGCCTGGGTGCGCCGGAAGACTACCTGTCGCTGCGCCTGATCCTGTCCAAGGGCGAGCGCATCGACCAGCGCGACCTGATCAATCACCTGACCCAGCTGCAGTACACGCGCAACGAATACGAGCTGCAGCGCGGTACCTTCCGCGTGCGCGGTGAAGTGATCGACGTGTTCCCGGCGGAGTCGGACAGTGAGGCCCTGCGCATCGAACTGTTCGATGGCGAGGTGGAAAAGATCACGATGTTCGATCCGCTCACCGGCGAGACCATGCGCAACCTCATGCGCTTCACCGTGTACCCGAAGACCCACTACGCGACCACGCGTGAGCGGGTGCTGGCGGCGGTGGAGACCATCAAGGTCGAGCTGAAGGAGCGGTTGGAGCAGCTGTACGCGCAGAACAAGCTGGTCGAGGCGCAGCGCCTGGCCCAGCGCACCCAGTTCGACCTCGAAATGATGGCCGAAGTCGGTTTCTGCAACGGCATCGAGAACTACTCGCGGCATTTGACCGGCAAGAACGCGGGCGAGCCGCCGCCGACCCTGTTCGATTACCTGCCGGCTGATGCGCTGCTGGTGATCGACGAATCGCACGTGACCATTCCGCAGATCGGTGCCATGTTCAAGGGTGACCGGTCGCGCAAGGAAACCCTGGTCGAGTTCGGCTTCCGCCTGCCGTCGGCGCTGGACAACCGTCCGCTGCGCTTCGAGGAGTGGGAGGCGCGCTGCCCGCGCAGCATCTATGTGTCGGCGACACCGGGTCCGTATGAATTCCGCGAGGCCGGAGAGGACATGGCCGAGCTGGTCGTGCGCCCGACCGGGCTGATCGACCCCGTGGTGGAGATCCGCCCGGTCGGCACCCAGGTCGATGACCTGATGAGCGAGGCCAACGAGCGGATCAAGGCCGGTGACCGCGTGCTGGTCACCACCCTGACCAAGCGCATGGCCGAAAACCTCACCGAGTACCTGACCGAGCACGGCATCCGCGTGCGCTACCTGCACTCGGACATCGATACCGTTGAACGCGTGGAGATCATCCGTGACCTGCGTCTGGGCAAGTTCGATGTGCTGGTCGGCATCAACCTGCTGCGCGAGGGGCTGGACATGCCCGAGGTCTCGCTGGTGGCGATCCTAGATGCGGACAAGGAGGGCTTCCTGCGCTCGACCGGCTCGTTGATCCAGACCATCGGCCGTGCGGCGCGCAACGTGCGCGGCAAGGCGATCCTGTATGCGGACAAGATCACCCGTTCGATGCAGGCAGCGATCGATGAGACCGACCGCCGCCGCACCAAGCAGGTCGAGTACAACCTGGAGCACGGGATCACTCCGCGCTCCGTGGCGCGGCCGATCGTCGACGTGCTGGAGGGGGCACGCTCGGACGCCGCCGAGAAGGAGTCCCGCAAGGGCAAGGGCAAAGGCCGTTCCGGGGTGGCAGAGGACACGATCGACTACCGTTCGCTCAGTCCGGCGCAGCTGGCCGCTCGCCTCAAGGCCCTGGAGCAGCGGATGTACCAGCATGCCAAGGACCTGGAATTCGAGGATGCCGCCCGGGTGCGCGACCAGATCAGGCAGCTGAAGGAAGCCAGCCTGGGCTGAACGCGGTAATGCGGCTTTTCTTCACAAAAGTATTGCGCTTGCCGGTCGTCGTCCGTAATATACGCGGCCTGCACCGACGCAATCGCGGCGCTGCAGAAGCAACAAACGGGCGGTTAGCTCAGCGGTAGAGCACTACCTTGACATGGTAGGGGTCACAGGTTCGAACCCTGTACCGCCCACCACGAAGTCCCCCAGGGGGCTGTCGTGAGCATGAAAAGCCCGGCCCTGGCGCCGGGTTTTTACGTAGAAGCACCAGCCTGCGGGCTGCACGGAATATTTGGGCGGTTAGCTCAGCGGTAGAGCACTACCTTGACATGGTAGGGGTCACAGGTTCGAACCCTGTACCGCCCACCACCGGTTCCCGGCATGGCCGGAGCAGCGGTGGAAACGATGAAAGCCGGCCCTGGGCCGGTTTTTTTGTGCCTGCGATCCGCGCTCGTTCCAGCCTGGCCGGCTGCTGCCAGCGTCAACCGCGTTGCTCGACACTGGCGCTGCGCTGCAGCTGCCAATGACCATTCACACGCTGCCACAGTTGCAGCATTCCCCGGGCGTGCGATTGCCCGCGCTGTTTACCGTCGGCATCACCGTGCACGCGAGCGTGGGCCACCTGCAGTACGCGATCCGCACTCAGGCGCAGGATCTGCACGCTCTGGCTGTCCGTCTGGCCGTAGCTGGCAGGCGCGCGGGCGGCACGTTGGGCGTCGGCCTGCAGGATCTGCATCCGCAGCGAATCGCTTCCGGTACCGCCGTCGCGGTTGCACAGACCGGCCATCAACAGCAGCAGGGCAAGCATCGGCATGGCACGGTGCTCCGGAGAAGGGAGCCCAGCGTTGCACTGTGGCCTGCGCTGTGAAATCGGCATGCGACGAAGACCGGAAAAGCGCGTGCCAAGCGCCGTCTGCAAGGATGAATCCGGGCCGCAGAAAAAAGGGCCGCCCAATCGGACGGCCCGGTGCAACGCCCAGTGCAGACGGGGCGCCTCATCCATGCAGGAACTGTGGCCGGGAAGCCGAAGTCAGGTCCTGCGCTGGATGGGGTGGATCAGGGAACCTGGCAGCAGACGCGTCCGCCGCTCCAGCGGCCGTTGCCGCCGTAAGGACAGCCCGGCGTGTACTCACAGCCCGGTGCGAACCCGGCCTTGGCAGGGGTGGTCGCGAAGGCCTGCGCGGCGCCGAATGACATGGCGGCCACGACGACGATGCCGGCAATGGACGAGAACAGCTTCTTCTTTCCGATCATCTGTATCTCCTTTGCAGAGCTTCGAGGCGGGTTACATGGGATCGCAGCAGGCCAGCAGGCCGTGGGAGCCTGCGTTGCCATAGGGGCAGCTCGGATGTTCCTTGCAGCCCGGCGCGAAGCCGGTCTTCACCGGAGTGGCGAAGGCCTGCGCGGCACCGAATGACATGGCGGCCACGACAACGATGCCGGCAATGGACGAGAACAGCTTCTTCTTTCCGATCATGTGTATCTCCTTGGAATGGCGATGGACAATGAAGTCACCGCGTGCGGGGCGGTGTCGAAGCGGGATCAGTTGGCGACGCAGCAGATGCGCGTGCCGCCGGCGCGGCCATTGCCGCCGAACATGCATCCGGGGGTATCCACGCAGCCCGGCGCGAAGCCGGTCTTCACCGGTGTGGCGAAGGCCTGTGCGGCCCCGAATGACATTGCAGCAACGATGAGGATACCGGCGACGGACGAGAACAGCGTTTTCTTCCCGATCATGTGTATCTCCTTCAGTTGGTGTGGCTTCCCGGATTCATTGCGTTGGCGACGGCCTGCACCGTCCCGGTGTCGAGCTGGCCGACGTGCTTGTAGGCGATGCTGCCATCCGCGGCCAGCACCATCAGCATCGGTGTCAGCGTGGCGCGGTAGCGCTTGGAGACTTCGCCCTGATCGTCGACGGCGATCGGAAACGCCAGCGCGTGCTTGCCTGCGTAGTCGGCAAGCTGGTCGTACGGTGGCAGGCCCACGCCCACCAGCTCGGCACTGCCTCGCGCAGCCGCGATCTGCTGCAGTTGTGGCACCGAGGCCAGGCAGTAACGGCAGGCGGTAGAGAAGAAGTAGAGGATCTGCGGCACGCCGCGCGCGCCACCGATATCGACATGGGTCTGCTGCGTCGTCCGCAGGGTCAATAGTTCAGGCCGGGTGCCGGTGGCAAGACCATGCGCGTCCAGCTGCGTCTGCTGCAGCTGCGCCGCCATCTGTTCGTTGACCTGCCGCAACTGGCGGTTCTGCCAGGAGAGCATGATGACCAGTGCGGCCAGCAGCAGGGCGACTACGGGAAACAGTGCACGCTTGAGCATCGATCATCCTTGAACGCCGCGTTGCATCGACCATACCGGAAACAGCAACAGGAATGTCAAGCTTTTGTATCATCGGTGACGCAGTTCCCAAACCTCAGGACGCCACCATGAGTGACCATGCTCCCGTTTCCCGGCCTAACCCGATCATCGAACTGCTGTTCGGCGGCAACATGCTGGAAGGCACCTTCAAGGCCGTGATCTGGGTCGCACTGCTGTCTGCGGTGCTGGCCTGGACGACCTTCCGCTGACGGGACGCTCAGGCCGCAGTGAAGGCCTGGCGCAGGCTGCGCAGCGTCGCCTGGCGATATTCGGCCGCACACGGCTCGCCCATTTCCAGCTCCTGCAGGCGCAGGCCGACCAGGGTCATCGACAGTGCGTATCCGCGCGCAGCATCGGCAGCGCGTGACAGGCCAAGTGCACGTCGGGTCAACGCGTCCACATGATCCATGTCCGGCAGCAGGCCCAGGTAGGCGCGCTCGGCGCTGTCCAGATCCGGCGCGCGCAGGATCGCGTTGGCATCGGCGGTGGGGGTGACAGCGGCCATGCGGGATCCTTGTTGTCCGTTGGGTGGATGCAGGTTCGGTCAGAACGCGCGCATCAGCGAGATGAAAGCGGAGGTCTGGCTGCTGCGCCGTGCCATCGGGCTGTCTTCGACGGCATCACCGAACCACTGGTTGGCGACGACGCCGGTCGCGCGCCATTTCGTACCCAGGGGCGTGCTGACCGCGATCTGCAGGCTCGGCGAGGTGGCACTGCCGGGCTTGTAGGCCGCCAGCCCGGAGCGCAGCGCTTCTTCGTCACTGATGCCGTAGTAGTAGTCGAGCAGGCGGGCGCTGGAATGCACCACGCCCACGCGCGGCACCCAAGTGAAACGGCCGGCCTGGATCGGATAGCTGTAATGCAGGCTGGATTCAACACCGCCGCCGTGCCCGCTCACTTCGCGCTTCACGCTGGCCGCCACCGCGCCCCAGTCGGCGCTGTAGTCGGCATTGATGCCGACCATCGCCGACATCTGCCGGCTGTGCAGGTGGCGCAGCTGCGGATCGTTCACGTCGTCGGTCTTGAAGCGCAACGTGTAGGGCGTCGCCACCGCCGACAGGCGCAGGCCGTCGGCCTTGTAGAGGTTCATGCCAAGCGAACCGGGGCTGGCGAAGAAGCGCTTGCCCTGCCAGGACAGCGCCGGCAGCACCAGCGGCTTGTCGTCATAGTGCGCGTAGGCGCCAGTGGTCGCGCCGAAGGTGATGCCGGCCTGTACCCCCGGAGCCTGTTCCTGCGCGGTGGCCAGCAGCGGCGTGGAGAGAGCGACGGTGCACAGCAGGGGGCGCAGCAGGGCGGGGGACAGTGAGGTCATCGATGTAGTGCGTTGCAGGGATGGCGATGCATGCTGCGCGCGCAACATTGTCGGAACATTGCGCAGGCGCAATCTGCTGGCATCGCCGCCACCTGCACGCCGAAGGCACTATGATCGGCACCGTTTCCGGTTGCCGAGCCCCTGATGCGCATTCTCCTGGTCGAAGATGATCCCGATCTCTCGCGAGCCCTGCAGTCCGGGCTTGAGCGCCAGGGTGTGGTCGCCGACGTGGTCGGCAGCCTGGCCGAGGCTGCGCTCGCCCTGCGTGAGCCGGTGCATCAGCTGATGCTGCTCGATCGGCAGCTGCCCGATGGTGATGGCGTGGGCTTCGTGGCGACTGCCCGTGCGCTGCGGCCGAACCTGGCGGTGATCATGCTCACTGCCAAGGGTGGGCTGTCGGACAAGGTGGAGGGGCTGGATGTCGGTGCCGATGACTACCTGGTCAAGCCGGTGGCGATCGAAGAGCTGATGGCGCGCATCCGCGCCGTCTCGCGTCGACCGTCGGCGATGGTGACCCCCCGGTTGCGGCTGGGCCGGCTGGAGTTCGATTTCGAATCGCTGCAGGCGCAGGTGGATGGCCAGCCAGTCGCACTGCCGCGGCGGCAGGTGCTGGTGCTGCAGGCGCTGGCGATGCGGCAGGGGCGCACGGTCACCCGCAGTGCGCTGGAAGCGGCGGTGTACGGATTCGATGATGAGATCCAGTCCAATGCGCTCGATGCGCATATTTCAAAGCTGCGCAAGGCGCTGCAGCAGGCCGGGGCAGGCGTGGAAATCCACGTGATCCGCGGCGTCGGCTATCTGCTGGCGGAGGCCTGAGATGGCACGACCGATCCGTTCGATCACCCTTGGACTGGCGTGGCGGCTGTTCCTGGCGCAGGCCTTCACGGTGTTGTTCGCCGTCGTCGCGCTGATCCTGACCTGGGGCGACAAGGACACCTGGGGCATGGACATGTTCATGGCCGAGAGCGCAGCCAATGCGGTGCACAGCGAAGGCGGCCGTCTGGTGCTGGACGAAGCACGCTGGCAGAAGCTCGATGCGCGTGCCGGTGGCAACCTGTGGTTCGCGGCGGTGGACGATCGCGGTGCATGGCTGCAGCGCGGCACGCTGCCTGCCATCCACGCGCCGCTGCTGGCCCGCCTGCCGACACTGGGTGCCACCGAGCTGGGATCGCTGGTACCGCCGTACCTGGATGTGGCGCGGGTGATGATCCGCAACGAAGACGGCCGCCGCATCACGGTGATGGTGGGCGGGGCGCCGAAGGGCGGCCTGCTGGATGGCGCATTGATGGTGCTGCGGCTGATCGGCCTGTGGTTCTTCCTGCCGTTGATCGTGGTCACGCTGCTGGTGATGCCGACGGTGATCCATCGCGCCATGCGTGGCGTGCGCCGGTCCGCGCAGCAGGCCAAGGAGCTGGATATCGGCCAGCCCGGTGCGCGCCTGGACGCGCAGCTGGTGTCGACCGAGGTCGCACCTCTGGTCGAAGCGTTCAACGATGCGATCGACAAGGTGCAGCAGGGCTACGCAGCACGCGATAAATTCCTGGCCGACGCCGCCCATGAACTGCGAGTACCGATTGCGGTGGTACAGGCGCGCTTGTCGCAGTTGCCGCAGGGGGAGCTCAAATCGCAGCTGCTGACCGATGTCGCCCGTCTCGGCAACGTCGCCGAGCACCTGCTCGACCTGCAGCGCCTGGACCGGAACGTCGCAGCGCTGCAGCGCCTGGACCTTGCGCATGTCGTGCGCGAAGCGGCCGCCGACCTTGCGCCCCTGGTCGTTGGCGCCGGATACGGCTTTGAAGTGGATGCGCCGGAGACGCCAGTATGGATCCATGGCGATGGCCTCGCCCTGGGGCGGGTGATCGCCAACCTGGTGCACAACGCCATCGTCCATGGCGGCGGGCGCGGCACCATCTGCGTGCGTCTGGACCGGCAGGGCCTGCTGGAAGTCAGCGACCAGGGAGCCGGCGTGCCGGTCGGTGACCGCGAGGCGATCTTCGAGCCGTTCCACCGCCTGCGTGCTGCTGGCAGTGGCAGCGGCCTCGGCCTGCATCTGGTCAAGGAGATCGTGCAGCACCACGGCGGCACGGTGAGCGTGGGCGAGGCCGTTGGGGGCGGCGCGAGCTTCCGGGTCAACTTCCACCGCGGCAGCGTGCGTCGCTAGCCGGGCGCTGACAACGCCACACGGCGTTGCCTGATGGCTGGGTGAGGCCGCGCCTCGGCACGCTGTGTCGATGGCTGCCGATCGGACCTTGTCGCCCCTGTTTGGCCCCGCGTGTGCTGCCGCTCTGGTTGCCGGTGCGTTGGTCTGCGTGCTGCTGCCGGTGTTGCCACCGCTGTGGGCTTCTGTTGCGGCGACCGCCGTGGCCGCGTTGGGCTGGGTGGTGCGCTGGTGCGGACGCGTGGCGGCTGCCTTGCTGTTCGGCTTGGCCTGGACTTGCTGCCACGGGTATTGGGCAATGCAGGCGCAGCTGCCGGCCGGTTCTGCCGCGCAGGATGTGCTCGTCCGGGGGCAGGTCATCGAACTGCCGAAGGAAACGCCTGCATACACCCGGTTTGAGTTCCGGGTGGATGCGTCCGATGCGATGCCGACGCTGCGTGGAAAGCGGCTGCAGGTGCTCTGGCACGCGCCACGGGGGGGGGCCGACCGACGCCGGGCTTGATCAGAGACGTCTCCTGCACGCCGGGGCGGATTGGCAGTTGTCGCTGCGCGTGCGACCACCACGTTCACGCATCAATCCGGGGGGCTTCGATGGCGAGCGGCAAGCGCTGCTGCGTGGGCTGGCAGGGAACGCCAGCGTGCGCGATTCGAATTCCACGCGACAGCTGCGCCCTGCGCATGGTCTACCTGCGTGGCGCGAGCGCACCAGTGCCGCCATTGCCAGGCAGATCGCACACCCGTCGGCGCGATTCATCCAGGCCTTGGCACTGGGCGATACGCGTGGCCTGTCCGACGTCGATTGGGCGCAGCTGCGCGCGCTGGGCCTGACCCACCTGATCGCCATCTCCGGCTTCCATGTCGGCCTGGTCGCGGGCTTCGCCGCATTGCTGTGTTCTGCGCTCTGGCGATCCTGGCCTGGGCTTGCCCGGTTCTGGCCACGACCGCAGGCGGCGGCCTGTGCGGCGGCGGCGGCAGCAGCCGGCTATGCCGTTGTTGCAGGCAGCGAGCTGCCGACCGTGCGTACTGCGCTGATGATCGCGGTGCTGGCCCTGGCGCGCGTTGCCCGCCGTCCGGTGACGGTAGCGCAGGGGCCGGCGCTGGCCGCGCTGGCGATGCTGCTGCCGGCACCGCTGTCGGTGCTGTCTGCGGGCTTCTGGCTCAGTTTCGGTGGGGTGCTGTGGTTGCTGTGGTGCCTGCCGCAGGGGCGGCCGAAGGGGTTCGCCGCGATGCTGCGTGGCGCTCTGGCAGGGCAGGGGGTGGCCAGCGTCGCTCTGCTGCCGCTGGCGGTGGCACTGTTCGGTGGCAGCGCACGGCTGGGGCCGCTGGTGAACCTGCCGATCATTCCGCTGTGGAGCCTGCTGGTGGTGCCTCTGGCTCTGCTGGGAACCGCTCTGGAGGCCCTGCGCACCGGGGCAGGGCAGTGGCCTTGGCGCACGGCTGCCTGGGTGTTCGAGGCCAGTTGGCAGCTGCTGCAACCCTTGGCCGAGCACCCACAGGCGATGTGGTGGCTGGCGCAGGCGCCGGCCTGGGCGTTGCCGGCGGCCTTGCTGGGGGTGTTCTGGTGGCTGTTGCCACGCGGTGCCGGGGCCGGGCTTGCCGGTTCTCTGCTGTGCCTGCCGTTGCTGTGGCCGGCACGGTCGGGGCCGCAGCAGGGTGAGCTGGAACTGGTGGTGCACGATGTCGGCCAGGGCGCGGCGGTGCTGCTGCGGACCGCCCAGCACGCACTCTGGTATGACGTCGGCCCGCCAGCCGGCAGCGAGGGCGAGGAGCGGATGCTGCTGCCGACGTTGCGGGCGTTGGGACAGGAGCCGCCGGCACAGGTGATGATCAGTCACGACCACCTGGACCACAGCGGCAACCTCGCCGCGCTGCGCCGGCAATTGCCGGGTCTGCACGTACTGGCTCCACCGGGCAGTGCGATTGCCACGGCCGGTAGCTGCCAACAGGGCCTGCGCTGGCAATGGGACGGGGTCGATTTCCAGGTGCTGCATCCGCCCGCCGCGTTCCCTGCCGTTGGCGGGAAGGGCGCCGACAACGAAGCCAGTTGCGTGCTGCGGGTTGCTGGCGCGCACGGGGTGGTGCTGCTGCCCGGTGACATCGGCCGGCAAGGCGAACAGGCGCTGCTGGCGGGTGCTGCCGATATGCTGCGTGCGGACGTGGTGCTGGTGCCCCATCACGGCAGCGGAGGCAGTTCCACGCCGGACTGGGTGAAGGCGGTAGCGCCGCAGCTGGCGCTGGTCTCGGCCGGGCACCGGAACCACTTTGGCCACCCGAAACGTGACGTGGTGCGGCGCTGGCAGGCGGCGGGCGCCGAAGTGCTGTCCACCGCCGAGTCCGGCGCGATCCGCGTATGGCTTGGCGCACAAGGCCTGCAGCTGCGTGAACAGCGTATCCACGCCGCCCGGTGGTGGGATGCCGCTGGGCGGGCGCGGTCGGCTGCTATCCTATCGCCGATCGAACAAGCGGCCGCTGGGCCGGAGGGTTGAAACGTGTGGGAACTGGTCAAGGCCGGTGGCTGGCCGATGGTGCCGCTGCTGCTGTTGGGCGTACTGGCTTTGGCGATCGTCCTGGAGCGTTTCTGGTCCTTGCGGCGTAACGAGGTGCTGCCGCCTGGCCTGGGCCAGGAGGTCCGCAACTGGGCCGCGCGCGGCAAGCTGGACCCGGCGCACCTGCAGACCCTGCGTGCCAATTCACCGTTGGGTGCCCTGCTGGCCGCCGCGCTGGAAGCGCGCAACCGCCCGCGCGACCAGATCCGCGAGCGCATCGAGGACACCGGTCGCCATCTGGTGCACCGCATGGAGCGTTTCCTCAACGCGCTGGGCACCATCGCCTCGGCCGGCCCGTTGCTGGGCCTGCTGGGCACCGTGGTCGGCATGATCCAGATGTTCCTGGGCATCCTCGACCACGGCGTGGGTGATGTGAACCAGCTTGCCGGCGGTATCGGCAAGGCACTGGTGTGCACCGCCACCGGCATGATCGTGGCGATCCCGGCGCTGATGTTCCACCGCTTCTTCAAGGGCCGCATCCACGGCTACGTGGTGGAGATGGAGCAGGAAGCCAGCGCGCTGCTGGATACGCTGGACGGTCGCCCCGGGGTGATGACCCTGGCCCCCGCTGCGCGCGCGTCTTCCGCCGCTACGGCAAAGGCCTGATCGATGCGTATCGGCAACGACCGGTCCCAGGATGAGCCGCATATCGACCTGGTGCCGCTGATCGACGTCATCCTGGTGCTGATCATCTTCTTCGTGGTCACCACCACCTTCGACGCGCGATCGACCCTGCAGGTGCAGCTGCCGACCGCCAGCCAGCAGCAGACCAACGAGCCGCCGCGCTCGCTGAGCGTGCTGATCAACGCTGACGGCCGCTACTTCGTCAACGATCAGGAAGTGCTGCGCAGCGACGTCGAGTCGGTCAAGCAGACCATTGCGGCCGTCGCCGGCAGCGACCGCGAACAGACCGTGCTGCTGCGTGCCGACGCGCGCACTCCCTACCAGGCCGTGGTCACCGCGCAGGACGCGCTGGGCCAGCTCGGCTTCCGTCGTATCGCCATTGCAACAGCGCCAGAGGTGCGTCCATGAGTTCCCATCACGCGCCAGTGTGGCCGATCTACAAACGACTGCTGGGCTATACCCGCACCTACTGGGTGTTCATGATCGGCGCGGTCATCGCGATGGTGGTCGAAGCCCTGGCCGGCTATCACTTCACCAAGCTGATGGAACCGCTGGTCAACCGCGGGTTCGTCAACCCCGAGCCGCGCATGGCGGTGATCCTGCCGCTGACCATTCTCGGCCTGTTCCTGATGCGCAGCGTGGCCACCTGGGTCAGCGACTACACGCTGGCCAAGACCGGCCGCAGCGTGGTCCGCGACCTGCGTGAACAGGTGCTGCAGAAGTACCTGCACCTGCCGTCCTCGCATTTCGATGCCGAGGCGACGCCGGTGATGGTCAGCCGCCTGAACTTCGACACCGAACAGGTCACCCAGGCCAGTGCCGATGCGCTGAAGACCGTGGTGGCCGATACCCTGACCATCATCGCCATGCTGGCGGTGATGCTGCAGATGAGCGTCAAGGTGACCCTGGCGATGCTGGTGGTGGTGCCGCTGATCGGCGTGATCGTGTCCTACGTGGGCAAGCGCTACCGGCGCATCAGCCGCGGCATCCAGGACGGCATGGGCACCATGGCGCAGACTGCCGAGCAGTCGCTGGCCGCGCAGCAGGAAGTGAAGGTGCACGGCACCCAGCAGCACGAGATCTCGCGCTACTCGCGCCTGGCCAACCGCATGCTGGCGCTGAACATGAAGGTGGAAGTGACCCGCGCGGCGGCCTCCAGCGTGGTCCAGTTCCTGGCGGCGCTGGCGCTGGCAGTCATCGTCTGGGTGTCCACCCGCGAGGCACTGGCCGGCAAGCTCAATGCGGGCCAGTTCATGGGCCTGATGACGTCGATGATGGCCATCATTCCGTCGCTGCGGCGGCTGACCAGCGTGCAGACTTCGATCTCGCGCGGTGTGGCTGCGGCCGAGCGCCTGTTCGGCATCATCGACATGCCGGTCGAGCGCGACGAGGGCAAGCACGCGGTGCAGCGCGTACGCGGCGAACTGGCCTTCGAGCACGTCATGCTGCGTTACCGTGAAGACAGTGGCATCGCCCTGGACGACATCAGCTTCGTTGCCAGGCCGGGCATGGTCACCGCCATCGTCGGTCGTTCCGGCAGCGGCAAGACCAGCCTGATCCGGCTGGTGCCGCGCTTCTACGAACCCAACGGTGGCCGCATCCTGCTCGACGGCGTTGCCCTGGATGAGTATCCGTTGGCCGATCTGCGCCGGCAGGTGGCCATCGTCGGCCAGAAGGTCATGCTGTTCGACGACACCATCGCGGCCAACATCGCCTATGGCATGGATGCCACCGACGAGCAGATCCGTGCGGCTGCCGAGGCGGCCAATGCCTGGGAGTTCATCGCACGCATGCCGCAGCAGTTGCAGACGCCGGTAGGCGAGAATGGCGCGCTGCTGTCCGGCGGCCAGCGCCAGCGCCTGGCGATCGCCCGCGCGATCCTGCGCGACGCACCGATCCTGATCCTGGACGAGGCCACCGCGGCGCTGGACAACGAATCCGAGCGCCTGGTGCAGGATGCGCTGCAGCGCTTGATGCCCGAGCGCACCACGCTGGTGATCGCGCATCGCCTGTCGACCATCGAGCATGCCGACCAGGTGCTGGTGATGGACCATGGCCGCATCGTTGAACGCGGCACCCACCAGGAGCTGCTGTCGATGGGCGGCCTGTACCAGCACCTGCACAACATGCAGTTCCGCGAAAGGCAGGACTGATGGCGGGCAAAGGTACCCAGACCCCGCCGTACTGGTACGACGGCAGCCCGGCTCCGTGGCCGATGCGACTGCTGGCACCGCTGTATGCCGGCGTCACCGCGCTGCGCCGGCGCCTGTACCGGCGTGGCTGGCGCAAGCGCCATGCGCTGGCGGTGCCGGTCATCGTGGTTGGCAACATCACCGCCGGCGGCACCGGCAAGACGCCGCTGACCATCGCCCTGGTCGAGCGCCTGCGGGCCGCAGGCTGGAAGCCCGGTGTCGCCAGCCGCGGCTACGGCCGTGAACAAGCGGACAAGGCACGTTGGGTGGAAGCCGATACGCCGACCGCCCTGGGGGGCGACGAGCCGGTGCTGATCGCCTGGAAAACCGGCGTGCCGGTACGCGTGGACAGTGACCGCGTGGCAGCGGGCAAGGCGCTGATCGCCGCCGGCTGCGACGTGATCGTCTGCGATGACGGCCTGCAGCACTACCGGCTGGCGCGCGACATCGAGATCGAGGTGGTTGATGCCCAGCGCCGCTATGGCAATGGCCGGATGATTCCCGCCGGCCCGCTGCGCGAGCCGGTCAGCCGCGCAGCGGAATGCGATTTCCGGGTGGTCAACCTGGGCCAGGCGGATGGAGCGGCGGCTGCCCAGGCCTGTGGCTTCGGCCAATGGCCGATGGCCCTGCACATCGACAGTGCACAGCCGCTGGCCGGCGGGCGCGCACGTCCCCTTTCGTACTTCGCGGGCCAGCGCGTGCATGCCGTGGCCGGCATCGCCCATCCGCAACGCTTCTTCGACATGCTGCGCGCGCGTGCGATCGGCGTGGTGCCGCACGCCTTCGCCGACCATCATGCCTACCAGCCGCAGGATCTGTCCTTTGGCAGCCAGTTGCCGGTGCTGATGACCGAAAAGGATGCCGTGAAGTGCCGCGCGTTCGCCAATGACTGGCAGTACGCGGTGCCGCTGCGCGCCGAGATGCCTGCTGCTTTCTGGATCGCGTTGACCGATCGCCTGGACAAGCTGCGACCGAACTGAGGGGCCGTGCGGCGCTTGCAAATGGACGCCGCCGGCCGCATTCCTGCTGTATCGCGCCTGCCGAGTACCGCCCGCATGACCGACTTCGTTGTTGCCATCCCGGCCCGCTATGCCGCTTCGCGGCTGCCGGGCAAGCCGCTGCGCCTGCTGGGCGGAGAGCCCATGGTGCTGCATGTGGCCCGCCGCGCGCTGCAGGCCGGCGCAGGTGAGGTATGGGTCGCGACCGACGACCAGCGCATTGCCGACGCATTGTCCGGCCTGGCGGAAGTGAAGGTGGCGATGACCGCTGCCTCGCATGCCTCGGGTACCGATCGCCTGGCCGAGTGCGCGCGCATTGCGGGCTGGTCCGATGACACCGTGGTGGTCAACCTGCAGGGCGATGAACCGTTCGCGCCGGCTGCCGGCATCCGCGCCGTGGCCGAGGCACTGGTGGCGGGCAGCGCACCGATGTCGACCCTGGCCACGCCGGTCGAGGATGCCCACACGTTGTTCGACCCCAACGTGGTCAAGCTGGTGCGCAACGTGCGCAACGAGGCCCTGTACTTCAGCCGTGCGCCCATCGCCTGGCATCGCGATGGCTTCGCCCGCAGCCGCGACACCCTGCCCGAAGGCCATCAGTGGCTGCGCCACATCGGCATCTATGGCTACCGTGCCGGTTTCCTGCAGCAGTTCGCCTCGATGCGGCCGGGCACGCTGGAACAGGTGGAATCGCTGGAGCAGTTGCGCGTGCTGGAAGCGGGCTATCCAATTGCCGTGGCGATCTCGCCCGAACCCTTCCCGCCGGGCATCGACACCCCTGAAGACCTGCAGCGCGCTGAAACGCTGCTGCAGGCGATGGCCGCGCGATGAGGCTGCTGGTCGTCTGCCTCGGCAACATCTGCCGCTCGCCGATGGCCGAAGGCGCGCTGCGTGCCCGCCTGGATGCCTCGGCGCTGGCTGGGCGGGTACAGGTCGATTCGGCCGGTACCGGCGACTGGCACGTGGGCCAGCCACCGGACCGGCGTGCCATTGCATGCGCGGCCGGACACGGGGTGGACCTTGGCAGCCTGCGCGCGCGGCAGCTGCAGCCGCAGGACTTCGACGCTTTCGACTGGATCCTGTGCGCCGACGAGGCCAACCTGCGTGATGCCGCACGCCTTGCCACCGCCACCCAGCGCGAGCGCCTGGCGCTGTACCTGCCGTGGTCGGGCGGGCAGGGCGAACGTGCGATTCCCGATCCCTATACCGGTGGCAGCGATCATTTCGAACAGGTCTGGTCGCTGGTCGACGCTGCTGCCGAACGTACCGTGGCACGCCTGTTGCATCACGCCGACTCCGGCATAATCGGGTCATGAACATCCAGCCCGTCCCGGACCTGCCCGAGTTCGCCGCCTGGCTCAATGCCGCGCCCTGCACCCTGACCGAACTGCGTGGCCGGCCGGTCGCGCTGTTGTTCGTCAACGCGGCTTCCGCATGGAGCGCGCAACGGCTGGCCGAGTTCAGCCAGTGGCTGTCACGCCACCCCGGCAAGCTGCAACCTCTGGTGCTGCAGGTGCCGCGCTTCGACTTCGAGCGTGATGCCACGGCTGCGCTGAAACTGCTGCGCCGCCAGGGCCTGACCATGCCGGTGCTGCTTGATGCCGATTGGGATGGCTGGCGCCGCTTCGGCGTCAGCGCCTGGCCGACCATGGTGCTGCTGGACGCGCAGGGTCGCGAACAGCAGCGCTTGATCGGCCAGGGCGTGCCCGGCGAGCTGGAGCGGGCCCTGAATGCCCTCTGCGAGGGTGCGCCGTCGGCCCCTTCGCGTGGCGGCAGCGAGCTGCACCCCGAACCCCGCCAGGCGCTGCGATTCCCGATGGGTCTGGCGGTGAACCAGGAACGGTTGTACATCGCCGACAGCGGCCACCACCGCATCCTGGAATGCAGTCATGGCGGCCGCGTGCTGCGTCAGTTCGGCTTGGGTACCGCCGACTTCATGGACGGCAACCTCGCCGAAGCCGCTTTCCACCGGCCGCAGGCGCTGGCCTTGGAGCGCGAGTCGCTGTACGTGGCGGACACCGGCAACCATGCCGTGCGCCGCATCAACCTGCTGACCGGCCTGGTCGACACCCTGTGTGGCAACGGCCGTCCGGGCGCCCCCGTGGAAGGGCCGGTGACGCAGCCACGGCAGGTGGCGCTGGATCATCCGGTTGGCCTGGCCATCGCCGAAAACCAGCTGCACGTCGCCATGGCCGGCGACAACCGCATCTGGAGCTACCACCTCGGCCAGCGCAGCCTGCAGTGGCGCGCCGGCAGCGGCGCCATCGACGAGCGCGATGGCAGTGGCCATCTGGCCGCGTTCGCCCAGCCCACCGCCGTGGCCGTGGTCCAGCAGGTGCTGTACGTGGCCGATGCGCTGGGCTCTTCGATCCGTTCATTGCAGTTGCGCGGTGACCTGGTGCAGACCCTGGTCGGGCAGGGCACCTGGCGTTTCGGCGAGGACGATGGCCCGCGTGCGCAGGCCAGCCTGCAGTTCCCGCAGGCGATCGCATTGAGCCCGGATGCCCCGTTGTTGTGGATCGCCGATACCGGCAATGGCCGCCTGCGCACGTTGCGCCTGGGCGGCGGCGAACTGACCACCCAGCCCTTGCCGCGGCGCCTGCATGGCCCCGCCGGCCTGGCCGTCGGTGCCGGCGCGGTGTGGATCGCCGAAACCGATTCCCACACCGTACTGCGCCTGGACCCTGACAGCGGCGTGCTCAGCGAAGTGCCGATCAGCGAATGACCGTTGTTCCTGTCCCGACCTTCGATGGCAAGGCATTCGCGGCCCAGCTGAGTACCGCCCCGGGCGTGTACCGCATGTACGCGGCCGACGACATGCTGTTGTACGTCGGCAAGGCCCGCGCGCTGCGCAACCGCGTGGGCAGCTATTTCAACGGCAGTCCGAAGAACGCGCGCATCATGTCGATGCTCTCGCAGATCGTGCGCATGGACGTGACTGTAACGCGCTCGGAAGCCGAAGCGCTGCTGCTGGAAAACCAGCTGATCAAGTCGCTGTCGCCGCGCTACAACGTGTCCCTGCGCGACGACAAGACCTATCCGCATGTGCTGCTGACCCGCGAAGACTGGCCGCGCATCGCCCTGCATCGTGGCCCGCGTGCCATTCCCGGGCGCTATTTCGGGCCGTATCCCGGCGTCACCGCGGTGCGCGAGACGCTGAACCTGATGCACAAGCTGTTCAAGCTGCGCAGCTGCGAGGACAGCGTGTTCCGTAACCGCTCGCGGCCCTGCCTGCAGTATCAGATCGGACGCTGCAGCGCGCCGTGCGTGGAACTGGTGCCAGCAGCGGACTACGCCGAGTCGGTGCGCCGCGCGGCGATGTTCCTGGAAGGCAAGAGCGATGAGCTGACCCGGGAGCTCGGCGAGCAGATGCAGGCGGCCAGCGAAGCGCTGGAATTCGAGCAGGCCGCGCGACTGCGCGATCTGATTACTTCATTGCGCAGCATGCAGACCCGCCAGTACGTGGACGGCCGCGCGGCCGACCTCGACGTACTGGCGGTGGCCATGCAGGGCTCGCAGGCCTGCGTGATGCTGCTGGCCTTCCGTGATGGCCGCAACCTGGGCACCCGCCCGTTCTTTCCCCGCACCAACGGCGAGGAAAGCCCGGATGAAGTGCTGGCGGCCTTTGTCTCGCAGTACTACATCGAATTCGAGCCGCCGCGCGAGATCCTGCTTGACCGCGAAATTCCCGATGCCGATCTGATCGGTTCTGCGCTGTCGGCCTCGGCCGAGCGCAAGGTGCAGTTGAAATGGAACGTCCGCGGCGAGCGCGCCGGCTACCTGGAACTGGCCAGCCGCAACGCACAGTTGACCCTGGCCACCGAGATCAACAGCCGCACCGCGCAGCACGCGCGCAGCGAAGCGCTGCGGGTGATGCTGGGGCTGGCCGAACCGGTAAAGCGGGTGGAGTGCTTCGACATCAGCCACACCATGGGCGAAGCCACCGTGGCCTCCTGTGTGGTGTTCGATGCTGCCGGCCCGGTGCGTGCGCAGTACCGCCGCTTCAACATCAGTGGCATTGAGCCGGGCGATGACTACGCCGCGATGCGCCAGGCGATCGATCGCCGCTTCCGCCGTGCAGTGGAAGAGCAGGGCGTGCTGCCGGATGTGCTGCTGATCGACGGTGGCGCCGGCCAGCTGGCTCAGGCCCAGGCGGCGCTGGCTGATCTGGGCGTGGAAGACGTGCTGCTGGTGGGCGTGGCCAAAGGCGTGGAACGTCGTGCCGGCCACGAAGCGCTGGTGATGCCCGATGGCCGCGAACTGCGCCCGGGTGCGGCCGATCCCGCTCTGCAGTTCATCCAGCAGGTGCGCGATGAAGCACACCGCTTCGCCATCACTGGCCATCGCGGGCGCCGGCAGAAGGCCCGGATGACCAGCAAACTGGAAGACATCCCCGGCATCGGGCCGCGACGGCGCGCCAGCCTGCTGAAGCATTTTGGCGGTCTGGTCGGCCTGAAAGCAGCCGGAGAAGCGGAAATTGCCAAGGTCGAAGGCATCAATGACGCCCTCGCAGCGCGCATCTACGCTAACCTGCACGGGTTGGCCGCGCCGGATCCGGCCGAGTAGAGAGAGAATAAAGCCGCATGACGTTGACCCTGCCCACCTGGCTGACCCTGTTGCGGATCGTGATGATCCCGGTGCTGGTGCTGGTGTTCTACCTGCCCTACACCTGGACCAACTTCGCATCGGCGGCGATCTTCGGCCTGGCCGCGATCACCGACTGGCTCGATGGCTGGATCGCGCGCCGTTACGGCCTGGAGTCGGCGTTCGGCGCCTTCCTCGACCCGGTGGCGGACAAGCTGATGGTGGCGGTGGCCCTGTTCCTCATCGTGCAGGGTCATCCGACCCCGTGGATGGCGTTCTGGGCGGCGGTGATCGTCGGCCGCGAGATCGCGGTGTCGGCGCTGCGCGAGTGGATGGCCGAACTCGGCCAGCGTGCCAAGGTGCGGGTGGCGATGATCGGCAAGGTCAAGACCACCGCGCAGATGGTCGCGCTGCTGTGCCTGCTGTATTCGGTGGCGCCGAACGTTCCGGTCGACGACATCTGGATGGGCCCGCCGGTGTTTCATATCGGTGACTGGACCCTGGCCATTGCCGCGGTGCTGACCCTGTGGTCGGGCCTGCAGTACCTGCACGCCGCCTGGCCCAGCCTGCGTGACGACGAGCGCGCCGCGCGCGAGCGTTCGCGGCAGAAGAAGCTGGGCAACTGAGCACCGGGGTCGGATCCCTTTCCGCGAGAAAGGGCTCTGACCCCATCGCTGCCATCATCCACGCATGGCGTGGATCTACTGGGCATGCGTGCACTGTGTGGGGCTTCGCGTGATCCCTCATCCACGCATGGCGTGGATCGCCTGGAATGTGGCCTGCGGTAGATCCACGCCATGCGTGGATGACGCATTCCATGCCCTCTCGATCTGCCTGAAAAAAAGGCCTTGACGCGTTGCGCAGAACAGGTAGAATTTCGCCTCCCAAGCGGGAATAGCTCAGTTGGTAGAGCGCAACCTTGCCAAGGTTGAGGTCGCGAGTTCGAGTCTCGTTTCCCGCTCCAGATTCAAGAAAAGCGCTCCCGAAAGGGAGCGTTTTTCGTTTGGCCGGAGCGGCTTCATCCCCACTTCACCGCCACTCCATCGCCTCACCATGTGCCGATCCGACGCTGTGCTCCCGGATCCAGCAAGGTGATGCCGCGATGCCTCACACTCCCCCTGCCAACGACTACGACGTGGTCATCGTCGGCGCCAGCTTCGCCGGCGCCGCCTGCGCACTTGCCGCCGCTCAGTACGGCCTGCGCGTCTGCGTGCTCGAGCGCAAGGCCGACCCTGGCGAACGCCTGCACACCACCGGAATCGTGGTGAAGGAGGCGATGGAACAGACCTGGCTGGGGCGCATGCCCGATCATCTCGTGCAACGCGTCGCACGCGTGCGCCTGTATGCGCCGAACCTGCACAACGTGCTGCTGACCGCACCGGGTTACTACTTCCTCACCACCGATACGCCGAACCTGATGCGCTGGCTGGCCAGCGAACTGCGTGCCAGTGGCGTGGACCTGCGGCTGCAGCAGTCGTTCACCGACGCCTGCCGCGACGGCGACGCGTGGCAGGTTGAAGGGGTGGGGCGCACGGCCTGTCTGGTCGGCGCTGATGGCGCACGATCACGTGTTGCCCAGCGCACAGGCCTGGGCCAGGTGCGCGACAACCTGTATGGCGTCGAGCGCGAGTTTGCCGGCGTGCAGCTGCCGGAAGGCGATGCCTTGCACTGCTTTGTCAGCCGCCGGTTCGCACCCGGCTACATCGGCTGGGCCGCGCAGAATCCCACCGGCGTGCAGGTGGGATTGGCGCTGCGGCATGATCCCGCACATGCACGCCCGCCGGATATCGAGGGATTCCTTGAACACGTGCGCGACGTTGTGGGACTTCCGCACTCGGCCCAGGTTGCCGGCACCCGCGCGGGCCTGGTGCCCTGCGGGTTGCCGGATGGCCCGATCACTGCGCCGGGCGTGATCCTGACCGGTGATGCGGCAGGTGTCGTCTCGCCGCTGTCGGCCGGCGGCATCCACTCGTCATGGCGGCATGGCTGGGCGATCGGTGATGCGATCGGGTTGCACCGGCGCGGCAAGGGGCCAGCCGCAGAGCAGGTGGCGCGTCAGGCCGCCCCCACCTTTCACCGCAAGCGCATGCTGCGCTGGGCAATGGACCACCTGCAGCGGGACTGGCCGGTCAATGCGCTGCTGCGTACCGGCCCGATGCGCCGGCTGGCCGAACAGATCTACTTCCATCGGCGGGGCGTGCGGATGTGATCTGAAGCTGAACGCTGCTTCATGAGGGGGCAGCAGAATCCTGTTGACGCCGTGCAGCAATCCCGACACAATAGCGCTCCTTCGACGCAGGTCGAACGGAATCTGCGGGAATAGCTCAGTTGGTAGAGCGCAACCTTGCCAAGGTTGAGGTCGCGAGTTCGAGTCTCGTTTCCCGCTCCAGATTCAGAAAAACGCTCCCGCAAGGGGGCGTTTTTCGTTTGCGCACCGGAAAGGGATTGCGATCGCGCTAGCGCGGGCTGCCTCGGCCCGCACCGCACCAGGTTCGCACGTCCGCACGATCGAAGCCGGCGCAGGCGTTCTTCCGCGTGATGTACAGATACGGGGCGTCGGCCCGGTAGGTGAAGTGGTAGTAGTAGTTCCGGTCCTGGCCGTACACCCAGTAGTTCGACGAGCCCTCGTTGATCACGTAGGGCTCGAAGGAAAAGATCGACGACTGCGCGGGAATGAAGTTGCTGCGGTCCATCAGCAGCATGGCCGCGTTCGACGCCAACGGAGTGGTCAGGCAGATCGCCGTCGTGCCCACGATGAGTACGGTCGCGAAGATGCCGAGCGTGCGGCGAAGGGCGGATTTCAAGCGTATTGCCTGCCGGTGGAAGCGTTCAGGACAATGTGCCGCAGCGCCCGCGGACAGTCCAGCGTTCAGCTTGGCGGCGCCGATGAAAGGCTGTGGAAAGGCCGAGGGTTCGCAATGCATGCACCGCACACGCGCTGTAACGCACCTCCGACCGATTCTCCATGTCCACTCCACAATCGCGGCGTAGCCTCCTCGGCTTCTCTCTCCACGAAGGCGGGCGGGTGGCCAGTCGCATCACTTTCCCGGCAGCGTTCGCGCAACGGAATGCCGTCGTCCCACGCATCGTCCTGGGTACCTGGGCGCTGCTGACCAGCATGATGCTGGTGGGCTGCATGTCGGTGCCGGTTCCCGATCTGCCTGATCGCGTACCAGCAGTCTGGAGTCAGACCGCGGCAGGGCAGGGCGTAGCGGTCGACGCGCGGCAGTGGTGGAAGGTGCTGGCCGATGCGCGCTTGAACGCGCTGGTGGACGAGGCCGTCGCCGGCAATCTGGACCTGCGCCAGGCCACCCTGCGGTTGCAGGCGGTACGCCTGCTGTCGGGCACTTCCGATGCGCGCTTCCGTCCGGAAATCTCCGCCAGTGCCAAGCAGGTGCAGGACGCCGCTGCGGTCGACACGTACTTCCACGCCGGCGTTGAAGCGATCTGGGATCTTGGCCTGTTTGGCGCAGCGGAGAGTGCCCGTCTAGGCGCGCAGGCGGCCAACGGAAATGCCGAAGCACTGCGCGATGCGGCACAGGTGGCGGTCATCGCTGATGTCGTGCGCAGCTACCTGGATCTTTCCGTCGCGCAGGCGCAGGTGGATCTGCTGGGCAGGCAGCAGGCCGTTGACGCACGTGGCGAGCAACTGGGCCTGGTGCGGCAGCGCCTGCATCTGGACGAGCCCGGTGAACTGGATCGCCTGCGCGCGCGGCGGGCGGCCACGCGCGCGGCCATTGCACAGGCGAATGAAAACGCGGGCAACGCCTCGCGCGCGTTGGCGCTGCTGCTGGGGCGCGATGGTCCGGATCCGGCCTGGAATGCGTACCGCACGCCACCGCAGTTGAGCGCCTTCACCCTGCAGCAGGTGCCGGCCGATCTGCTGCGCCATCGCCCGCAGATCCTGCTGGCCGAGGCCGATGTGCTGCAGGCTGCCGCCGAAAAGGGCAGTGCACGCGCGTCGATGTTCCCGAAACTGAGCCTGGGCGGTTCCATCCTGTACGCCTACAACCTGACCCAGAACGCTCGCTCCAACTCTGATTCCAGCCCATCGATCGGTCCCTACATCGATATCCCTCTGTGGGATTGGGGCCAACGTCGCGCGCGCTATCAATCCGACGACAAGCAGCTGGATGCAGCCTTGCTGGGATATCGCAAGGCAGTGCTGCAGGGCGTGGCGGAAGTGGAGGGTGCACTGGGCAGCCTTGCCCGCCAGGACAGCAGCATCCAGTCGCTGCAGGTGGCCGACGAAGCAGCCCGGCAGCAGGTCGTACGACAGGCCCGGCAGGTGCAGCTTGGTCTTTCCAGTGAGTTCGACGGGTTGGAAACCCAGCGTGTCGCGCTGTCCGCGCAGGCCGACCTGATCGGCGCGCAGGGTGCTCGCGTACTTGCATTCGCGTCGCTCTATCGCGCAGTGGGCGGTGCTCCCTTGCCAGCCGAGCCTGAAGGCGACGCGCAATGATCGCGCTTGCCCGCAAGACCCTGGTTTACGAGTGGCGCCGTTTCCTGCCGGTAGTGCTGGCCATGTGTTTCGCCGGCGTGCTGCTGATCGTGCAGGCGGCGCTGGTGCTGGGCATCTTCGGCACCGCCGCGATCTACGTGAAGGCGTCCAGCGCCGATGTCTGGGCGGGCTTTGCCGGCACGCAGAGCGTGAACTACGGTCATGCGATCAGTGCGGATGTAGAGAATCGCCTGCGGATGGACCCGGATGTCACCCGCGTCGAACCCTACGAGTGGGTCGATGGCGAGTGGCGCTCCAGCGCACAGGGTGCCGGCAACGTGTCGGTCTATCTGTCCGGCATCTCCACGGCAGGCGACGCGATGATGTTTTCGCGCATCCTGTCGCCCGATCTGCGTGCCCGGTTGCGCGAACCCGGTGCGGTGATCGTCGACAGCGCGGACCTGGATACTCTGGGCGTCGATCTGCATCGCAACCGCGCGTGGATCAATGGCAAGGCCGTGCGTGTGGTTGCCGCGCAACCCGGCCTGCGTGGCCTTGGCGGTGTCAACGTGCTGGCGTCTTTGGATACCGCGCGTGCCATCGCCGGAACCGATCCGCATGAAGGCAGCACCTACTTCGTGGCGGGCACGCGCTCACCGGAGCTGGCCGCGCGCGTGCGCGATCGCCTCAGTGCATCGACGGGCCGCGCCACGCCCGTCGAGTTCTGGACAGCGCCGGAGTTCGCCAGTCGTTCGCAGCAGTACTGGCTGTTCGATACCGGCGCCGGCATCGCAGTGCTGTTCATGGCGGTCATTGTCTGCTTCGTCGGCGCGGTGATCACCAACCAGTCATTTGCCGCAGTGGTGGCCGGGTCGGTACGCGAGTACGCCACCCTCAATGCGCTCGGCGCAGGCCGCTACGCGCTGGCCCGTGTGGTGTTCGAACAGGCCGTGCTGATCGGTGGTGTCGGCATGCTGCTGGCCGCTGCCTTCAGCGCGGTGGTGCTGATGGTCGCGCAGACCCAGCGCGTACCGGTACAGCTCACGCCGACGGTGGTTCTTGGCTGCGTGGGGCTGGTCGCGGTGATGGCCATGCTGTCGAGCATCATGGCGGTGCGCAGCGTCGTCCGTTCCGATCCATCGCTGCTGTTGCGTTGAGGGGCCACCGATGACGAATGCTCCCATCGCGATCCCGACCCTGCGTGCCGACGCACTCGAAAAGGGCTTCGTGTCCGGCGATGTGCATGTGCCCGTGCTGCGTGGCCTGTCGCTGGACATCTATCCCGGCGAGTTGACCCTGGTATCGGGCCCCTCCGGCTGCGGCAAGAGCACGCTGCTGTCGCTGATGTCCGGGCTCTCAACGCCTGATGGCGGTCGCGTGCATGCGCTTGGCCAGGACGTCAGCCACATGACCCGCAGCGAGGTGGAGCGCTTCCGCCTGCACCACGTCGGTTTCGTGTTCCAGGGCTTCAACCTGTTCCCGGCGCTGACGGCGCTGGAGCAGGTGCAGCTGCCGTTGGGCTATCGCGGCATGCGCAACCGCGACAGCGAGCCGTTGGCGCGGCAGGCGCTGGACGAAGTCGGCCTCTCGCATCGCAGCCACATGCGCCCGGCACAGCTGTCCGGCGGCGAGAAGCAGCGCGTAGCCGTCGCCCGTGCGTTCGCCAAGTCACCCACGCTGATCTTCGCCGATGAGCCCACCAGCGCACTGGACGCCGAGAACGGCCAGCGCGTGATCGACATCCTGCACCGCTATGCACGCGCGCATCAGGCCACGGTGTTGTGTGTAAGCCACGATCCACGCCTGATCCGCCATGCGGATCGGGTGATCGCCATGGAAGACGGCACGGTCCGCGATGACCGCCGCCAGAACAAAACCGTAGAGCCCAGCCCATGACCAGAATGCCGCCGTTGTTCTCCCTCAGCTTCTCCTTGGGCGCGGCATTGCTGCTGGGTGCCTGCAGCAAGGATGCACCCGTACCCGCGCAGCCGACCGCTGCCACGGCCGCCAGCGCGGACAACGTCGCCGTCGCGCGCGGCATCATCGATGTGGAAGGCGGGCTGATTGCACTGGTACCAGCGATGGATGGTTCGGTCAGCACCGCGCCGGTGAAGGAAGGAGCGGTGGTGCGCAAGGGCGATGTCCTGCTCACCCTGGATGGCGCACTGCTTGAACAGGAGGTGGGCATGGCCAATGCCGATCTCGCGCTGGCCACCGATCGACTGAAGGGCAGCCAGGCGCAGCTGCGCGAACTGGAGCGCAACGCCACCCGCCTGGCCACCGGCGCCAGTGAAGGCGTGTCGTCCAGCCAGCAGGCTGACGCAGCCAGGCAGCAGCTGGCCGGCGTCCGCGCCGATGTGGATGTGGCCGGAGCGCAGGTCGACATGGCCCAGCACAAGCTGGAGCACGCCAGGCTCAAGCTGCGACAGATGTCGCTGACCGCACCGGATGCCGGCACCGTGGTCGGCCAGGTGCCGGGCGTGGGTGCGTTCGTGCAGGCCGGCAAGCCGGCGATGTCACTGTTGCCGGCGCGACCGTTGCAGGTGCGTGCCGAGCTGAGTGCGGCCTACGCCGATGCCGTGCAGGTTGGCATGCGTGCGACGGTGGTGATCGATAGCGATGGCGCAGAGGGCAAGCCACTGCCGGTGGCACGCGTGGTCCGCATCAGCCCGGTGTTCGCGCAGGCACGATTGCCCGAGGACGCAGGGCGCGGCGTCGCCAAGGTGGTGGAGTGCGTGCTGGAATTCGATAGCGCCGCCAAGGCGCGCGTCGGCCAGCATGTGCGGGTGGAGTTCCACAGGTAGGGGCGTGCTTCGCTAGGCGCGCGCGCGTCGGGTCTGTTTCCGGGTCAACGCCCGCCACGCACTGGCCAGCGACACCACGCACAGCGCCAGCAGCACAGCCAGGTCGAGCAGCAGCAGGCGCAGCAGATGCATGCCCTGCACCGGTGCCTGGTGCAGGGCAGCGGCCAGCCACGGGAACGACCAGGCCAGCAGCAGCACCAGGGCGATCAGCAGTCGCAGCCACGGGCGCCCTGGTTTCCAGGGGCGCACGATCAGCACGGTGACCACCAGTTCCGCTCCGGCCAGTACAGCGAACTGGATGACCGCGCCGGTGGGGTAGGGCAGGGTTGCGCCTTCGAAGTGGCGCAGCATCCAATAGTCCGGGGTGAAGCCCGCATTGATCAGTGCAGCAATCACCGCAAGCCAGGCCAGGGCGACAAGGCTCCAGCACAGGCGGGCGAAACGAGGTCTCGTGGGCGGGTTCATCGGTGCTGCGGACTGTTGACGGCGTGAAGGAATTTGGACACAATAGCGCTCCTTCGACGCAGGTCGGAGAATCTGCGGGAATAGCTCAGTTGGTAGAGCGCAACCTTGCCAAGGTTGAGGTCGCGAGTTCGAGTCTCGTTTCCCGCTCCAGATTGCACAGGGCCCCGGTTGGGGCCTTGTTTTTCTCTCGCCACGGCAAGGCGGGGCACGTTGAGCCACAAGGCTCTTCGCGCAGTCAGAAAAGTGAAAACTGTTGTGAAATGGCTGGTGTGTGTCCCGGGCTTCCGGTACCATGACGGCTTATGCGGGAATAGCTCAGTTGGTAGAGCGCAACCTTGCCAAGGTTGAGGTCGCGAGTTCGAGTCTCGTTTCCCGCTCCATGTTCCGACAGGCCCCATCGCGGGGTTTTGTCATGTCAGGGGCGTCGTTCCTGATCGCAGTACGTTGGCCTCATGGCAGAGTGGCTATGCACCGGATTGCAAATCCGTTTACAGCGGTTCGATTCCGCTTGAGGCCTCCAATTGAAAAGCCCTGACTCCGGTCAGGGCTTTTTTCTTTGTGCGGACCCCTGGCGCCAGCAGGGGTACCAAACTGCACATGCGACCCGGCGGGACCGGCTGCTAACGTCGCCGCACTCCTCTTCAGCGGTGGTGACTGCAGTGCGGAACCTGGCCATCCAGCAGGCGGTGTACGTTCCTCTCGGCGCCATGCTGGCGCTGATCGCTTTTGCATTCACCGTGCCCGGCTACCACCCGCTCTCCCAGCACCTCAGCGAGCTGGGCCTGATACCGGGGCTGCCAGCCAAGGCGGTGCAGGTCGGCGCGGTGGTCAGTGGCTCGGCCATCATCGTCTTCAGCCTTGCGTTGCTCGCACAAAGCCGCCGTTTCGCGCTCACGGTGCTCACCTCCATCCTGTTCGGCGTGTCCATGGTCAGCAATGGCGTCTTCACCACGGGCAGCCCGCTTCATGGCCTCTATGGCATCGGCATCTTCTCGATCCTGACCCCGCTGCTGTTCCTGGCCGAGCTGGGCCCTGCTGCGTCGACGCGGATGGCCTGGATTGCGCGTGCCATCTCGCTGCTGGGGATGGCCTATCTGTGGCTGATGCTTTCCGGATTCGACCCGGAGCCCTATCGCGGCCTCACCCAGCGCATCGCGCTGCTGCCGGCGTTCGGCTGGTACACCTTCGCTGCGCTGGAGCTGCGTCGATCCCGCGTCTGAATCAGCGGCTTCTTCAACCCCTGGTTCGCAGTGCGCAGCCAAGGGTTCAGGCAGGCAATGGCAAAGGATCGTCAGCGCGGAAATTGCGCGCCACCGGCGTGGTGGTGCCCACATAGTGGCGGAACAGGTAGATCAACGGTGTCCAGCGCTGCACGTCGATGTGCTGGGTACCGGCAACGGTGATCGCCTCGTGCGCATGCACCCGGCAGATCCGTCCTTCGACGATCATGAAGCCCTGATCCTGCGTTCCGCTGGACCGGTGCGAGGCGAGCAGCGTGACCTCCACCTGCAGCGGGCATTCGGCAATCGCCGGCGGTGCCACCTGCACCGAATCGACGCGGCTGAAGCCGCCCAGTGCGAACTTGTCAGGCACATGCACGTACCCCATGGCACGCTTCGATTCCGGCACCGGGGTGCGGGCGGTGGCGCGGGCGATGGCTTCAACCTGCGCCGCCTGCGTGGCATCTGCGAAGTTCAGTACGCATTCGCCGCGTGCCAGAAGGTTGCTGCAGCCCTGGCCCTGTTCGCCGATGCCGAGCACCACGCGGTCGCCCAGCGCCCAGAATGACGAAAGCGGGCTGATGTTCGCACTGCCGTCTTCATTCAACGTGGTCATCAGCACCACCGGTGTTCCCGGGTAGAGCACGGAGGGGGTGATGCAGCGGCGTTGGAGGTCTTCCGGTGACATGCCTGAGCTCGTGGGGTGCGGGCGATGACTGTGCCCTGTGCAGGGGCGCGCATGCTTCGATCCGGGTCGAACGATGCGCGGAAAGCGGCATGCCACAATGCGGCCATGGTCCAGACGTCCCGCTCCTTCATCCATGTCGGCACGCTGGTCGGTGACCACGCACGCGCGGCCATGCTGTTGACGTTGATGGATGGCCGGGCGCACACGGCGTCCGAGCTGGCCGGCGTGGCTGGCATCTCGCCGCAGACGGCAAGCAGTCATCTACGGCGGTTGCTCGACGGCGGCATCCTGGCCGTGGAGGTGCAGGGACGCCACCGCTATCACCGGATTGCCTCGACCGAGGTCGCCGACATGCTGGAAGGCATCCTGCGTTTCAGCGATCAACGGCCACCGCTTTCTCCACGAGCGGTACGAGTTGATGCCGGCTTCCGCCGGGCGCGCACCTGCTACCGGCACCTGGCGGGTGAATACGCTGTCGCCATCTGTGACCACCTGCTGAGCACCGGGGCGATCTCCACGGCTGCAGACCATTGGCAGATGACGTCCCATGGCGCCTCCATCCTGCGCGCCGTGGGGCAGCCGCTGGAAGCGTTGATCGCGCGATCGCCACAGGTGACGCCCGCGCGATACTGCCGCGGCTGCCTGGACTGCACCGAGCGGCGCCCGCACATGGCCGGCATGGTGGGTGAAGCACTGCTGGAGAGTTTCCTGCAGAACCACTGGCTGCGTCGCCTCGCGGGGCGGCGCGACCTGCAGGTCACACCTGCCGGGCAGGAGGCATTCCGCAGGCTGTTCGACGTACACGCCTGAGGCCCGCCGCGCGCCGCTGGCAGTCTCAGCCGGCCACGACATTGCGACGGGGTATGGTCGGAGTCCTGGTCTTCGGGAGCAGCAATGGCAGGCAAGGACATGAGGGGCCGCATGCACGATGCGGCTGGTCGGCAATGAGCAGGTCAACCGCAGATGTGCGCTGGCTTACTTTCCGGCTGAAGAACGGGCAGTCCATCGGCCCCGATCAACTGAAGGATGGCTGGGTCGTCGCCTCGGAGAGCCGTCATTGTGATGTGCGCCGGGAGAGTATCGAGGGCGCTGGCGTGGTCTATGCCCTGTATGGCCCGCCGGATCTTCCGTCTCCGCGCCGCGCCGAACTGCGCATGCGCGACTTCCTCATGCGCTCCGGCTATACCTTCACCATGGGTACGCTCGGCCACTGATGCGGTCGGCGACTCAGAAGGGAGCCGCTGCTGCCTTCAACGCCTCGACCACCTGTGAATCCGCAAAGCCGCAGTGGCCTTCGCCCACCGCAGGCAGTACGCGCGGCAATGGCGTGGCGCCAGCGTGCTCGGCCAGTTGCGGATACACCGCCTGCATGCGCGGCACGATGCTCGGGTCGTTGTTGTTGAACTGGATCACCAGCGGTCGCTTGAGCGCGCCGGTCAACGCCAGCTTTTCGCGCACGTATCGCTGTGCCGGCGCAGCAGGTGCCAGCCGCTGCACGCCCGCGTTGAACGCCTTGTCGTCACCGAATCCGCGGTAGACGGTCGTAACGTTGCCGACCGGCATGCCGCCGGCGCGCGTGGCCAGTTCGTGCAGGATCATCGCGTGCAGGCTGATCGTGCCCGGCAATGCCTCCACGCTTACCTGCAGCCGTGCAGCCAGTTGCGCAGCCACGGCCGGCCGGGTCTGAAGCGCGGCGGCGATGCCTTGATAGAGCTCCATCTGCGGCAGTGCCGCAGCTTCCGCCGATGCCAGGCCCTGCCGGGGCAGTGCCTTGGCTTCGGGGAAGAAATAGTCGAACGCCACCAGGGTGGTCAGCAGGTCATTGGCCAGTTGTTCGCCAGGCAGGTTGGCCCCGCAAAGCGACACGCCACCGGCGTAGTGCCGTGGCAGGCGTTCGAGGGTGGCGATGGCTACCGCACCGCCCATCGAAAAGCCGAGAATCCAGGTGCGACGCACGTCCTTCAATTCGGACACGGCGTGGGCGCGCAGGCGTTCCATGTCCACGATCGCATCTGCCACCGCCCAGCCCTGGCTGGCATAGGCGCTCTGCGCCACGGCATAGCCCGCTGCAAGGAGGCTGGCGGTGCTGTCGTTGGCCGGCATCGGTGATGGCTGCGGCACGCCGACCGGTTCATAGCCATGCGCCAGCATCACCAGTTCGCCGTTCCAGCCGGCGGGCACGTCCAAGCGCCAGCGCGCGCCCTGCAGCTCACCGCTGGAGGTGCGTGGCGTGGCGGGCGGCGCGGCGGCCTGCGACACGTGCGGAAGCAGCAGGACCAGTGCCAGGACCAGCCGGTGGAAGGTTCGCATCATGGTCTTTGCCCTGGCCGGTGTGGTCTGCGCGGAAGGTGCCGCCTGTATAGCGCTGCCCCTGCACGGTGGCTAGCCCCTGACGCAATGCAATCGAATTCGATACGATCTGCTGTATCTGCTCCCTTCCATTTGATCTTGGGTCCCGCCATGGTCGATCGCCTCGCCATCCTGCTCGAACGCTTCGCGGTCACCGCCTCGGTGTTCCATGCCGGCGCGCTGTGCGGCATCAACAGCCTGGAGGCCGAAGGCGACGCCGGCCAGCTGCACCTGGTGCGGCGCGGTCCGTTGCAGGTCAGTCATGGCACGCAGACCGTGCAGGTCGACGTTCCCAGCCTGCTGCTGTATCCGCGCCCGCTGCCGCATCGCTTCCACACCGATCCCCAGCACGGCGCCGACATGGCCTGCGCCAACCTCCATTTCGAGGGCGGCAGGCTCAACCCGATCAGTGCCGCGCTGCCCGATTTCATCTGCCTGCCGTTGGCCGAACTGTATGGCGGCCATGCCGCCCTGGAGCTGTTGTTTGAGGAGGCATTCGAGCAGCGCTGCGGTCGCACGGTGATGGTCAACCGCCTGTTCGAGGTGGTGATGATCCAGGTGCTGCGGCAGTTGATGGAGGGGGGCGAGATGCGCGGCGGCCTGTTCGCCGGGCTTGGCCATCCACGGCTGCGGTTGGCGCTGGTGGCCATGCACGAGGCACCCGCCCAGGCCTGGACACTGGAAGATCTGGCCGATGTTGCAGGCATGTCGCGCAGCGTGTTCGCCGCCAGTTTCCGCGAGGCTATGGGAACCACGCCCGGGCAGTATCTGCAGGGCTGGCGGGTAGGCCTGGCGCAGCAGGCGTTGCGGCAGGGGCGACCGTTGAAACGGATCGCCGACGAGGTTGGCTATGGCAGCGAGGCCGCGTTGTCGCGGGCGTTCAAGGCACACACCGGGCAATCGCCACGGCAGTGGCGCGGACAGGCGCGCGCTGCTGCCGGCTGACTGTTACCCCAGCGCGAGCCGGGTCAGCTTCATGCCGGCGAACAGCCCGGCCAGGCCCAGGGCTACCGAGCCGCCGGCGTACAGTGCGGCCAGGCCATGCTGGCCCCGCTGCAGCAGCAGGCCGGTTTCCAGCGAGAAGGTGGAGAACGTGGTGTAGCCACCAAGAATGCCGGTGGCCAGCAGCAGGCGCAGTTGCGGCGACGCGCCATTGCGCAGCGCAAACGCCTCTACCACCACGCCCATCAGCACGGCGCCGCTGATGTTGACCAGGAACGTCGACCAGGGCCAGGTGCTGCCGGCAGCCACGCGGGCGCCGATCAGATTGCAGGCATGGCGCAGGCAGGCGCCGACACCGCCGCCCAGGAATACCAGCACATAGTTGTTGAACGTCTGCATTGCTTGCCTCGAGTGCGTGTTCGCAGGTTCGACGGCGGACGCAATGGCGGGCACGGCCTGCCATCGACGAACGCCGGATTCGTCTCAGCAGGAGCCATCAGCCATCTCAGGCGGTTATCGGGGGAGCCCCATCCCCATCGACGGCCATGCTACCAGCCCGCGATGGGTCAGGGCAGGGCAGTCATCACCACGCGTGCGACCTTGCCGCGGCTGACGCCCTCCATCAGCAGGTCATGGGCCATCAACCCCAGCGTGGCCTCGCGACGGTAGCCCACCTCAAGTCCGCGCTCGTCAAGGATGTGGGCGACCAGCTCATAGGCCGCTTGCCAGACATCCAGATGGGCTTCGCTGGGCATGTGCATGTAGGCCGTGCCGCGCTCGCCGACTCCCCGTCCCAGCGGGCCGAACAGCAGCTCGCGTGGGTCCAGCTTCACCGCATCGGCAATGCGGAACAGCTGTTCGGCTTTCACGTGGTTGGCCTTGACGTGGTCGTTGAGCCAGTTGCTGACCGTTGCCGTCGTCGTTTCGGCGGCACGCGCCAGGTCGGCCGGGCGTGCATGCCCGGCGTCCTTCATGGCGACCGCGAGTCGTTGTCCAAGAGTATTCATCTATGCAAGCCAGCTTAACGCGTGGAAGCGAAAGAGGCCTTGGCGCAAGAATAAGTTTGATGATGAAAGGGATCGAAAATGGACGAATTCTGGAGCAAGCGGCAGGTCCGCACGCGGCTGGGCTTTTCCACCGACGCAGAGCTCGCCAGGTTGTTTGGAATCAGCAGATCCGCTGTCTCGCAATGGCCCAGAGGCTTTCCCATCCCGCCGCTCAGGCGCTACATCCTGCAGCAGCGATACCCTGCGTTGTTCCCGATGGATGACGACTCGCACGACGAAACCGCATGAGATGCGTCGATGGTTGTCGCAGACAAGCCGCCAAGATCGATTTGCTAAGTATGCTTAGCAACATAGACAGAATCGATCGACTTGTCCCCAGCGATGGTCCGATCTGTGATGGCTACCCGGGTTCGCCGGCTGTCTTTGTCGACATCGGCACGGACGTTTCTGATCCCGGTCGCTACGGCCTTTCATGAACGATTAATAATTTCAATCGCGAAAGTCGCGGCCTGTAATTGACGTGTCGTGAAATCTATGACTAATTGGCATCAACCGGCTGTGAAGGCCGGGAGTCTTTCAGCAGCTCGCAAGTGAATCGGTCGACCGTCAACGATGCAGAACAAGTCCAACGGAGGTCGTATGGAATACGGCATGCATGGCTTGGCTGAACGGGTACGCCGCGAACTGGAAGCCAGTTATCACAAACACGGATGCGGTCCGGCGTTCTGGGATACCTACCAGCAGGTGCTTGATCGTCTGGTTCCGCAGGGGACCGGGCGAACCGATGTCACCAATGAAATGGCGCTGATCATCGAACAACTGGGCATCGTCCGCCGCGCCCAGCTGGTACCGCCGCGCCCGGGCGACCCGGGCTGATTCAGAGCAGGCGCCAAGCGCCGCACACCAGCAGCGCCAGCAGCAACGAAGCCAGGGCCGTGGTGCGGGGGCGCCACCACCGGCGCGGCTGGCCTGCCATCACCTGCGGGCTGCAGTAGCGCACCAGGCTGGGGCCGAAACCGGCCTGATGCTGCTGCTGCGTGCACGCTTCCAGGCAGGCACCGCAGGCCAGGCAGTCGGCCTGTGGGCCATGGCGGATGTCCAGCTGCATCGGGCACGCGCGCACGCAGGCCATGCAATCGAGGCAGTCGCCCAGCCGATCCGCGCTGAAGGTGGGCATCGGTCCGGCCAGCAGCGGATGCGCGGCACGGAAGACATAGTCCTGCGCGGTGGTGGGGTCGAGCAGGCCGCGACCGCGGCCGAGCACGCCGCCCAATGCCGGCGGGCGGGCGCCGCGCGGCTCGCCGCGGCGGGGGTCATACAACATGCGCGGGGTGTGCGGGTCGGTCAGCAACGGCTGCATGCGCGCGAACGGACAGAGTGATCGGCACACCTGCTCGCGCAGGAACCCCGCATTGCCCCACGTGGCGCCGGCATAGAACAGCACCCAGAAGGTCTCCCAGCCACTCCATGCGCCATCGAACGCGCCGGTGACCAGTTCGCGGATCGGGCTGAACAGCCCGACGAACGTGATCCCGGTCCACAGCGACAGCAGCAACCAGGCCAGCTGGGTGGCCGGCCGCGCCAGCTTCGCCGGCAGCACGCGGGCCAATGCCTGCGCGATTCCGTCGAACGCTCGTGTCCACAGCGTCTGCGGGCAGGCATGTCCGCACCACACGCGACCAGCCAAGTGGGTGAGCAGGGCCAGACCCACCGCCATCACCGCCAGCAGCCCCAGCAACACACCGATGTCATCCGGCCACAGGGTCCAGGCGAACAGGTCGAAGCGGCGCGCGTTGAGGTCCAGCAGCAGGGCTTGCCGTCCATCCCACTGCAGCCACGGCAGCGCATGGAACAGGACCAGCAACGCAAGGCCCAGGGTGCGGCGCCAACGCCATGCGCGCAGGGGCGAGGATGCGGTGATGCTCATCCCAGTGGCAGCTCCTCATCCTCTTCGTCCGGCATCGGACGCAGCAGGTAGCCGGTCACCGCGCTGGAAAGTGCGGTGACCGCCCAGAACATGAAGAAGCCTGCGGTGTAGCCCAGCTCACGGCTGATGGCCGTACCCGGGAAGCTGATCGCCTGCAGCCGCAGTGGATCGACGAAGGCGAAGAACACCACGCAGGCCAGGCCGGCGGCGATGAAGCTGGGCCACAGGACTGCACCCCAATGCTGGATACGCCGCTGGCGGCTGGAAGTCGGTGTGTTCATGCGGGTTCGGGTTGAAGAAGAGGGCGGCGCGTATACTTCGCCGTGGTTGGCGCAGCATCCGCAGGGCATGCTTCCTGCAAGCGTGCCAGCCTAGGTGCGCCGCAGTGCGCTGACATTGATCTGGATCAACAGCGGTGGTGGCGGCATGCGGCACACTGCCGATCCGCACTTGGTGCCCTGATGAACGCAACGCCCACGACTGCCCTTCCCATTGCTTCGCCAGAGTTGTGCAGCGAGGAGGAAGTGACCCGGTTGGTCCACGATTTCTATGCGCGCGTGCGTGAAGAGGAGCGTCTGGGGCCGGTATTCGAAGGGCATGTGCGCGACTGGCCGGAACACCTGGCCCAGCTCGTCGATTTCTGGTCGGCGATGCTGCGCGGGACCCGCAGGTTCAAGGGCTCGCCGATGTCCAAGCACATGGCGATCGATCTGGAAAAGGATCTGTTCGACCGCTGGCTGGTGCTGTTCCACATCACCACGGCCGAATGCAACAACCCGCCCATGCAGGCGCTGGCCGACGATGTGGCCGCCCGCATCGCCGACACCTTCTGGCGCCGCTACCAGATGCTGCGTTGGCCGCAGGTCATGCTGCCGGTGCTGGGCGTGCCCCCCAAGGATTGATCTGGGTCAAGGCGTACCGCCAGGGTTGGGGCGATGCTGGCGCCATGGACACGTTCTCTCCCGCTGCCGGTGGCCTGGCCTGGACCTTCGATCCCGATCTGCTGCGACGGCATGACCGTCCCGGCCCGCGCTACACCTCCTATCCCACCGCGCCGCACTTCCATGACGGCTTCGATGCACCCGCGCTGCGCCAAGCGATCGCCGACAGCAACCCGTTGGCGCGCGCGTTGTCGTTGTACGTCCACGTGCCATTCTGCTCCAGCCCCTGCTTCTACTGTGGCTGCAACCGGGTGATCACCCGCGACCGCGGGCGTGGCCACAGCTACGTGTCACGCGTGCTGGCCGAGGCGGACCTGCTGGCACCGCAGTTCGCCGATGGTCGTGAAGTGATCCAGTTGCACCTCGGCGGTGGTACGCCGAATTTCCTCGATGCCGATGCGATGACCGCACTGGTCGAGGGCCTGCGCCGCCGCTTCGATTTCAGCGGTTCGTCGCAGCGTGATTTTTCCATCGAACTGGACCCGCGTTTCATCGACACCAGCGATGTGGCGATGCTGGCCCGGCTGGGCTTCAACCGCGCCAGCCTGGGCGTGCAGGATTTCGACCCGCAGGTGCAGGAATCGATCAACCGCGTGCAGGGCGTACGGCAGACGCTGGATATCCTGCGTGCGTGCCGCGACAGCGGCATGCGTTCGGTCAACGTCGATCTGATCTACGGCCTGCCAGGGCAGAGTCTGCAGGGCTTCGGCCGCACCCTGGAACTGGTGCTGGCGCTGCGTCCGGATCGACTGGCGGTGTATGGCTATGCGCATCTTCCGCACCTGTTCCGCGCGCAGCGGCAGATCGACGAAAGCCGGATGCCTTCGCCGGAAGACAAGCTGGCGCTGCTGGGCCTGGCGGTGGAGCGCCTGTCCGCAGCCGGCTACCAGTACATCGGCATGGACCACTTCGCATTGCCGGAAGAAGACCTGTCGCGTGCCCAGCGCGCCGGCCAGCTGCATCGCAACTTCATGGGCTACACCACCCACGCAGACACCGATCTGCTCGGCCTTGGCGTAAGTGCGATCAGTCACATCGGTGCCACCTACAGCCAGAATCCGCGTGACCTGCCGTCGTGGGAGAGCGCGGTGGACCAGGGACAGCTGCCGGTCTGGCGCGGCGTCGCACTCAGTGCCGACGACCAGCTGCGCGCCGAGCTGATCCAGCAGTTGATGTGTCAGGGTGAGGTGGATGGAATGTCACTGGCCCAGCGCCACGGCATTGATTTCGAGACCTACTTCGCCGAAGACCTGCAGGCCGTGCAGCGCCTGCAGCAGGATGGCCTGGCCGAGTACCGCGATGGCGTGGTGCGCACCAGCGAGCCGGGGCGGCCGTTGCTGCGCCTGCTGGCGATGTGCTTCGATCCCTATCTGCGCGCTGCGCAGGAGCAGCCGCGTTACTCGCGGGCCATCTGAGCGCGGGTCTCAGCGCTTGCCGACGCCGCGTTCGGGGTGGCGAGCGGCCATGCCACCACTGGAGGTGGTGCTCCAGTTGCCGCTCAGATCGCGCACGCTGGTGGAGTAGGAGCCGTCGCTGTACTCGGTGCGCCACCTGCCGCTCAGGTCACGCTTGCTGACCGAGTAGCTGCCGTCACTGTACTGGGTGCGGATGTTGCCGCTCAGGTCAGTGCTGCTGTTGGAGTAGCTGCCATCGCTGTGGGTGGTGCGCTTGCGGCCACTCAGATCCGTGGTGGTGGTCGAACGGCTGCCGTTGCTGTGCTCGGCGGTCACCCGGCCGGACAAGTCGCGCTTGATGCGGCTGGACGATCCGTCACTGTTGCGGATATCCAGGCTTCCGTCGAGGTTGCGATGACTGTCCGAACGACTCTGCGCCGATGCCGGTGCGGTGGCCTGGGCGAGCATCGCGACCAGCGCCAGCGATGACGCGATCCCTATCCACTTCATGGCTGATCTCCTTGTGCGCGGTTCGGCGGCCGGGGCGGGGCGTTCGATTCTGCCATGCCGGCCTGAAGGCGTCCTGATCGCGGAAACGGCAGCTGAGTGGCGGCATTCCGTCCGGCGGGCTGCTGTGCGCAACCAGCGGTGCGGACCCTTTGTGGGAGCGTCAATGCTTGATTGGGTGTGCTACTCCGCCCAAATGGAAGCCGCCTACCAGAAGCTGGTCCGCATGAGAGGTGCCACCGTGTCGCTGCAGGAGTTCGCCGCGCTCTATGCCCACGATCCGGGCAGCCGCTGGGCTAGCTCATGCGCATCGCGGCTCGCGTCTGCTCCTGGGCGTGGTCCTGCTGGGCGACCTGCTGTGCCTGTGAAATCTGCTCGACCTTGGCGAGCGACTGCTCCACGGGTGTGTTGACGGCCTCGCTGATCGCAACCGACGCCCGCAGGTGCGCCGGATTGTCGAGCTCGCCCTGCACGACGAACATGCGCGGGCCCGAAACATTGCTCGGCGGAGTGCCCAGCACGACGTGATCGACGCGCTCCAAACCGCTGCTCTTGGCCGTTGCCAGCAAGCTGGCCGTCATTCGCTCGCTGATTTCATCGAAGCCGCGCCCGTGCTTGGCGTCCAAGGCGGATACGCCATCGCGAATCTGCCGGTATAGCGCATGGTCTGAGTGACCTTCCTTTCTGGGATCCAGGCCTGCCTTGTCCAAGGTTGATTCGATGCTTTCTTGCAACGGGCTCTTGGGAGAGAAGCCTGGATTGCTCAGAGAGGGCGAGCCCTTGTCGGTTGCATCCTGGACCAGCTGCCCGCCGGGCTTGAGCGCATTTTGGGCCCGCTGCTCCGCTTCAGCCTCGTGGCGAGCGTACGCACCGGCTTCCTCGGTGCCGCGCAGGTAATTGACCCCGTCGCGCAGCAGTCCAGGTCCGCCGCCGACAAGCACGGTCGCTCCCACACGCAGCTGATGAATATCACCGCGATAGTCGGCAATCCGGCGCAGGTCTTCAGGGTCTGTGACCCGGGCTCTGGGGTCGTCCAGTACAGACTGCACCGGCCCCTTGTCGGTCATCCGATCAAGGAAATGAACCATTCGATGGGAATCCCCCAACTGGACCGCCACAGCGGCGGACATGAGGTGGCCGCTTTTCAGCCCGGGTGCTCCGAGGGACGCGATGCGTTGGCCCTGCTCGGCGGTGCGCAGAACCTCCAGTTCCTTGGGGAGCGCGTACATCTCAACCTTGCCGTAATGCGGGCCGCCCGCACTGACCAGGTCGCCTGCCATGACATGGTTGGTGAACGGCGCCGCATTGGCCGGCTGGCCTTCGGGAAGGCGATAGGCCAACCCGGCAGCGCCGTACGGATTGAAGGCGTCGCCGGGGAGGTTGTAGTGGTGCGCCGTGATCTGTGCAAGCGCGCCGCCCAGTGAATGGCCGGTGACGTGCACCGGGCCATACCCATTTTCCTCAGCCAGTTTGGTTGCCTGCTTGGTGAGCGCAAGAGCATCGCCAAGCTGTGAATTGATTCTGGCGGTGACCATCGCAGCGTCGATGCCGCCATCAAGTACTGCCTGGCGATCAAACTCGGTTCCACGATGGGCAGCGATGACTTCTTTTGTTTCTATGTTGAGGTAGACAACACCTTGATATCCGTTCCCGGAGTCGCGACGGGCCAAAACCGTGTATTTCGTTCCATCAATGGCGATGTCGGAATCGGGGCGCGGGAGGGGGTCCTTATAGACATGGTTCGAAAGCGTGGCGTTTTTCCTAGCGTTCATGGCGTTGTTCCTTCAACCCGTGTGGATACTTCGATTGGGAAGTATTCCTTGCGCTTGTCTTGTGGCATCTTTTCGTACCAACTCGAAGGTTCGGTTGGAGTCCGGCTTGGCGTTTGCCCCGTGGTCATGGCGGGCAATGCGCGCTTTATATAGGCGGTGAAGGTTTTCCCGCCTTCAATCTCACTGAATAGAGCTGAGACTGATGCACGGATTGGCCGATCATCGATGATGAAGGCGAACGAAGCTTCTACGAGAGCAGGTGTCCATGTGCACGGACCACTACCGTAATAGTCAGCAACTTCCATTCCGTCCTTGAACACGGTGCTGCTGAATTCTGTAGCACTTATACGCCGTACTGGGAGATCAATCGTGTGCTGGTTCGGTTCGTATTGCACACCCTCGTAATTGTTGATCGGGGGCAGGCAAAGTGGATCTATCTGGTAGGTGACGGATACCTTGGGAATTGGTATCTCCAGTGGCGCGTCATGGACCCGTATGATGATGGGCAGCGCATCCGCAGGTACAGGATTTTCGCGGTAAACAGGATACGAGCGTTCCTTGTGGCAGCCTGAAATGACCAAGCTGATCAAAGCGATCAATGCCGCATGAGAAAGGCTTGCGAGAGATTTCAGCATGAGCCGTCCATGTCGCGGATTGACGAACTATGGGGGCATGCTTGTACAGCTTTCGTGCGGAGCATGGTTCTCGGTGCGTGAAGCTGCCGACAGGATTGCCCTGATCGGTGTTCAGCTGGACAAGAGCTATGGCTGTGAAAGCCTGCGCGATGAGCATTTCGGGGCAAATACGACAGTCTCGTCGCCGCCGTCGGCTCGTTCCCATAGCCTCCATTCTTGCGCCCCAGCGATACGGGGCCATGCGAGATAGCGTTCATCATCGCTCCATTGCTCTTCATCAACAGACTATACGGCTCGTTTCTGCCGTGTTCCATGGTGTCGGCCATCCCAGCATCAACGTTCCCTGAAGATTGAGCAGCGCTGCGGCAGTACCTGGACCGAACGATTCAGGCAGGTCACTGCCGCGTTTGCAGGATCTGCGACCGCCGCCCGTGTGCTTTCGGCCGTGCTCCCTTGCACGGCTGCCAAGGCGTCCGCTCAGCTCCTCCCTCCTCTGGTTGGATCCATCTGGGGGATATCTGGACGCCGTGGAGGAATAGGCGGCAAATCGCCCAAGTCTCGCCAGCCAAAGATCCAGGTGTGCGCGTGCATCTGGGTGCTTGAAAGATGTGGGAGACGAGGAATGAGCGGGCGGCCTGCATCTTCCAGGGTAAACGCCATGCCGAGCGCTGGTGCGCGGGCAGGCTGGACCCCCGGATGCGGCTGCGAGCAGCTGTGGCTCGGATGGTGGACGACACTCCGAGCGAGCCTCTACCGCCGCTGCCCGCCCTGCCGCCTACATAAACAGCTGCAGCAGGCACGCTGCTTGATCGAGGGGGGGGCGAGGGACCTGGAACGAGTAAAGGAAGCGCTGGCGCCAATCCGTTCGCCGGCGGTGACGAAGCCAAGGGCGAAGGACCCGATGAAGACACGGCTGAGGACAGGTCTGAGGGAACTGCGCCGGGGCGTGTGAGCACGGCCAGCTCGCTTTTGCGGAGCAAGTCGAAAATTGCGGAGCGCTGGGAGCTACAAGAAATCGCCCGAAACCGTTGGTGCCCGGAGCCGGAATCGAACCGGCATGACCTTGCGGTCGGCGGATTTTAAGTCCGATGCGTCTACCAGTTTCGCCATCCGGGCCTGCAGCGCGCGCCGATTGTAACGGAATCGCCGCCGCTGCCGCCGGCTAACGCGGCTTTTACGCAACCGGGCGCGGCGCTGGGTACAGTCCGCCAACGTTCCCGGGAATGGCGATATGCGTGCACGTGGCAGGCGATGGATCGGATGCAGTGCCGTGCTGGGGCTGATGCTGGGGATCGGCCCGGCCGCCGCGCAGCAGGGGCCTGCGCCCACCGGCGCGGTGGTGGACATGGCGACGGTGCAGGTGACCGGCGAACAACCCGGCCCCGGCCTCTGGAAGGTCACCGCTCCACAGGGGCATGTGTTGTGGATCCTGGGCACGGTCTCGCCGTTGCCGAGCGGTGTGCAATGGCGCTCCGACGAAGTGGAGCGGACCATTGCCAGCGTCGACCATGTGCTGGGCGATCCGGGTTTCGCCCTCGATGCGAAGATCGGTGTGTTCAAGGGCCTGACCCTGCTGCCACTGGCATTGAAGACCGCGCGCGATCCGCAGGGGCGCACGCTTGACCAGATCCTGCCGCCGGCAACGCACGCGCGCTGGCTCGGCCTGAAACAGACCTACCTGGGCAATGACCGTGGCGTGGAAAAGGACCGTCCGCTGGTTGCCTCCGGCCGCTTGTACCAGGCTTTCCTCAAGCGCAACGGCCTACGCGATGGCAAGCAGGTCAAGGAAGCACTCGGGCGCGCGTACAAGGCGCACGATCTGAAGCCGGAAGACGTGCAGGTCAAGCTGAAGGTCGACGACATCCGTGGCACGTTGAAGGAGCTGCAGGCGACCGAAGTAGATGACCGCGCGTGTTTCGAACGCACGCTCGACACGGTGGAATTCCAGGCACCGGTGCTGCGCGAGCGCGCCAACGCCTGGGCGCTGGGGGATGTCGCGGCACTGCGCCGGCTGTCGGGTTCGGCGATGGCCCAGACCTGCCGCGAACTGCTGCAGGATTCGGCCTTCGTGCGCCGGCGCGGCTGGAGCGATATGCCGCAGCAGGTACGCACGCGCTGGCTGCAGGGCGTGGATGCGGCGCTGAGCCGTCATCCAGGCACCTTCGCGACGGTGCCGGTCAGCCTGCTGCTGGGCGAGGGCTATCTGGATGCGCTGGTGCAACGCGGTTATCAGGTCGAGTCGCCGCCGGAATAGCCAATGCTTGAAGTCCTCGTGCTTCCTGTCATATTCCTCTGCACTCAGGAGGGGAGTGATGGACATGCCGTTGCATGCGTACGCTTATGTCAGCACGGCCAGGGAGGGACTGGACGTGCCCGAGCTCGATGCATTGCTGGCCGATGCAACCGCGTTCAACCGCATGGCCGGGGTGACCGGGGCGCTGATGTTCGATGGCAGCCGTTTCCTGCAGTACATCGAAGGCCCACGGGATGGACTGGCTTCGGTGCACGCGCGGATCGGCAACGCGCGTCGCCACGGCAGCATCATCCAGCTTGCCGCAGGCCCGATCCCGAGCCGCTGGTTCCCGCGCTGGACGATGGCCAACCGGCACGTGGATGCGGCGACGCTGGGCAGCATCGTGGCGGCCCCGTGGCATGGTTTCAGCCTGGGGCAGGAGCCCCCGGATGATGGCTTCTGCCTGTTGTTGCGGGCCTGGACGGGGCGGCACGGCGAACTCGAGCCGGCTGCCGTCAGCCTCGGATCCTGATCCGGGCGTGGTCTGGCGCCGCTGCCGCGGTTAACCTTGTCGGCACGTTTGCCTGCTCCCGGATCCTCGCATGACCCAGTGGACACCATCGCCGCCTGTTGGACGCCGCGCATGAGTGCGCCGATCGGCGCAGCACAGAGCCCGTCCCCGGCCATCATCGGCCTGGGATATGTCGGGCTGCCGTTGGCAGTGGCGTTCGGCCGCCAACTGCCTACCCTGGGGTACGACATCGATGCTGCGCGCATCGCCGAACTGGCCGGCGGGCAGGACCACACGCTGGAAATGGAGCCGGACGAACTGGCCAGCGCGTCGCTGCTGCGTTACAGCAGCGATCCGGCGCAGCTCGACGCCTGCAACGTCTACATCGTCACCGTGCCCACGCCGATCGATGCCTACGAGCAGCCTGATCTGGAGCCCTTGCGCTCGGCGACGCGACTGATCGCCAGCCATCTGCGCGTCGGTGATCTGGTGATCTACGAATCCACCGTCTACCCGGGTACCACCGAAGAAGTCTGCGTGCCGCTGCTGGAACAGGGCTCGGGGCTGCGCTTCAACGAGGATTTCTACTGCGGCTACAGTCCCGAGCGGGTCAGCCCGGGTGACCGCCAGCGGCGCCTGGCCGACATCCGCAAGATCACCTCCGGTTCAACGCCGGACGTGGCTGCGGTGGTCGATGGCCTGTACCAGCGGATCATCACCGCCGGTACGTTCCCGGTGCCGTCGATGCGGGTCGCCGAAGCGGCCAAGGTGGTGGAGAACATCCAGCGCGACGTCAACATCGCGCTGGTCAACGAGTTGGCCCTGATCTTCGATCGCCTCGGCATCGACACCCAGGATGTGCTCGACGCCGCAGGCAGCAAATGGAACTTCCTGCCGTTCCGGCCGGGGCTGGTGGGAGGCCACTGCATCGGCGTGGACCCGTACTACCTGCTGCACAAGTCCGAAAGCATGGGCTACCACCCCGACCTCATCCACACCGCCCGGCAGGTCAACAACCGGGTGGGCGAACATGTGGCCAAACGCGTGCTGGCGATGCTGGCCGAACGTGGCCGCATGCCAGCGCACTCGCGCATCCTGGTGCTGGGCGTGACCTTCAAGGAGGACTGCCCGGACCTGCGCAACAGCCGCGCGCTGGAACTGGCCCAGCGGCTGGCCGGCAGCGGCGCGCAGGTGGACGTCAGCGATCCGTGGGTGGGGCCAGCTGCCATGGCGGACGAGGGCGTGAACTGGCTGGCCGAGCCGGCGCCCGGCAGCTACGACGCGGTGGTGCTGGCGGTGGCGCATGAGAGCTTCAAGGCGATGGACGATGCCCATATCCGCAGCCTGTTGGCGCCCGGTGGGCTGGTCTATGACGTGAAGTCCGCCTGGCCGCGCAGCGTGGTCGACGATCGCCTGTAGGTGCTTGCGCGGTAGACTCGGGGCAGTTGCAACCGAGGAACGCCATGCACCGGTATATCGTCTACCTGCTCGCCATCCTGATGTTTCCGATCTGCCTGTGGCTGGCCACGATCTGGCCGGCCTGGTACTGGGGCGTCGGCATTACAGCTGCGATGGTGGCGCTGGGGACCTGGGACCTGCTGCAGAAGCGCAGCACCCTGCGCCGCAACTATCCGGTGATGGCGCACTTCCGTTATGGCCTGGAATCGATCGGCCCGGAGATCCGCCAGTACTTCGTGCAGAGCGATCTGGAGGATGTGCCGTTCTCGCGGCAGCAGCGCGCGCTGATCTACCAGCGCGCCAAGAACCAGATGGACACGGTGCCCTTCGGTACCCTGCGCAGCACATATGCGGTGGACTACGAATGGATCAACCATTCGCTGGCGCCGACCACCATCGCCAAGCATGATTTCCGCGTGCTGATCGGTCCGAACTGTGCCAAGCCCTATTCGGCCAGCGTGTTCAACATCTCGGCGATGAGTTTCGGTTCGCTGTCGGCCAATGCGATCCGCGCATTGAACGAAGGCGCACGCCTGGGGGGTTTCTACCACGATACCGGCGAAGGCTCGATTTCGCCGTATCACCGGGAGATGGGCGGTGACCTGGTCTGGGAGATCGGCTCGGGCTACTTCGGGTGCCGTGACGAGAAGGGCGGCTTCAGCGAGGAACGCTTCGTTGCCAATGCCAACCACGATCAGGTGAAGATGATCGAGATCAAGCTGTCGCAGGGTGCCAAGCCCGGCCATGGCGGGGTGCTGCCGGCGCCGAAGGTGACTGCCGAGATCTCGGTGACGCGTGGCGTGCCGATGGGCGTGGACTGCGTGTCGCCATCGCGCCATTCGGCGTTCTCCACGCCGGTTGAACTGCTGCAGTTCGTGGCCCGCCTGCGTGAACTGTCCGGTGGCAAGCCGGTTGGTTTCAAGCTGGCCATCGGCCACCCATGGGAATGGTTCGGCATTGCCAAGGCAATGCACGAGACCGGTCTGCTGCCTGATTTCATCGTCGTCGATGGCGCCGAAGGCGGTACCGGCGCGGCACCGGCCGAATTCGTCGATCACGTGGGGGTGCCGATGCACGAAGCGTTGCTGCTGGTGCACAACACCCTGGTCGGCCTGGACCTGCGCGAGCACATCCGTATCGGCGCTGCCGGCAAGATCACCAGCGCGTTCGATATCGCCCGCACCATTGCGATGGGCGCCGACTGGTGCAATGCCGGGCGCGGTTTCATGTTCGCGCTGGGCTGCATCCAGTCGCTCAGCTGCCATACCGACAAGTGCCCGACCGGCATCGCGACCCAGGATCCGGCGCGCTGGAAGCATCTGGATGCACCGGACAAGGCCACGCGCGTGTACAGCTTCCACGAGCACACCCTGCACGCGCTGAAGGAGTTGCTGTGCGCGGCGGGCTTGAACGATCCGGCCGAGCTCGGCCCGGAACATATTCTGCGCCGGGTGTCGCCGGTCGAGATCCGTTCACTGGCCTCGCTGTATCGCTACCTGGAACCGGGCGAGCTGCTGCACAAGGTGCCCGACCACGCGGTGTTCCATTCGTTCTGGGCGGACGCACGCAGCGATTCGTTCCAGCCGCCACCGAAGATCCAGGCGCTGCGTGCCAGCAAGTCGCGATGACCCGCGTTGCAGGACCGAGCCCATGCTCGACTGCACGAAAACCATCCATGCAAGGAGGCTGCATGCAGTTCAGGACGGGTACCGACGATGATGTGGGCACGCTGTGGGCCCTGCGAACGCGCTGCGTGCGTGAGCTGTGCAGCAGCCACTATCCGCCGGAGGTGATTGCACCCTGGTCGGCATCGCCGCCGCCGGTGCAGTATTCGCGGCTGCTGGGGCAGGGCGGCGGCGTCGTAGCCGAGGATGACCGGGGCAATGTGCTGGGGTTCGGTGTGTTCGATGCCGAGGGCAACGAGATCGATGCGCTGTTCGTTGATCCGGATCGGGGCGGGCAGGGTATCGGCCAGGCGCTAATGCAGCGGTTGCTGGCCCTGGCCGACCCGACGCGGGAGGTTGTGCTGTCGGCCTCGCTCAACGCCGTGCCGTTCTACCAGCGGCAGGGCTTCGTCGCCGAGCGCGAGGAGCTGTATCCGCATCCCAGTGGCGTGGCATTGGCGTCGGTGAAGATGCGCCGGCCGGGGTGAAATTTACGGCGCTATCGCGCGTTGATCAACGCGTGGCCAACCACGCGGTCACGCCCTCTGCCGCACGCAGTCCGCTGGCATAGCACGCCGTCAACAGGTAGCCGCCGGTCGGTGCTTCCCAGTCCAGCATCTCTCCGGCGCAGAACACGCCGGGCAAGGCACGCAGCATCAGGCCCTCGTCCAGCGCGTCCAGGCGCACGCCGCCGGCCGTGCTGATCACCTCGGCCATCGGCCGCGGGCGCAGCAGGCGCAGTGGCAGGCGCTTCAACGTGGCGATCACCGCGGCCAGATCGTTGCCAGCATCCTTGCCCAGTGTTTCGAACACCAGCGCGGTCTTCACTGGGTCCAGTCCAGCCTGGCGACGCAGGTGCTCGCCGAAGCTTCGCCCCTTGCGCGGCTGCGAAAGGTCGGCCAGCAGCCGTGCCTCGTCGCGGCCCGGAACCAGGTCCAGCCACAGCGTGGCGTGGCCGTCGCGGTTGAGGGTTTCGCGCAGATCGGCCGACAGGGCGTAGATCAGGCTGCCTTCGATACCGTACTCGCTGGCCACGCACTCCCCTTGCAGGGTGTGCGGCTCGCCGTCGAGGCCATGCCAATGTGCCACGACCGGCCTCAGTGGCGCACCCGCATGGCGCTGCGCGAAGAACGGTGTCCACGCAATATCGAATCCACAGTTGGCCGATTGCAGCGGCGCGATGTCCACGGCGCGGGCCTGCAACGTCGGAACCCATGCACCGTCACTGCCCAGCTGTGGCCAGCTTCCGCCGCCCAGTGCCAGTACGGTCGCATCGGCGCGCACCTCCAGTTCGCCGTTGTCGGTGGCAAAACGCAGTGCGCCGTCGTCGCTCCAGCCCAGCCAGCGATGGTTGACGTGCAGGCGCACGCCCTGTTCCTTCAGCCGGCGGACCCAGCCGCGCAGCAACGGTGCCGCCTTGCGGTCGACCGGGAACACCCGGCCGGAACTGCCGACGTAGGTTTCCACACCGAAGCCTGCGGCCCAGTCGCGCAGCGCCTGCGCGTCGAAACCATCCAGCCAGCGGCCGACGCGGGTTGCCTGCTCGCGGTAGCGGCTGTCGAACAGTGGACGTGCGTCAGAATGGGTGAGGTTGAGCCCACCCTTGCCGGCGATCAGGAATTTGCGGCCCGGCGAGCCCTTGGCCTCGTACAGATCGACATCCAGGCCTGCCGCGCGCAGCCGCTCGGCGGCAAACAACCCGGCCGGGCCGCCGCCGATGACGGCGATGCGGCGCGGCGGGCGGACGTCACTGTTGGACATTGAGCAGCTCGACGTCGAACACCAGCGACGAACCTGCCGGAATCGGGCCGACCTGGCGGTCGCCATAGCCGAATTCCGGCGGAATCATCAGCGTGCGCTTGCCGCCGACCTTCATGCCGGCGACGCCTTCATCCCAGCCACGGATGACCTGGCCCGCACCCAGCGTGAAGGTGAACGGCTCGCCGCGCTCGACCGAACTGTCGAAGGTCTTGCCGTGCTTGTTGTCGGCGCGCTCGTCGTAGATCCAGCCGGTGTAATGCACGCTGACCTTCTGGCCCGGCACGGCCTCGGCACCACTGCCCGGCTGGGTGTCGATGCGCTCGAACGTGGCAATGGTGCCTCCCGGCGGCGGGCCGGACGGCTCCGACGAGCAACCAACGGCGGCGAGGGACAGCAGCAGGGGAAGCAGCAGGCGGCGCATCAGGCGTCTCCAGGGGCGATGAGTCGAGGGCGGCAAGGTTAGCGCATCGGCGCCGGGTATCATGGTGGCATGGCAAAACTCCTGCTCAATCTGCGCAATGTCGGCAACGACGAATATGCCGATGTCTGCACGCTGCTGGACCAGCACGGCATCGCTTGGTACCGCACCGAACCCAGTCCGTGGGGCATCTCCAATGGTGGCCTGTGGCTGCGCGAGGATGCCGACCAGCCGCGTGCCAAGGCGCTGATGGCCGAGTACCAGGCGGCCCGCGGGGTGCGGGTCCGCGCTGAGCGCGAGCAGGCCCTGCGCGATGGCACTGCCGAGACCTTTGGCAGCCTGTTGCGCCGCCGCCCTGTGTTCGTGGTGCTGGTGCTGCTGGGCATGGCGGTGGCGGCGGCACTGGTGCTGCTGCCGTTCATGCTGCTGCGGGGGTAGGGGGGCCGGCCGGGTTGCACCCGGCACCCGCAGAGGCAACGGCAACAGCAACAGCGGGCGTTCCGTGGTGGGCGGGGCGGTATAGGCAGGCGGGACACGCCGTAGACCCATCCTTGGGGGCTCGATGGCGCCATCCATGGCGCCAACGGTCCCGCCTGCCTATACCGCCCCGCCCCGGACGCGTTCCGGGTGCTGTCGGTAGATGTCGACCTTGGTCGACACTGTGGTAGATCCACGCCATGCGTGGATGAACGGTGGAGGCTGATGCGGGGGCGGACAGGCGCTAAAATGGCGGGATGATCGCCAATACCGCTGCCTATCATTTCGCCGTCATCGACGCCCCCCAGGCCCTGTGCGACCAGCTGCAGGCGCGTGCCGAGGCGTCCGGCCTGCAGGGTACGATCCTGGTGGCGGGCGAGGGGCTGAACCTGTTCCTGGCGGGTGCGCCGTCCGCGATCGATGGCTTCTACGCGGAACTGCGTGTTGATGCGCGCTTCGCCGATATGCGGGTAAAGACCAGCTTCAGCGAACACCAGCCGTTCGCGCGGCTGAAAGCCAAGGTCAAGGACGAGATCATCAGCTTCCGTCGTGACGATGGCCAACCGCTGGACTACCCGCGCGCGCCGGCCATCGATCCTGCCACCGTGCAGCGTTGGCTGCGGCAGGGGCATGATGATGCTGGCAAGCGCGTGGTGATGCTCGATACGCGCAACCTGCAGGAGATCGAGTACGGCACCTTCAAGGATGCGCTGGTACTGCCCATCCACAAGTTCACCGATCTGCCCGAGGCGCTGGCGCCCCATCGTGAAGCGCTGAAGGACAGCACCGTGGTCAGTTTCTGTACCGGTGGCATCCGCTGCGAGAAGGCGGCGCTGTGGATGCTCAACGACGGCATGGACAACGTGCTGCAGCTCGATGGCGGCATCCTCGGCTACTTCGAGGAAGTCGGCGGTGAGGGCTACGAAGGTCGTTGTTTCGTGTTCGACGAACGGGTGGCGCTGGATGCCGAACTGAAGCCGTTGGTGGACGAGCCGTTGCCCGAGCCACGCCCCAGCGCGTTCTGACCCGTCCACATTGGCCTGCGGGCCTGAACCGGCCAGGCAGGAATCAGCGTCCCGCCACCGGCACTGGCCGTGGGGGCAGGGCGACCCCATCAAACGGGGATCTTGTGACGGAAAACCGCCTGATGATCCCGTTGTCGATTCTCGACCTGGCCCCGGTCTGCGAGGGCAGCGATACCACTGCCGCCTTTGCCAACATGCTTGAGCTCGCCCAGCATGCCGATGCGCTGGGCTACCGCCGCTACTGGCTGGCCGAACACCACAACATGCCTGGCATCGCCAGTGCCGCCACGGCGGTGCTGATCGGTCATGTGGCCGGTGGCACCCAACGCATCCGCGTCGGCGCCGGCGGCATCATGCTGCCCAACCATGCGCCGCTGCAGGTGGCCGAGCAGTTCGGCACCCTGGCCTCGCTGTACCCCGATCGCATCGACCTTGGCCTGGGCCGCGCACCGGGTACCGACCAGCCGACCGCCCGCGCCCTGCGCCGCTATTTCGACAGCGCCGACCAGTTTCCGCAGGACGTACGCGAGCTGCTGCACTACTTCGAACCGGTGCAGCCTGGGCAGGCGGTGCAGGCCGTACCGGGTGGCGGCCTGCGGGTGCCGACCTGGATCCTCGGTTCCAGCCTGTTCGGCGCACGCATGGCCGCCTCGATGGGCCTGCCGTATGCATTCGCCTCGCACTTCGCCCCCGATTCCATGGATGAAGCGCTTGCGGTGTATCGCCGCGAATTCCGCCCTTCGGCCACGCTCAAGCAGCCGCACGCAATGCTGGCGTTGAACGTGGTGGCCAGTGACAGCGAGGCCGAATCGCGGCGGTTGTTCACCAGCCAGCAGCAGAGCTTCGTCAACCTGCGTCGCGGCCGTCCGGGCAAGATTCCGGCGCCGATCGATGACATCGAAGCGTTCTGGGAACCCCACGAGAAGCTCGGCGTGGAGCGGGCGCTGGCGTGCACCGTGCTGGGTGATCCGCAGCAGGTCGCCGATGGCATCGCGGCGTTCGTCGAACGCCATCAGCCCGACGAACTGATGCTTACCGCCAACCTGTACGACCACCGCGCGCGTCTTCGCTCGTTCGAGCTGGCAATGCACGCCTGGCATGCCCGCCACGCGGGCTGAACAATTGCGTCACGGCAATTTGCGGTGCGGACGCGTCTGATGGGGACTCCCACTTCCGGAGTCCCCCATGGACGAATCGCGTACCGAGCACATTGCCCAGCTGGCTGAACTGATCAAGGACGTGGAGGTGGCGATGTTCACCACCCGTGGTGTCGATGGGCGCCTCTACAGCCGTCCACTCGGCACCCAGCAGGTCGCCTTCGATGGCGACCTGTGGTTCGCTACTGCGGCCGACAGCCCGAAGGTGGCCGAGATCGCGCTCGACCCGCGGGTCAACGTGGCCTATGCCTCGCCATCGAAGAATACGTATGTGTCGGTAGCCGGCGTGGCACGGATCATCGATGACCGCGCGAAGGTCGAAGAGCTGTGGTCGCCGGCGATGAAGCTGTTCTTCCCGGGCGGCCCGGATGACCCGAGCCTGCGCTTGATCCACGTGCGTGCAGAGACCGCCGAGTACTGGGACGGACCGGGCACGCTGCTCGGCTCGGCGTTGAGTTTCGTGTTGTCGGCGGTGCAGGATGAGCCGGCACGGTTGGGCGACAACGGATTCATCGATCTGCGTTGATTGCAGTAACCCGCCGGGCATGGCCCGGCGCTCCCCGGGCGGGGCTCAGGGTAGCGCCGGGCCATGCCCGGCGAGCGCAGCGGCAGGCGCTCAGAACCAGCGCTGGAACAGGTCGACGGTGTAGCCCACCAGCTGCCCGGAACTGAAGCCGAAGAAAGCGATCGCCACCAGCGCAGCCACCCAGTTGAACAACATCAGCGCGCCGTCGCGTTCAAGCAGGGCCAGCGCGAACAGCAGCAACTGGAAGCCGAACAGATAGTTGGTGAACGGAATCGGCAGCGACAGCAGCAGGCCCAGCAGCACCAGCAGCAGGCCGCTGAAGGCGTGGGCGGGAGCCGGGGTCAGCAGTTGCGGCATGCGCGGCTTGAGCATGCGGTCGAGACGGCGCAGGGCACCGTCAATGCGATCCAGGAACCGGTGCATGGTGCCGCGCTTCGGCCCGCGACGGGCAATGAAGCCGGGCAGCCAGGGCCGGCGCATGCAGAACAGCATCTGCAGGCCGATCAGGATCACCAACGGACCGCTGACTGCGCCGCCCAGCCCCGGGATGGGGATGAAGGCCGGCAGGATGGCGACGAACAGGAATACACCAAAGGCACTCTGCTGCAGATCCTGCAGGATCTGCCCCAGCTTCATGTGCTGGGCCGGGTCACCGAAGGCGAACATCGCCAGCAGGGTCCGGATGCCCTCGTTGCGGTACTCCGGCGATGCAGCGCCGGGGCCGGCGTCAGGCGGTGAGCTCATCGGCCTGCTCGTCGGACAGGGTGCGAAGCAGCAGTTTGTCCACGCGCGCACCGTCCAGATCGACCACCTCGAAGCGCCAGCCGGCCCAGTCGAAGTACTCGCCCGCGTGCGGGATGCGGCCGAAGAAGTGGATGCACATGCCGGCCAGGGTGTAGTAATCGCCATCCTCGGCGTCGGGCAGGTCGTTGCTGCCGATCAGCTCGCGCAGGTCCTCGATCGGCAGCGAGCCGTCCACCAGCAGCGAGCCGTCCTCACGGGTCACCACCAGCGCGTCCTCGTCGGCATTTTCCGTTGCCTGCAGGCGGCCGACCACCGCGCCCATCAAATCGCTGATGGTTACCAGGCCCTGGATCTCGCCGTACTCGTCCACCACCAGCGCCATCGACTGCTGTTCTTCGCGGAAGATCTCCAGCAGCTTCATCGCATGGGTGGATTCGGAGACGTACAGCGGTTCGCGCAACGTCTGGAACAGCGCGTTGTCGCCGCGTGCCATCCGCGTGGCCAGCGATTTCAGCTCAAGCACGCCGACCACGTCCATGTCGTTGTCGCGGTACACCGGGTACCGCGAGAACTCGTGCTCGGCCATGATCTCCAGGTTCTTGTCCAGGCCACCCAGCGTATCCAGCCAGGCGATCCGGTTGCGCGGGGTCATCAGGCTGTCGGCGGTACGGTCGCCCAGGCGCATCACGCGGTTCATCATGTCGCGCTCGTGGCTGTCGATCACGCCGGCCTCGTGGCTCTCGGCCACCAGCATGCGGATCTCCTCTTCGGTCACCGACGCGACCTCGTCCTTGCCCAGGCCGAACAGGCGCAGCACCAGCTGGGTGGTCTTGGACAGCAGCCAGACGAAGGGGAAGGCCAGCTTGGCCAGCCAGCTCATCGGCAGCGCCACCAGGCCGGCGATGTCCTCTGAGCGGGTCAGGGCCAGCCGCTTGGGCACCAGTTCGCCGAAGATCAGCGTGATGAAGGTGATGAAGGTGACTGCAAGGGCCTTGCCGATGCCGCCGGCGTAGGCGAAGCCCGGCATCAGCCCCTGGATCCAGCCGCCGATGGCTTCACCCAGTGCCTCGCCGCCGAGGAAGCCGGTCAGCACGCCGATCACGGTGATGCCGATCTGGACGGTGGACAGGAAGGCTTCCGGCTTCTCCGACAGCTCCAGGGCCTTGGCCGCGCGCTTGGAGGTGCCGGCCAGCTGCTTCAGCCGGCTCTTGCGCGAGGTCATGACCGACATCTCGGACATGGCAAAGAAGCCGTTCAGCAGAACAAGCGCGAAAACAATCAGGATCATTTCAAACACGGGCATCGTCCCCGGTTGGTGACAGGGAGGGCGGGTGCTTGCGATGGCGGCAGGCGCTCAGGAACGGGGTCCGGCGCGGCGCTGGGGGATAAGGGTCGTCGTCCATAAGGTGCGCCCGAAGGCGCGCTGGCATCTTAGCAAAGGGCCGTGGCTGGGTGGCAAATGCCTGTTCAGTTTTGGGCGTCCCGACCCCCGGAAAGGGGCAGGGATACCCGTGATGGTCATCTAGCCGTCATAATTCGCACTGGTGCCGTCCTTCCCGCGACGGCTGACAGGTTTCTCAATGTTCTCTCTGCAGACCATTTTCGGTTCCGGCAAACAGTTCTACACCCTGCTCGATGAGGCTGCCGTCGCGGCTTCCGATGCCGCCAAGGCACTGCATTCGATGCTGCGCGACGCCGATCGCCAGCCCGCCCTGGATGCCTTCAAGCTGGCCCGTCTGCGCGAACGCGCGGCCTCGGACAAGATCAGCCAGGCGCTGGTGGACAGCTTCATGACCCCGATCGAGCGCGAAGACATCGAAGCGCTGGGCTCGGCCCTGTACAAGATTCCCAAGCAGATCGAGAAGTTCGCCGATCGCTATTCGCTGGCCACCACCCACCTGGAACACATCGACTTCGCGCCGCGCGCGGCGATGCTGGAGCAGGCCGCTGGCGTAGTGGTGGAGATGGTCGCCGACCTGCGCCACATGAACCTGGACCGGATGACCGCGCTCAACGAGCGCCTGCGCTCGCTGGAAAATGAGGCCGACCGTCTGATGCTCGAGCTGTACCGCGACATCTACTCCGGTCGCCTGGACAACCTGCAGATGTTCCTGCTCAAGGAATTCTTCGAGATCCTGGAAAAGGCCATCGACCGCTGCCGCGAGGCCGGTGTGGTGGCGTACCAGATCGTGTTGAAGAACAGCTGACGGGCCGGTACCGATGCTCACCCTAGTCCTGGTGGTGATCCTGGCCGCGCTCGTCTTCGAGTTCATCAACGGCTTCCACGATACCGCCAACTCCATCGCTACCGTGGTGGCAACCAAAGTACTGTCGCCCGGTTGGGCGGTGATGCTTGCCGCCTTCATGAACCTCATCGGTGCCCTGACCGGCACCGCGGTTGCACTGACCATCGCGTCGGGCCTGCTCAACACCAACGTGGTCGACGTGACCCCGCAGGTGATCCTGTGCGCGCTGCTCGGCGGCATCATCTGGAACCTGATCACCTGGTGGAAGGGCCTGCCGTCCTCGTCCTCGCACGCGTTGATCGGTGGCCTGTGCGGCGCCGGCCTGGCTGCGGCCCACAACAACTGGGACGCGCTGATCTGGTCCGAACGGCTTGGCAGCTGGGCGCAGAACAAGGGCCTGCTGTGGAAGGTGTTCGTGCCGATGATCACCTCGCCGATCGCAGGCTTCCTGCTCGGCATCGCAGTGATGGTGCTGTTGTGGGCACTGATCGCAGGCCTGGCCAAGATCGGCGGCGCGATCGGCCGGCTGGCACGTCCGCGCATCGTCAATGCGTTCTTCGGCAAGGCACAGATCGCTTCGGCGGCCTACATGGGCTTTGCCCACGGCCACAACGATGCGCAGAAGACCATGGGCATCATCGCGATGACCCTGATCGGTGCCGAAGCGACCGGCGCGTTGAACGACCTGCCGTCGTGGCTGGCCTTCATGCATCCGGACGCGCACGCCGGCGACGGCATCGCCATGTGGATCGTGCTGACCTGTGCGGTGGTGATGGCCGCCGGTACCGCCTCGGGCGGCTGGAAGATCATCAAGACCCTGGGCCACAAGATGGTCAAGCTGCACCCGATCCACGGCTTCGCCGCGGAAACCAGCTCGGCCACCGTGCTGACCCTGGCGGCGCACTTCGGCATGCCGGTATCGACCACCCACAGCATCTCCACCGCGATCATGGGCGTAGGCTTCGCCAAGAACCCGCGTTCGCTGCGCCTGGGCGTGATCGAACGCATCGTCTGGGCCTGGATCCTGACCATCCCGGCGGCAGGCGGCTGCGCCTACCTGATCCTGAAGCTGTTCGAGCTGCTCGGCTGGACCTGAGTTCCACGCCAACGCTGGAAACAAAAAGCCCGCCGGATTCCGGCGGGCTTTTTTATTTCATGAAGCATCCGGTTTCCGTTATCCACGCATGGCGTGGATCTACCGTGTCGACCAAGGTCGACACCTACCAACAGCAGCAGGAAGTCGACACCCACCAACAGCAGCCGGAACCTGTCGAAGGCGGGGTGGGTCCGGTTGCGGGGGTGTCCGCGGCATGGATGCCGCGGCCAAGCCCCCAAGGGTGAGGG
>NZ_JBYTEK010000011.1:0-132061 GCF_058783335.1 Stenotrophomonas sp. FW305-C-20-S1 | reverse complement strand
GGACGGATGCCGACGATTTCGATTTCTTCGCCGACCTTGATCACGCCGCGCTCGATACGACCGGTCACCACGGTGCCACGGCCCGAGATCGAGAACACGTCTTCGACCGGCATCAGGAACGCCTTGTCGACGTCACGCTCCGGGGTCGGGATCCAGGTGTCCAGCGCCTCGACCAGCTTGATGACGGCCGGCACGCCGATGTCGCTCTGGTCGCCTTCCAGCGCCAGGCGGGCCGAACCCGAGATGATCGGGGTGTCGTCGCCCGGGAAGTCGTACTTGCTCAGCAGCTCGCGGACTTCCATTTCGACCAGTTCCAGCAGCTCGGCATCGTCAACCATGTCGGCCTTGTTCAGGAACACGACGATGTACGGCACGCCGACCTGACGCGACAGCAGGATGTGCTCGCGGGTCTGCGGCATCGGGCCGTCAGCGGCCGAGCACACCAGGATCGCGCCGTCCATCTGGGCAGCACCGGTGATCATGTTCTTGACGTAGTCAGCATGGCCCGGGCAATCGACGTGGGCGTAGTGACGAACGGTGGATTCGTATTCGACGTGCGCGGTCGAGATCGTGATGCCACGTGCCTTTTCTTCCGGCGCAGCGTCGATCGCGGAGTAATCCTTGAACTCGCCACCAAAGCGCTCGGCACCGATCTTGGTCAGTGCGGCGGTCAGCGTGGTCTTGCCGTGGTCGACGTGACCGATGGTGCCGACATTGACGTGCGGCTTGGTGCGCTCGAACTTACCCTTGGCCATGGCTGCTTATCTCGAATTCGTCTGGTGTGGTGCTGAAGATGGTGCTCACAAAAGGAATCGAACCTTCGACCTCTTCCTTACCAAGGAAGTGCTCTACCGACTGAGCTATGTGAGCGAGTTTTGCATTATGGCATGAACTCGATAATATTCAAAGTTCATTCAATGGAGCGGGAGACGGGAATCGAACCCGCACCATCAGCTTGGAAGGCTGAGGTTCTACCATTGAACTACTCCCGCACCGGGAATGTGCCACAACGTGAAGCTGGTGGAGGGAGGTGGATTCGAACCACCGAAGGCGTAAGCCAGCAGATTTACAGTCTGCCCCCGTTGGCCGCTTGGGTATCCCTCCTTACCACCCCATTCCGTGCCGCCGAAGCGTTGCGGTGTGTGGTGGTGAGCCCGCAATTCTGGAGATGAAGCGGGGGTCTGTCAACGCTTTTTTTCACTTTTTTTCACGCGCGTCGCAAACCCCTTGATACGCAAGGGTCTGCTCAAGGCAGCGCGATTGTCTCGTCGGCAAAGATGGCCACATGGGCAACGCCATCGGCCCCGATCCAGCCCCGATACATGCCCTGGGTGTTGAACGGCGCTGCCGCTTTTCCATCTGCAGAGAGCACGATCGCCCCGCCGTCGCCGCCCATCTGCGGAATCGCGTCGTTGATCACGCCCTTGCCCGCCTGTTCCGGCGACTGACCGAGGTAGCGCATGCGCGCGCAGATCTCATGGGCTGCCGCGGTACGGATGTAGTACTCGCCCCAACCGGTACCCGACACCGCACAACGCGCATCGGCCCAGGTGCCGGCACCGATGATCGGCGAATCGCCGACACGTCCATAGCGCTTGTTGGTCATGCCGCCAGTGGAGGTGGCTGCAGCAAGATGCCCCTGTGCATCCAGGGCGACCGCACCGACCGTGCCGAAGTGCTTTGCGGTTTCCAGGTCGGCATGCGCCTGCCCGCTCGCTTCTTCCTTCAATGCACGCTGCAGCTGCTGCCAGCGCTTGTCGGTGCGGAAGTAGGAGGGGTCGACCAGGGTCACGCCCTGCTCGGTGGCGAAGGCTTCGGCGCCCTGCCCCACCATCATCACGTGCCTGGACTTCTGCATCACCGCCTGCGCGAGGAGGATCGGATTGCGCACGCGCTGCACGCCGGCCACTGCTCCGGCCGCCTGGGTGGCACCGTCCATCACCGCCGCGTCCAGTTCATTGCGGCCTTCGTGGGTGAACACCGCGCCCTTGCCCGCGTTGAAGGTCGGATCATCCTCGAGCACGGTGATGGCCGCGGTGACCGCCGCCAGTGCCGGACGCCCGGCTGCAAGTTCGGCATGGCCCTTCAGCAATGCCGCCTTCAGCGCAGCGCGCGCGGCCTGTTCTTCTGCCGCGGAGAGATCCTTGCGCTCCACCCCGGCACCGCCGTGGATGACCAGCAGCGGTGATGCGGTGGGTGCGGCCTGGGCCAGCAGTGGCAGGGACAACAGCGCGGACAGCGCCAGGCGCAGTTTCATGGAAGCAGATCTCCAGCAGGACAAGGATTGGATTGCACGGTAGCGTCGGGCCATGCCCGGTGGAAGGCACAGCGCGGCGGCATCCGCCGGGCATGGCCCGGCGCTACCGGATCATTGGCGGACGACTTCAATCTCGCCATCGCTGATTTCAGCCAAAGCCTGGTAGGCCGCGTCGGCCTGCAGGTCGTCCAGGCGCATGCGACTGCCGCTGGCGACCACGGTGACCGGTACCGCATGGAAGCGCAGGGGCTCGCCTACCACCAGCCGGTCGGCGTCGCGTCCGGGGCTGACCACCCAGACCTTGCCTTCGCCGTCGGCACTGTAGACCTGGGCCTGGCCGTCAGGCTCCACGCACAGGGCCGTGTCTTCGTCGACGCCGATGCCGACCATGTCCGGGTCACCACTGTCATGCGCGGCGCGGGCCACGAACACGATCAGGCGACCGAGACGGTCGCGCTTGTCGAAGTGGGTGTCGGTGACCACCCGCTGCAGGTAGGGCAACTGCAGGAAGCCGCGGTCCAGGGTCACCGCCTCGCCCATCGGGTCGGCCATGGCGCTGGCCGAATCGATGCTGCCGCCATCCAGCGCGCCATAGGCGTAGCCGCCGAGGATGGCCAGCCCGGCGCTGGTGCCGGCAATCGGCTTGCCGGCGCGCACGTGGGCATTCAGCGCGCGATTGAGCGCGGTGCCCTTCCAGAAGCGGATGTAGCGGGACTGATCGCCGCCGGCGATGAAGATCGCATCGGCCGCGGCCACGACCCGCAGCACGGCCGGGTCATCGGCGCCGCGGCGGTTGTCGAACACCAGGGTCTGCACGGCGGTGGTGCCGCCAATCTCCCGGTACAGACGGTCCTGCAGCTCATCGGTGCCGGAGGCGCGCAGGATCAGCACACGGCCATTGCCGGCCTGGCGCAGCCACCACTGGAAGGCTTCAGGCACCCATTCGCCACCGCCCATCAGCATCATCGCGGGGGCTCGCGGGCCAGGCCGCGGCGCATCCAGATCGCCCACTTCGTAGTAGGCGAAGCCCGGGTCCATCAGTTCCTGTGCCGCCGCTGGCGATGACCAGAAGAGCGCGGACAGCAGCAAGGCGATGAGCGGGCCACGCAGCCCGTAGCAAAGGCGTCGCATTTTGATCTCCCTGAACAAAAACGACCTGCAACCGTTTTCACTCTTTGCCAGACATATCCCCAGTAGTCAAGGACATGAAAAAGGCGTTAAATGCGCGCGCCCATTCCTGAAATGTGAATGGGGGACAGGGCCCCTCCTCTGTGGGCCGGCATTACTTCCGAGAATTTCTCATGCGTAGACAGGCGATGGCGTGGTCGATCCAGCTGGCGTTGATGGGCGTTGCTGCTTCGGCGGCGGCACAGACTCCCGCTTCCTCTTCGGTACAACAGCTGGATGCGGTGCAGGTGACCGGCTCACGCATCCCGCGCGCCCAGGTGGAAGGACCGGCGCCGATCACTGTCATCAACGCAGAGCAGATCCGCTCCAGCGGCTTCACCACCGTGCCGGACGTGCTGCGCGCGATGACCCAGAACGGCGGTGAGACGCAGAGCCAGCAGTCCTCCGGAGGGGCCGATTTCTCGCCGGGTGCGCAGCAGGTCGACCTGCGCGGGTTGGGCCCGAACCACACCCTGGTGCTGGTCAACGGCCGTCGCATCGCCGACTTCCCGATGCCGTTCAAGGGCCGCAGCAACTTCACCGATGTGTCCAACATTCCGCTGGGCATGATCGACCGCATTGAAGTGCTGACCGGCAGCGCGTCGGCGATCTACGGCTCGGATGCAATCGCCGGCGTGGTCAATTTCATCCTGAAGAAGAAGGCCGATGGCACCACCATCGACATGCGCATGGGCACCACCACCGAAGGCGGTGGTGAGTCGTTCGACATGAGCCTGGCCAGCGGCTTCAGCAGCGGCAACTTCAACGCGGTGTACAGCGTCGAACTGCAGTCGCAGACGCCGCTGTGGGCCTACGACCGCGACATCCAGGACTCGACGCAGGACGGCCCGACCGAAGGCGCGCGCATCGCCCGTCGTTCCTACCTGCGCACCGATTACAACGATGACTACCTGGACCCGGGCGCGGCGACCTGCGAGGCGTTGGCCGGGCAGAACCAGGGCAGCACCTACCGCGCGTTCCGTCCGCGCTACGGCTACTACTGCGGCAGCGACAGCTCGATCGGCTACGGCACGATCCTCAGCAAGCGCCGCGGCGCCAACGGCTATGCCTCGCTCAGCTACGACTTCGACAACGGCCAGCAGTGGTTCGCCGACGTGCAGCTGGGCTACCACACGATGTCACTGATGCGCGATGTCACCAAGTGGGGCCGCATGGCCGCCGACGGCGATGAGTCGGGTTACTTCAACAATGAAGCCACCGGCGAGATCGAGTTCTGGCAGCGCCAGTTCTCGCCCGAGGAAATGGGCGGGCTGGACAATGCGATGGTGCGCAGCACGCAGAAGACCTTCAGCGTGACCACCGGCTTCAAGGGCAACCTGACCGGCAACTGGGACTACGAAGCAGCACTGAGCCATTCGCAGTACCAGTCGCGGATCAGCTGGGCGCAGATCATCGCATCCAAGGCCAACGACCTGTTCCTGGGCCCGCAGCTGGGCGAGGACGAGGACGGCTTCCCGATCTACAACGCCGATCCGTCGCGCCTGTACCGGCCGCTGACCCGTGCCGAGTACGATTCGATCGCCGCACGCACCACCTATACGCCGAAGTCGCGCACCGAGACGGCTGCGTTGACCCTGACCAATGGGTCGCTGTTCACCCTGCCCGGCGGCGATGCCGGCTTTGCCGCGACGGTGGAAGTGGGCCAGCAGGCCTACGCGCTCAACCCGGACCCGCTGGCGACCGGCTATTACTACTACAGCTGGAAGGATTCGGACGGCAAGGGCTCGCGCAACCGCTGGGCGACTGCCGCCGAGCTGCGCATGCCGCTGCATGAGACGGTCAACCTGAGCGTGGCCGGCCGTTACGACCAGTATCGCTATTCGGGCCATACCATCGGCAAGGCGACCTGGAGCGGCGGCCTGGAATGGCGCCCGATCGACACGCTGCTGGTGCGCGGCTCGTACGGCACCGCGTTCCGTGCGCCGGACCTGCACTATGTGTTCGCCGGCCCGGGCAACGACGAGACCAGCGCGGAAGATCTGTACAACTGCCGCGCCGACGCCGCCGATGATTGCGCCGATTACGAGCGCAACGTGATCCGCAGCCGCAGTGGCAACCGCGAGCTGGAACCGGAAACCAGCACCTCCTGGAGCGCGGGCTTCGTGTGGTCGCCGGCCACCGGCCTGGACCTGTCGGCCGACTGGTTCAACATCGACATGCGCGACCAGGTGCAGGACATGGACGTGCGTACGATCCTGGCCAGCGAAGCGAACTGCCGGCTGGGCAGCGCCGACATCGGCTCGCCGACCTGCGTGGATGCCCTGGCCCGCATCACCCGCACCGCCGACGGCCGCCTGTACGGTGTGCACGTCAATCCGATCAACGTGGCGCGCGAGTCCACCTCCGGCGTCGACGTCGGCCTGCGCTACCGCCTGCAGACCGGCATCGGCGACTTCATCTTCAATGGCACCCACACCTGGGTGAAGAAGCATGACTTCCAGCGCTATGCCGGCGATGTGACCGAAGACCAGTTCGCGATCAACAGCGGCTTCGATATTCCCCGCACCAAGACCAGCGTCAGCGTGACCTGGGAAAAGGACGCCTGGTCGGCCACCGTGTACGGCTCGCGCCTGGGCAAGCTGCCGACCTCGGACAGCTACGACCAGGTGTTCGACGAGGAAAGCGGCGACAGCCCGTGGATCAAGGCGACCTACCGCTACAACGCTTCGCTGCAGTACCGCTTCGACGATCACTCGCGGTTGTCGCTGTCGGTGGTCAATGTGTTCAACAAGATGCCGCCGAAGGACAAGACCTATACGGCGTACCCGTACTACGACGTGTCTTGGTTCGACAGCGTCGGCCGAACCATCAACCTGCAGTACACCCACAAGTTCGGCGGCAGCGCGCTGTAAGGACGCCCTGCTGCTGGCTCGCCACAGACCCCCGCTTCGGCGGGGGTCTTTTTTTGACCGCCAGCCGCTGCCCCAGCCTGAACGGTTCCCCGCCGACGGCGGCCTCCACGGCGGGCGCGCCGCTTTTTAGGACATGACTGATTCCGGGCGGGTGACCGTCCTCCCTAGGATCGGTGCATGTTCCGATTCCCTCGCCCTTCCCTGCCCCTGGTCGCACCGCCGACCACCGCTTCGGTGCTGCTGCGCTGGCTGACGGTGTGCGTGTTCCTGTGCCTGGCTGCCGCCACCGGCTTCTACCTGCTGACCGCGTTGACCGAAGATATCTCCAGCCACCGCCGCGACATGAATGCCGCCGCGTACAGGGCGCAGATCTACTTCGACCAGCGTGAGGCCCTGCTGCGCTATCTGGGCGATTCGGTGGTGGTGGGTGATCCGTCGGCGCCGTCCAGCGAGGGTGTACGCCAGCTGCCGTTGGACGGGCCGGGTGGAAAGCCAGGCCAGCGCCTGCTGCTGTCGCCGCGCGCAGAACACACGCTGCAGACCCTGCAGACCCATCTGTTGCTGGTCGACGCGCAGGGAACGCATTGGCTGGCCGGCGGCCAGGCCGACGTGGACATCGCCGGCCTGCCCACGCTGCATGTACTGCAGCAGCGCAGCGGCACGCTTGCCGGTACCGATCCGGTGTACTGGCTGCGCGCGGGCGACGCCGGGGTCGCTCTGGCACAACCGGTACAGGCCGGACCGCAACCGGGCCAGTGGTTGATGCTGCTGCTGGACAGTGCGGCCGCCTCGGACATGATCGATGGCCAGGGCATCGGCGGCTACGCCCTGCTGGACCGCGACGGGCAGCCCGCCCTGTCGAGCCTGGCTCCGCGCCTGGACAGCGCAGGCTGGAAAGCACTGCAGCAGCGCCAGGACGACAGTTTCGGCGTGCTCTGGAGCACAGGCCTGCCACGCGGCGTGGCCTTGGTGAAGGGCGTAGGCAATGACGGCTGGCGGCTGGTCTATCACCTGCCTCCACGCCTGCTGCTCGGCGACATGGCGACCTCGCTGCTGATCAGCAGTGCGTTGCTGCTGCTGGCGGGCATCGCGCTGCGCCTGCTGCGGCATCGCGTCGACCGCCAGTTGATCCAGCCGGCCCTGCTGCAGCACCGGCGCCTGCTGGAAAGCCTGGATTTCAGTTCCACGGTGATCGACCTGGCGCCGGTCGGCATCTGTGTCCTGCGCCGCAGCGACCGCCAGCTGCTGCTGTCCAACCAGCTGCTGCGCGACTGGCTGGGCGAGGAAGGCACGGACAGCGATTGGCAGGCACCGTGGCGCGGGCATGCCGGCGAACGCGGTCGCGGGCTGGAGTTCACCGCACGCGACGGTCGCCAGCTGCAGGTGCTGCATGCGGCCTGCCGTTACCAGGATGACGACGTGCTGCTGTGCGTGTTCCATGACATCTCACGCCATCGCCAGGCGCAGGCGGCGCTGTCCTCGGCGCGGCAGGCAGCCGACGCCGCCAACCAGGCCAAGAGCGCGTTCCTGGCGACCATGAGCCATGAGATCCGCACGCCGCTGTACGGGGTGCTTGGCACGCTGGAGCTGCTCGGCCGCACGCCCCTGGATGCGCGCCAGTCGCAGTACCTGCGCACCATCGAGAGTTCTTCGTCGGTGCTGCTGCAGCTGATCAGCGACGTGCTGGATGTGTCCAAGATCGAGTCGGGCCAGCTGAGCCTGGAGCCGGCATCGTTCTCGCCGCGCGAGCTGACCGAGAGCGTGCTGCGCAGCTTCGCCGCTGCGGCGACGCGCAAGGGCCTGCAGGCACTGGTCTGCACCGATCCCCGGTTGCCGACACGGGTGCTCGGTGATGCCGACCGGATCCGCCAGGTGCTCGGCAACCTGCTCAGCAATGCCATCAAGTTCACCGAGCATGGCCGGGTGGTGCTGCGCGTACGACTGGTGCAGCGCGAAGGCGAGTCGAGCGTGCTGGCCTGGCAGGTCACCGATACCGGCGTGGGCATCGCCACCGAGGAACAGGCACGCCTGTTCGAGCCCTTCCGTCAGGTCCGTGGCGCTGCCAGTGCGCAGGGCACCGGGCTGGGCCTGTCGATCAGCGACCGCCTGGTGCGCTTGATGAGTGGCGAACTGCGCGTGGTCAGCGAGCCGGGACTGGGCAGCAGTTTCACCGTGCGCCTGCCCTTGCCGGTGCTGGCGGCGACCGAGGATGGCCCCGCGTTGCTGGCCGAACCGCCGGTCTACGTGCGCGGCCGCGATCGCGAGCTGGTCGATAGTGCCTGTGGCTGGCTGCGCCGCTGGGGTGCCAATGCGCAGCCGCTGCAGGGCGATCCTGCCCTGCTCGACCACGCCGGCGCGATCCTGATGGATGGCGAGGCGGAACAGCCGTTGGCCTGGCAGGGACCGCGGGTGCTGGCCTCGATCGATGGGGGCGACCAACCGGCACCTGCCGCCGATGGCGCGCTGCTGGTCACCCTGCATGGCATGTCCTCGATCGCCTTGGCGGTGGCACGCCAGCAGCGCCAATGCGCAACGCTGCCGACCGCAGCGCGCGATGTGCAGCCAGGCCCGCTGGGACTGCGGGTGCTGGCCGTGGAAGACAATCCCATCAACCGGGTGATCCTGGCCGAACAGCTGCAGGCCCTGGGCTGCGAGGTGGAGCTTGCGCAGGATGGTGTCGAGGCGTTGCAGCTGTGCCAGGCCCATGACTTCGACCTGGTGGTCACCGACATCAACATGCCGCGCATGGACGGCCACACCCTGGCGCGCCGGCTGCGGGCGGAGGGCGTTCTGCTGCCGGTGATCGGCGCCACCGCCAACGCTACCGCCGAGGAGCGCGAGCGCTGCCTGGCCAGTGGCATGCAGGGCTATCTGAGCAAACCCATCGACATCGCACGCCTGCGTCAGGCGCTTTCCGCCGTTCGCCAAGGAGATCCTGCATGACCCGCCGTGTCCTGATCCTGGAAGACCAGCCGTTCCAACGCGGCTATCTCGTCAATCTGTTCAGCGCGCGTGCCGGCGTGCAGGTCGACGCCTGCGAAGACGTCGATGCGGCTATCGCCCTGTGTGCCTGCCAGGCCTATGACCTGGTGGTGAGCGATCTGTTGATGCCCGGCCAGGATGGCATCCAGTTCATCCAGGCACTGGCCGCGCAGCCGCGTCCGCCGCGGCTTGCCGTGGTCAGCGCAGCCTCGCGGCGGATGATGAGTTCGGCGCGATTGATGGCTGAATCACTGGGCCTGGACGTGGTCGGCCTGTTGGCCAAGCCGGTCGCCGCCAGCGATGTCGATGCGCTGCTCGATGCACTGGCGCAGACCCGGCCAGCCGTACGCACCAGCCCGACTGCACTGACTCCCGAGCCGGACGCGGTGCAGCTGCGGCAGGCGCTGGCCGACGGCAGCCTGACTGCCTGGTTCCAGCCGAAGAAATCGTTGCAGTCCGGGCGCGTGGTTGCCGCCGAAGCACTGGTGCGCTGGCGCCATCCGCAGCTCGGAACACTGGCGCCTGGAAGCTTCCTGCCGGCACTGTGCCGCCATGGCCTGGAGGGCGAACTGCTGCGCGCGATGCTCACCGCCAGCATCCAGGCGCAGGCGCGCTGGCGCTCCCAGGGATTCCGCGTGCCGGTATCGATCAACCTGCCGCCGCATCTGCTGGAGCAGTCCGATCTTCCCGATGAGCTGCTGGCATTGACCCTGGCCGCCGGCGGCAACCCGGCTGACCTGTGCTTCGAACTGATGGAGAACAGCACCACCCGCCACGTCAGCGACTTCTATGCAGGCGCGTGCCGGTTGCGGATGAAGGGGTTCGGCCTAGCCCAGGACGACTTCGGCCAAGGCCTGAGCTCGGTGCACAACCTGGTCAACACCCCCTTCACCGAGGTCAAGATCGATCGGGCGCTGGTCAGCGGCTGCGCGCGCGATCCCGCCCTGCACCTGACCTTGACCACCGTGATCGCGCTGGCCAACCAGCTCGGCCTGACCATCGTTGCCGAAGGCGTGGAGAGCGATGCCGATCTGGCCGCGCTGCGCCAGCTCGGCTGCAACCAGGTGCAGGGCTTCCTGATTTCGCAGGCGCTGCCCTCGGACGACTTCACCCGACTGCTGGACGAAGATGCTCCGGATGAGGGCGCGCGCGGCAGCCGTGCAGCATCGCGCTGACAGTCGAGGCTGAAAGGCTTCACAATCCCATCAAGAGTCATTGACGATCCTCTCTGCGCGGCGGTACCGGCCGTGCCCCGGGCCCTTCGGGCCGCCATCGACCGCCTACTGCTCCGAGACCTGCCCATGCCGGCCGAGGCCGCTCCCGTACGCCGACTCGCCCGCCGCTCCCTGCGCGTACATGCCCTGCTGATTGGCGTGGTGGTGCTGGCAACCCTGCAGGCCGGCCTGCTGCTGTCCACCGGCAGCCAGCTGTTCAACGAAGAACAGAGCAAGATCCGCTATCACTTCCGTCGCCTGGACGGCACGCTGCAGGAACAGGACCGCTTCCTGCGGCAATGGCGCCTGCATGACGTAGGCAGTCGCGGGCAGCCAGGGGACGAATCTGCCTCGCGTGCGCCGCCCAGCCCCTTGTTCGCCAGTTTCGCCCGGATCGGTGCCGACAGTGGCGCTTCTGCACAGGCAGCGGACGAACTGGGCGACCGCTTCCTGCGCTTCTACGGCGCCTTCTGGGCGGCCTCCCGGTTTCCGCCTCCGCAATGCCTGCTGGTCGATGGCCAGGGCCGCCGTGGCCTGCTTGCGCCGATCCAGACAACGCGTGGTGATCCGGGCCAGAGCAGCCCGCATCACCTGCATCCGGCACTGGCCGCCATCCACCAGGTCCTGCGCGAACGTCCAGCGCTGCGCCGCGGCAGCGTGGTCTGGACACCGGTGGCCTGGCGCGAAGGCCAGACCCGGCTGCTTGCCATCGCGCACGCGCCGCAGGATGCCCGCCTGTGGGGCGAGAACGAGGACGAGTCACTGGCCGCCGTGGCCTGCCTGCTGGATCCCGGCCGCGTCGATGACTACCGCCAGGTGATGGGTACGCCGGTGTTCGAACGGATGTCACTGTTCGATGGCAACGGCCGCCTGCTGCTCGGTGATGCCAGCGATGCCAGCCGCGCCGCTACGTCCTGGCGCGCGGGACTGGACGGCCTGCTGTTCCGCATGCGCAGCGAACACGGCTGGCTGGCGGTGTATCACGTGGGCTGGCAACAGGTGTTCCAGCACCCGCGCGGGCCCCTGCTGGGCAGCATGGTGGTGGCACTGCTGCTGGCCACCGGTGGCGTGCTGATCCTGCGTGCCTACCGGCGTTCGGTGATCGAACCACTGCGCCGCAACCATGCGCGGTTGCTGGAAAGCGAAGCCTTCAGCCGCACCATCCTCGACAACGCGCCGATCGGATTGTGCCTGCTGCGTCGCACCGATGGCCGCGTGCTGCTGGACAACGCGCTGGCGCGTCAGTGGTTGGGGGAAGACCACGACGAGGGTGGCTGGCACGGGCCCTGGCGACGCAGTGTGCTCGCCGCCGGCGGCACTGCCACGGGCGACGGCCTGGCCTACACCACGCCGGACAACCGCCACCTGCTGATCACCGCCACGCCCGCGCGCTATCGCGGCGAACCGGCTGTGCTGTGCCTGTTCATCGATCTCAGCAGCCAGCACGAGGCCGAGCAGGTGCTGCAGCAGGCACGGCGCGCGGCCGACCAGGCCAACCGCGCCAAAAGCCAGTTCCTGGCCACCATGAGCCATGAAATACGCACCCCGCTGTACGGCGTGCTCGGCACGCTGGAACTGCTTGGCCTGACCCCGCTGGATGCGCGCCAGCAGGACTACCTGGACACGATCCAGCGCTCGTCATCGACATTGATGCAGCTGATCAGCGACATCCTGGATGTCAGCAAGGCCGAGGCCGACCAGCTGAGCCTGGAACCCGGCGCGTTCGATCCGGTGCGGTTGACCGAGGACGCACTGGACTCCTACGCCGCAGCCGCCGCACACAAGGGCCTGCAGTTCTACGCCTGCATCGACCCGGACGTGCCGGCTGCGGTCAATGGTGATGCCGCGCGCATCCGCCAGATCCTCAACAACCTGATCAGCAATGCGCTGAAGTTCACCGACAGCGGTCGGGTCGTGGTACGCCTGGGTGCGCAGCACGTCGATGATCTCTGCTGGCTGCGCTGGCAGGTGGCCGATACCGGCATCGGCATCGCCAGCGAGCACCAGGCACATCTGTTCGAACCGTTCTTCCAGGCCAACCCGGGCACCGATGCCATGCGTGGCACCGGACTGGGCCTGGCGATCTGTGCACACCTGACCGCGATGATGGACGGCCACCTGCGGGTGGTCAGCGAAAGCGGCCTGGGCAGCAGTTTCTCGGTCGAACTGCCGCTGCCTGAGGCAATACCCGATCCGCTGCAGGCGGCTTCACCGCAGTTGCCGGCAGGGCTGCCAGTGCAGGTTCGCGGCAGCGTTCGCGAGTTTGCACAATCGATATGCGATCGGCTGCAGCAGCGTGGCGCACAGGCCAGCGTGCACCGCGAGGATGCGCCGGCGCTTGTCGACCCTGGCACGGTGATGCTCGACCTTGTGCTGGACGAGGGTGCGCCTGCGTGGAGTGGACCGCAGGTGGTGGCCTGCCGCGAAGGCGGAATGCAGCCGCAACAGGTGCAGGGACATTGGCAGGTCGGCGTGCATCGCCTGGATGCGATCGTGATGGCGCTGGCGGCTGCAGCCGGGCGAGCACTGCCCGCCGAGGTCAACGGGCGTCTGCCCGCGACACGCAGGTTCGGCGGGCTGCAGGTACTGGTCGCCGAAGACAACCCGATCAACCAGGCGATCCTGCGTGACCAGCTGGAGCAGCTCGGCTGCCACGCTGTGGTCGCCAGCGACGGCAATGAGGCCCTGCGCTATTGGCCGCAGCGTCCTTTTGCCCTGGTGTTGACCGACCTCAACATGCCGGGACTGGACGGTTACGGTCTGGCCCGTGCATTGCGCGCGCGTGGGGTTGGCGTACCGATCCATGGCGCAACCGCCAACGCCGACCCGGCCGAACGGCAACGCTGCCACGAGGCAGGGATGCAGGGGGTGCTGGTCAAGCCGATCACCCTGGCAGCACTGCAGCGCCTGCTGACCCAGGTTGCGGCCGGGCCGCACAGCGAACCCAGCGACGACGATGCCGATGCTCCGCTGCAGGTTCCGGAAAAGATGCAGGCGTTGTTCGTGCAGACCATGCAGGCCGACCTGGACAGCCTGCAGCGGGCGATCGGCGATGCCTCGCCCGAACGCGTGGCACAGGTGCTGCACCGCATCCGCGGCGCACTGGTGATCGTCGGCGCACCGGCACTGGTGGCGCACGGCCAGCAGATCGAACAGCAGATCAGCGACGGCGACACGCTGCCTGCCCTTGCCGGGGCGCTCGATCATTTCCAACGGCGCCTGCAACGGCTGCTGGGACCATTGACGCACGTCGCCGCCCCCTCACCTTCCCGCAACCCGACACTGCCATGACCACCCGCATCCTCATCGCTGACGACCACCCGATCGTGCTTGCCGGCATCCGCGATGTCCTGGCTGGCGAACTGGACCTGGACGTGGTCGGCGAGGCCGCCGATCCGGCGACCCTGATCGAGCTGATGACGAGCACCCAGCCCCATGCGGTGATCACCGATTACAGCATGCCCGGTGGTGACAGCTTCGGCGATGGCATCAAGCTGATCTCGTTCCTGCGCCGCAGCTTCCCGGACACGCATGTACTGGTATTGACGATGGTCTCCAACCCTTCGCTGGTGGCAGCAATGTATGCCGCTGGCGCGGGCGGCGTGGTGCTCAAGAGCCACGGTCTGGGCAGCCTGGTGCAGGCGCTGCGCACGGTGCTAGCCGACCGTATCTATCGCCCGCCCGGACTGATGCCGGTTGCCGCGGCGGAACCGGCCGATGCCGCGGTGGTGCTGGCACGCCTTTCTCCACGGGAACTGGAAGTGATCCGCCTGTTCACCGGCGGCATGAGCGTGGGCGACATCGCCCGCCAACTGCAGCGCAGCGCGAAGACGGTCAGCACCCAGAAGATCAGCGCGATGCGCAAACTGGGCGTGGACAGCGACCAGGCGCTGATCGAGTACTGCCTGCAGGCCTCGTTGTTCGCCTGAGGCGTCCACAACGCTGAACCGTGCCCGGCCCATGCGCTCGGGCACGAAGTGCTTTAGGAAACGCCTGATTCCATAGGACAGGGCTGATTTCTAGTCTGGATGCATCCCGCCACGGTGACGACGTCCCATCGTCATCGCGTTACCGGCGGGAGGGAAACCGGATGGCGCCTGCAGCGGCCATCGCACGCGGTTTTCACAGCGACGCGGCCCTGCCGCGCCAGATCGCGCAGCCGCGCTGCGCCCTGCCACAGGAATCCAACAGCATGAACGCCTCTCCCCCACGGCGCCGCCGTGCGCCCGCCTGCGCGCGCGTAGCGCGCCTTCCCCTGATTCCCAGCCTGCTGGCCAGCGCCTTGTGGGCCGCCCTGCCCGTGCATGCGGCCGAACTGCAGGGGCCGTTGAAGGTTACCGATGGTGGCAGCCTGCAGCTGGGCGCCGACGACACCCTGCAGCACAGTGCAGGCGGCTACGCGCTGGAGGCCAACGGTGTGGGCAGCACCATTACGGTCGATGGCAGCTGGATCTCGAGCACCGGCGGCGGCAGCGGCATCCTTGCCAGCGCCGGTGGCAGCGTCCTGCTCGAGGGCGGCATCCTGCAGGTCGGCAGCGGCAGCACCACCGTCGGCTATGCGCTGAACGCCAGCGGTGCGGGTAGCGTGATCCGCGCCAACAACCTGGTCATCAATGCCTTCCGCAATGGCTCCGGCTACGGCACGGTCAATGCCACCGGTGGCGGCAAGGTGTGGTTGAACGGTGGCCGTGTCAGCAGCGGCGGGCACGCGCTGTACTCCACTGGGCGTGGCAGCGAACTGCACGTGACCGGTACGGAGATCAACAACGGTGCCAACAGCGCGGTGTACGCCGAGGGAGGCGCACTGCTGTCGCTGGAATCGCTGAAGATGACCTTCGCCGAAGCCAGCAGCGGGTACAGCGGCCGTTTGTCCTCCGACGGCAGCGGCAGCGTGCTGTCGCTGCGCGACGTGGACGTGGTCAACGGCTACTTCGACATCGACAACGGTGGCACGCTGCAGATCGTGGGCGGCAGTGCCAGCAGCAGCGGCAGCAGCATCCGCCTGCTCGGCAACAGTGGCAACCGCGTGTACTCCACCGCTGATATCACCGGCGGCCGTTTCGAGACCGTCGGCGGCTACGGCGTCAACGTCAACAGCTGGGCCAAGCTGACCACCAACGGTGCCCACTTCACCGTGCGCGACGGCTATTCCGGCATCTGGCTGTCCGGCGCGGACTCGCTGGCCGACCTCACCGATACCAGGCTCAGCACCTATGGCGACAACGGCTACGGCCATGGCCTGGACGTCTGGGGTGGTACCGCCACGATCACCGGCGGCAGCATCGATACCCACGGCGATGGGGTCTACGGCCTGCGTGCCTCGGGCAGCAATCCGCCGACGCCCTACTCGCGCATCCGCGCCAAGAACCTGGAGATCACCACCCATGGCACCGGCGGTGGCGGCGTCTTCCTTGGCGGCAGCACGGCCGATGCGCAGCTGGACGGAGGCTCGATCACCACACTGGGTGCATCCTCGTTCGGCATCGTGCAGATGAACACGGCCAAGCTCACCGCCGACAACCTGAGCATCCATGCGCAGGGCACGAATTCGGGTGTCTATCGCTCCTACATCACCGTGTTCGGGCCGTATTGGGACCGCTTGGTGTTCAACAACAGCACCCTGCAGACCCAGGACGGCCCCGCGTTGTGGCTGCAGGGCAGCAACCACGAGCTCACGCTCAACAACACCGATGTCGTCGCGCGCCAGCAGGGCAACCTCGACGGTGGCCGCCTGCTGCGGGTGAGCGATACGGTGTTCACCGATGGAAGTTCAGTCGCCACCGCAGACATTCTGTTCACTGCCGACAACAGCCGCCTGACCGGGGATGTCGTGGTCGACAGCGCCACCGCCAACGTGCAGATGACGCTGCGCAACGGCACCGTGTTCAACGGCGCGCTGCGCAGCGACTCCGGCTACCAGGTCGCGCAGCTGGCGATGGACGGCAGCAGCCAATGGAACGTGCGTTCCAGTTCCAGCGTCGGCTCGCTGGACCATGCCGGCACCATCGCCTTCGTCGCCCCCACCACCGACGACTTCAAGACCCTGACCGTCACCGGCGACTATGTCGGCAACGATGGCCACTGGCTGTTCAACCGCGCGCTGGGCGACGATGCCTCGCTGGGTGACCATCTGGTGATCCAGGGCAACAGCAGTGGCACCGCCTCCGTCAGCGTGCGCAACGCAGGGGGCGCCGGTGCCCTGACCAGCGAAGGCATCCGCCTGATCAGCGTGGGCGGCCAGTCCGATGCGCAGTTCTCGCTGCAGGGACGCGCGGTGGCCGGCGCTTACGACTACTTCCTGTACAAGGGCGGCGTCTCCACGCCGGATGACGGCAACTGGTACCTGCGCTCGGAATACGTCCCGCCGGTCGAACCGCCCGATCCGCCGGAGCCGCCGGTTGATCCGCCGACTCCGCCGATCGATCCGCCTGCTCCGCCGATCGATCCGCCGGTAGTTCCGCCGGTCGATCCGCCACTGCCGCCGGCACCGCCGCGCGTGGAGCGACCGGAGCCGGCGGTATACATGGCCAACCAGAGCAGTGCGCTGGGCATGTTCCGGCACAGCCTGTACGACCGCAGCGGTGATCCTGCCGAGGCGACCGGTGGTGGCAGCGACGCCATTGCTTGGGCACAGGTGCGCAGCAGCGCGCCCGGCAGCCGCGGCCACCAGATGGATGTGGACAGCGAGCTCAACAGCGTGCTGCTGGGCATCGGTCGTCGCTTCGAAGCCAATGCCGGCGGCCAGCTGCAGGCAGGTGTGATGGCCGGCCATGGCCGGGCACGCAATGACAGTCGCTCGCAGGTGACCGGTTACACCGCGCACGGTGTGGTCAACGGCACCAGCCTGGGCCTGTATGCGACCTGGTTGCAGGACGCGCGGATGGAGCACGGTGCGTATGTGGACGGCTGGCTGCAGTACGGGCGTTTCCGCAACAGCGTGCAGGGCGAAGGGCTGCAGAAGGAGCACTATCGTTCGCACAGCTGGACCGGTTCGGCCGAGGCAGGCTACGTGCTGCCCGTGCAGCGCACGGCCCAGCGCGGTGTCTACCTGGAGCCACAGCTGCAGGTGATCCACAGCCGCTACGACGCCGACCGCGTGGTCGAGGCCAACGGCACGGTGGTTGAAGGGCGCGACAAGGACAGCACCACCACGCGTGTGGGACTGCGCCTGTACACGCGTTCGCTGACGCAGCGCCAGGGGCAGGTACAGCCGTTCGTCGCGGTGAACTGGTGGTCCGGTGGCAACGACGCGACCATCGCCGTGGACGGAGAACGCCTGCGCCGGCAGTTGCCGCGTGACATCTACGAAGCCAAGGCCGGCGTGCAGGTGAATCTGTCGGGCGGCTGGCGCGGCTGGGGTGAGATCAGCCACCAGACCGGCGGCATGGGCTTCCGCGATACCAGCGGCCAGCTGGGCGTCTCTTACCGCTGGTAAGCGCTGCGACGGGTGAGCCCAGCGAGGGGTCCGGCGATGCGTCGTCGGACCCCTTGTTGTTTTCCACACCACGCGTGGAAATCGATGGGGGTTGGATGTGGACAAGTGGCCATGAGCCACGCACGACAAGCTTTTTCAGCCCTGGTCATTTTTTATCCAACCAATCCACCGCGCCCGCAGGTGCATGTTTTCCACACAGCAGGTGGAAAGCGCTGCGGACTTGATGTGGACAACCCGGCTTGAACGTTATGCCGCAAGCGTTTCAGGGTGTGGCTGTTTTTTGTCCAGCAGCCTCAGCGGTTTTCCACACGCCACGTGGAAAGCCGTGGGGGTTTGGTGTGGACAAGTAGCTGCGAGCCCTGCACGGCAAGCGTTTCAAGGCGTGGTGAATTTCTGTCCAAGGCCACCGGCAGCACTGCGCTGGCGCTTCCGCAGCAGAAGCGCGCAGCGGCACTGCTCGTGCCCCCCTTCTGACAGGCGCCCGATACAACAAGACCCCGCATTGCGGGGTCCTGTGGACAATCACTGCGCTGCGTCGTCGATCAGACGTTGAAGCGGAAATGCAGGATGTCACCTTCCTGCACGCGGTATTCCTTGCCTTCCAGGCGCAGGCGACCGGCTTCCTTCGCACCGGCTTCGCCCTTGTACTTGATGAAGTCCTCATACGCGATGGTTTCAGCGCGGATGAAGCCCTTCTCGAAGTCGGTGTGGATGACCGCGGCAGCCTGCGGCGCGGTGGCGCCCTTGCGCACGGTCCACGCGCGGACTTCCTTTACACCGGCAGTGAAGTAGGTCTGCAGGCCGAGCAGGCTGTAAGCCGCGTTGATCACGCGGTTCAGGCCAGGCTCGGTCAGGCCAAGGTCGGCCAGGAAGGTATCGCGGTCTTCGTCATCCAGCTGCGACAGCTCTTCTTCGATCGCCGCAGACACCGGCACCACCTGCGCGCCTTCTTCGGCGGCACGGGCGCGCACGGCGTCCAGGTGCGGGTTGTTCTCGAAACCGTCTTCCAGCACGTTGGCGATGTACATCACCGGCTTCAGGGTCAGCAGGAACAGATCGCGCACCAGCGCCTTCTCTTCCTCGTCCAGGCCCGCCGAACGGCCGGCCTTGCCATCGGCCAGCGCGGCCTGCAGCTTGGCCAGCACCGGCTTGCGTGCCGCTGCGTCCTTGTCACCGCCCTTGGCCGCACGCTCGGCGCGGTTCAGTGCCTTCTCGACGCTGTCCAGGTCGGCCAGGGCCAGTTCGGTATCGATGGTGTCGATGTCCGAGATCGGGTCGACCTTGTTGTTGACGTGGATGACGTCAGCGTTCTCGAAGCAGCGCACCACATGGGTGATCGCATCCACTTCGCGGATGTGGGCCAGGAACTTGTTGCCCAGGCCTTCGCCACTGGCCGCACCGGCCACCAGGCCGGCGATGTCGACGAACTCCACCGCGGTCGGGATGACCTTCTGCGGGTTGATGATCGCCGCCAGCTCGTTCAGGCGCGGATCCGGCACCGGCACGATGCCGACGTTGGGCTCGATGGTGCAGAACGGGAAGTTCGCCGCGGCGATGCCCGCCTTGGTCAGTGCGTTGAACAGGGTCGACTTGCCGACGTTGGGCAGGCCGACGATGCCGCATTTGATACCCATGGGTGACAGCTCTCTGGGGTGAAAGTGATTGGTGAAACAGCGCACGCGCCGCTTGGCCAATCCATCTCGGTGTCGTCGATCAACATCTGTGCCAACCAAGGTTGGCACCTACCGGGGCCGGTTGGCACCTACCGGGGCCGGTTGGTACCCGTTGCCGGCCAGCGGCCGGCACTACCGGTTATTTCGGGGTGTGCAGCCGCTTCATCGCTTCGCTGAAATCGCCCTGCACCGCCAACGGCAGCACGTCGATCGCATCGTCGATGGCGCGGGAGATCAGTACTTCATCGTCCTTGGAGGGGCGTCCCAGCACCCAGCCCACCACGCGGTCCTTGTGGCCGGGATGGCCGATGCCCACGCGCAGGCGATGGAACCTGCCGTGGCCGAGCAACCGGATGGTGTCACGCAGGCCGTTCTGGCCACCGTGTCCACCGTCGAACTTCAAGCGCGCCACGCCGGGCGCCAGGTCCAGTTCGTCGTGGGCCAGCAGGGTGTCCTCCGGCTCGATCTTCCAGAACCGCTGTGCGGCGGTGACCGACTTGCCGCTGAGGTTCATGAAGGTGGCCGGCTTGAGCAGCCACACGGTCTGTCCGGCAATGTCGACCTTGGCGGTCTCGCCAAACAACTTGCTGTCCACGTTCCATCGTGCACCGGCTTTTTCAGCCAGGGCCTCAACGAAATGAAACCCGGCATTGTGCCGGGTCCGGGCGTGCTCCGATCTGGGGTTGCCCAGACCGACGATCAGTCGCAATCCTGCCATCGTTCCATCCAGATACGGCGCCTGCCCCGAAGGACAGGCGCCGCGGGGTATTACTCGGCCGCTGCTTCTTCAGCGTCGGCAGCATCCTGCTTGCCGTGCTTGGCAGTGACGATGGCGTCGTCGTGGTCCTTGCCCAGCGCCAGCGCCGGGATTTCCACGCCCTTCGGCAGCTTGATGTCCGACAGGTACACAACGTCGCCAGCCTTCAGTTCGCCCAGGTCGACTTCGATCGACTCCGGCAGGTCCTTCGGCAGGCAGCTGATGGCCACTTCCTTCAGTTCGTGGGCGACCACGACGTCGGCAGCCTTGCCAGCCGGCGAGGTGTCTTCGTTGATGAAGTGCAGCGGAACCGAAGCGGTCAGCTTCTCGTTCTCGTTCACGCGCAGGAAGTCCAGGTGCATGATCAGCTGCTTGTACGGATGGCGCTGCATGTCACGCAGCAGCACCTTCTGCACCTGGCCGTCCAGGTTCAGGTCCAGGATCGAGGCATAGAACCACTCGTTCTGCTGGGCCAGCCAGATTTCGTTGTGGTCCAGGCTGATGGCGACCGGTTCGGCGTTGCCGCCGTACACGATCGCCGGGATCACACCAGCGGTACGCAGGCGGCGGCTCGCACCCTTACGCTGCAGTTCACGCTTGGTGACCTTGATTTCATGGGTCTTCGACATTTTCGACTACTCGGTTGTTGCCTTGCCTTGCGGCTTGGCGGTTGAAGGCACTTCCGCGACCAGAAGCGCCCGGTGTGTCCCTGCCGTTGCCGGCGGGGACGAAAAATCAATCCACGTACAGCGAGCTGACCGACTCGCCGAAGGCGATGCGGCGCATCGTTTCGGCCAGCATTTCCGCCACGCTCAGCTGGCGGATCTTGCTGCACACCCGCGCGGCGTCCTTCAGCGGGATGGTGTCGGTCACCACCAGCTCATCAAGCTGGGAATTGGTGATGTTGTCCACCGCCGGGCCCGACAGCACCGCGTGGGTGCAGTAGGCGGCAACCTTCAGCGCACCGCGCGCCTTCAGGGCAGCAGCAGCGGCGCACAGGGTGCCGGCGGTGTCGACGATGTCATCGACCATCACGCAGGTCTTGCCTTCGACGTCACCGATGATGTTCATCACGGTGGAGACGTTGGCGCGCGGACGACGCTTGTCGATGATCGCCAGGTCGGCGTCATCCAGGCGCTTGGCCACTGCACGGGCGCGGACCACGCCGCCCACGTCCGGCGACACCACGATCAGGTTCTCGGTGCCGTAGGCGCGCCAGATGTCGGCCAGCAGCAGCGGAGAGGCATACACGTTGTCGACCGGAATATCGAAGAAGCCCTGGATCTGGTCGGCGTGCAGGTCGACGGTCAGCACGCGATCAGCGCCGGCGGTGCTGAACATCTTCGCCGCCAGCTTGGCGGTGATCGGCACGCGCGAGGAACGCATGCGGCGATCCTGGCGCGAGTAGCCGAAGTACGGCACCACGGCGGTCACGCTGGCCACCGATGCGCGCTTGAGCGCGTCGATCAGCACCAGCAGTTCCATCAGGTTTTCCGCGCTCGGCGCCGAGGTCGGCTGGATCACGAACACGTCCTGCTTGCGGACGTTCTCTTCGATTTCCACCTGCACTTCACCATCGGAGAAGTGCGAGACCAGCGCCTTGCCCGGGCGGACTCCCAGTTCCTTGCAGATGTTCTGCGCCAGACGTTTGTTGGCGTTGCCGGAAAAGACCAGCAGGTTCGGGGACTCTTGCATCATGATTGTCTCGGGCGGGGACGAGTGGCGGGGATCCGGTAGCGGCAAGGACCACGTCGGCCCCTGCTGCTGACAACACCGCGGCTGTTCCCACGTCCCGCGCAGGTGATGCGCTGGAAGGCGCGGACGCAGCCGCATTGGCAGGGGCGGGAGGATTCGAACCTCCGAATGCCAGGATCAAAACCTGGTGCCTTGGGCCTCTTGGCGACGCCCCTGCATTGATGAATCAGTGTTGCTCGAGTGCATCCAGCAGTGGCGAACGTGCAACGCCCGCAGCCACCCTTGCCCGCAACTCCTTCGACAACTTCGCTCGTCCCTGCTCGGCGGCAGCCTGCGAATCGAACTCGACGAAACAACCACTTCCCGAACCGGTCAGTCGTGCCGTGCCGATGTCGCTCAACGCAGCAAGCACCGCCTCGACGGCAGGCTCACGGCGGCGCAGCACCGGTTCGAACACGTTCCCGACCAGCAAGCCGGAAGCGAAGTCCTCTATTTTCGCCTGTGGACTGTCGCGCGTCAAATCCGGATCTGCGAACAGCAGCGGGGTCGGCACATGAACGCCCGGTTCGACCACCACATACCAGGCCTGCCGCAGGGTGATCGGCCGCAGCCGCTCGCCCACCCCCTCGGCCCAGGCGTTGTGGCCACGCACGAACACCGGCACATCGGCGCCGAGGCGCAAGCCCAGCGCCGCCAGCGTATTTTCGTCCAGCCCCGCGCCCCAGAGCCGGTTCAGCACCACCAGCACGGTGGCCGCATCGGACGAACCACCGCCGAAACCGCCGCCCGCAGGAACGTGCTTTTCGACGACGATATCGACACCTTTCTCGACATTCGCCACCTCTTTGAGCAACCGCGCTGCGCGAACCGCCAGATCATCCGCCTCCGCGACACCGGCCAGGCCATCGCCCTGCCGCCGCACCTGGCCGTCTTCACGCAGGTGCAGGCCGATCCGGTCGCCCCAGTCGAGCAGGCGGAACACGGTCTGCAGCTCGTGGTAGCCGTCGGCACGGCGGCCGGTGATATGCAGGAACAGGTTCAACTTGGCCGGGGCCGGCCACCAGGACCAGCCCGCGTCATCCACCCGCGCGTTCATGGCGCGCCCTGCCCCCACTGGTCGACCAGCAGGCGCACCTTGGCGTCACCATTGACCGCCTCGACCCTGCGCGGCAGGGCCGGACGCCCGGCTTCGGCCGGATACCAGTCCAGATACTGGATCACCCAGCCCATCTGCTGCATGCGCCGCGGACGGCCATCGGCATCACGCTCGATCTTTTCCGGCCCAGCGCTGTCGCCGGCGACCAGGCCGCGTACCCAGTCCGGCAGCTGGTTGACCGGGATGTCCCAGCCGGTGGCTTCCAGCAACAGGGCCTGCGCGTCTTCACCGTCTCGCGGACCACCGGCCAGTCCTTCCAGACGGCCGGCTTCATGATGGCTATCACCGCTCAACTTCCAGCTCTGGCGGGTGACCGGCGCGCTCAGTTCGACGACATAGCGTTGGCCTTCCTGTTTCCAGTCGATGCGGCCGCTGCCACCATCCTTGCCCTTGCTGACCGCCACCCGGCCCTGGAAATTCCACTCCGACGCCGATCGCAGCGCGTCCACGCGTGCGGCCTCGGCGGCGGTCGCTTCGGCGGAAACGGTGGTGACCACGGCCGGCGCCGGCGTTTTCTGCCGGCCAACGGTGGTACAGGCACTCAGGGCCAGGGTCACGGCCACCAGCAGCAACGGCCGGATCGTGGAAACGCTCATGGATTGAATTTCTCGCGGGCGCGCAGCAGCGCGCGGTTTTCAGGGTCGAGCCTGGCCGCTTCCTCGAAGAAGTGACGGGCTTCATCGTGCTTGCCCAGCACCCACAGCACCTCGCCTACGTGGGCGGCGATTTCCGGGTCCTTGGCCAGCGTCCAGGCGCGGCGCAGCTGTACCAGCGCGTCGGCGTTGCGCCCCAGCCGATACAGCACCCAGCCATAACTGTCGACGATGGCGGCGTTGTCCGGTTCGGCCACGCGCGCGCGGTCGATCAGTTCGAGCGCTTCCTGGTAACGGCCAGTACGGTCGGCCAGGGTATAGCCCAGTGCGTTCAATGCCGGCACGTTCTCCGGCTCGGTCACCAGGATCTTGCGCAGGTCGGCCTCGGCACGGGCGATGTCATCGCGGCGCTCCCAGGCCAGCGCACGGGCATACAACAGGCCGTTTTCGTCCGGATACGCGGCCAGGCCACGGGCCAGTGCGTCGATCTCGCCGGGAAGGTCGTCGGCGCGCTGGCGCAGCTCGGCTTCCAGCAGATACGCATCGCGCCGCACATCGTCATCCACGCTGGCATCGGACTGGATGGCATGCACTTCATCCAGCGCCAGCGACTGCCGGCCCGCCAGACCCTGCGCATTGGCCGCGCGCAGGCGCGCTTCATTCAGCTCATCGCCGCCAGGAACGCTGTGATACCAGTTGACCGCCTCCGGGTAGCGCTTGAGGTACTCGGCGATCTTGCCCAGCAACAGGCGCTGCGCCGGGTCCGGCTTGGCCGCCTGCCGAGACAGTTCGTTGTACAGATTGGACAGCGCGGCCTTGTCGCCCTGCTTGGCCAGCAGCGAAGCGCGCATGCCCCACGTCTGCACATCCTGGGGACCGACCGCCAGCACGCGCTCGGCCGCTGCCGGCTGGCCGAGGCTGTCATAGGCGATGGCCACCGCGTTGCGCAGATCCGGGTCCTGACGGGTCTTCGGCTCCACCCCATGCAGCAGCGACAGCGCCTGGTCGGTCTGGCCGGCCTGCTGCAGCTGGCTGGCGCGCAGCAACGCCACGCGTGGCTCCTCGGGGAAGCGCTTGACCACCTCATCGATCATGCGCCGTGCCAGCTCGGGCTTCTCCATGCGCAGCGCAAGGCGTCCAAACTCCTGCCAGGCCTCGATCTTCTGGGGAATGGCGTTGGCATCGACCAGCTCACCCAGTACCTGGGCCGGCACGGCCGGATCGCGGCCACCGCCGATCAAGGCGCCCAGGGCGAACTTCCAGCCCTCATCCCCCGGGTCCTGCAACAAGGCCTGAAGCTCGCTGCGCGCAGCCTTCACATCGCCCTGGCGCATCGCCAGCGCACCGGCTGCGCTGCGCATCGCCAATGAGCGCGGCGCACGCTGCTGCCACAGGGCCAGGCCCTTGGCCGCGGCGCCATCTTCGTTGGCCAACATGGCGATACGGGTCGCCCGCTCGGCCAGGCCGGCGTCGCCGTCGGTCTGCTGGGCCGCCTGCAGGTACCAGCGCGCGGCCTCGGCCAGCTTGCCGGCCTGCAGGGCGAACTCGCCGGCCAGCACCGGCTCCAGCGCCAGTTCCTCAGTCACCGCAGGCCGTGCAGGCGCCTTGGCGGGCACCGCCGCCAGGGCCTGCGCACAGGCCAGAGACAGCAGCAGAACACTGGGGATGCGAATCAATGCGGGCATCGTCGGCATCGGGGCCTTAAAATGTCGTCCAATGGCCAGCAGCTTATCGCAAGCAACTGAACAATGACCCTGTGGGTGCTCGGACTGAATCACCAGACCGCACCGGTGGAACTGCGCGAACGCGCAGCCTTCGCCGGTGACGCGTTGCCGCGCGCGCTCGGTTCGCTGCGCGATACCCCGCAGATCGCCGAGGCGGTGCTGCTGTCCACCTGCAACCGCACCGAGCTGTATGCCGTGGCCGAGTCCGCGCAGGCGCTGGACCAGTGGCTGCAGAGCCAGGCCGGCGACCTGCAGGGCTACCTGTACCAGCACGCCGATGCCGATGCGGTGCGCCACCTGTTCCGGGTGGCGACGGGGCTGGATTCAATGGTGCTGGGTGAGCCGCAGATCCTGGGCCAGGTGAAGGACGCCTGGTCGACCGCGCGCGACCACGGCCTGCTCGGCCAACGCCTGGACCGCCTGTTCCAGCAGACGTTCTCGGTGGCCAAGCGCGCGCGTACCGATACCCAGGTCGGTGCCAACCCGGTATCGGTGGCCTCGGCAGCGGTGCGCCTGGCGCAGAATGCATTTGCACGCCTTGACGATTCCACCGTGCTGCTGGTCGGCGCCGGCGAGACCATCGAACTGGCCGCACGCCACCTCAGCGAAGGCAAGGTGCGGCGGCTGCTGATCGCCAACCGCACCCTCGCCCATGCGCAGGAACTGGCCAGCCGGCACGGCGGTGTGGCGCTGCCGCTGACCGAACTGGAGCGCCACCTGGCCGAGGCCGATGTGGTGTTCTCGGCCACCGCTGCACGTGAACCGGTGATCCACCGTGCCGCGGTGGCCAATGCCCTGCGCGCACGCCGGCACAAACCGATGCTGCTGTTCGACCTGGCCGTGCCGCGCGACATCGAAGCCGACGTTGCCAGTCTCAACGATGCGTTCCTGTACACCGTGGACGACCTCGAGCGCGCGGTGGAAGACAACCGCCGCAGCCGCCGCGAGGCGGCCGCCGAAGCGGAAACGATCATCGACCTGCAGGTCTCGCGCTTCGTCGAAACCCTGCAGGCCAGTGCCCACCAGGCACCGCTGCGGCAACTGCGCGCCTTCGGCGAGGCCACCCGTGCCGAACTGCTGGAGCGCGCGCGCCAGCAGCTGGCCAACGGCAAGCCGGCCGACGAAGTGCTGGAACTGCTTGCCCATGGATTGACCAACCGCCTGCTGCACCCGCCGACCGCCGCCCTGCGCGCGGCCGCGCTCAGCGGCGACGCCGACCTGACCCGCGCCGCCGAGCGCCTGTTCCCGGCTGCGCCGGGTTACCACCACCCACCTGTGAGAACCGATGACGCCGACCCTGCGCCGTAAGTTGGAAGCGCTGGCCGAGCGCCGCGAAGAACTGGAACGTCTGCTCGCCGAACCGGAGGTGGTCGCCAACAACGCGCGCTTCCGCGATCTTTCGCGTGAGTTTTCCCAGCTCGAACCGATCGCCACCGCGCTGGCCGATGAAGTGCGTGCCAAGGCCGACCTGGCCGCGGCCGAAAGCATGCGCACCGATCCGGACCTGCGCGAACTGGCCGACGAGGAGATCGCCGCCGCCCAGGCCCGCCTGCAGGAACTGGAGCAGGAACTGGCGCTGCTGCTGGTGCCGCGCGACCCGCGCGATGAAGGCAACCTGTTCCTGGAAGTGCGCGCCGGCACCGGCGGCGACGAGGCGGCGATCTTCGCTGGCGACCTGTTCCGCATGTATGCCCGCTACGCCGAGCGACAGGGCTGGAAGGTCGAGATCGAATCGGACAACCCCGGCGAACATGGCGGCTACAAGGAAGTGGTGGCGCGCGTGGTCGGCCGGGGCGCGTTCTCGCGCCTGAAATTCGAATCGGGCACCCACCGCGTGCAGCGCGTGCCGGCCACCGAATCGCAGGGCCGCATCCACACCTCGGCGGCCACCGTGGCGATCATCCCGGAAGCCGACGAAGTCGATGAGATCGTCATCAACCCGGCGGACCTGAGGATTGATACCTACCGCTCCTCCGGCGCCGGTGGCCAGCACGTCAACAAGACCGAATCGGCGATCCGCATCACCCACGTGCCCAGCGGCGTGGTGGTGGAATGCCAGACCGAACGCAGCCAGCACGCCAACCGGGACAAGGCGATGAAACGCCTGAAGGCGCAGCTGCTCGATGCCGAGCGCCAGCGCCACGACGCAGCGCAAGCCGAATCTCGGCGCCTGCAGGTCGGCAGCGGCGACCGCAGCCAGCGCATCCGTACCTACAACTTCCCGCAGGGCCGGATCACCGACCACCGCGTGGAAGGGCTGACCCTGTACGACCTGCCCAACGTACTGGCCGGCGATCTCGATCCGCTGCTGCAGCGATTGAGCCACGAGCACCAGGTCGACGCCCTGGCCCAGCTTTCGGCGGGCTGACCAGCATGTCGGCCTGGCAGCAGCGGCAGCAACTGCAGCAGGCGATCACGCGCCAGCCCGGCGACTTCGTCGCCTGGGTGATGCTGGCCGACCTGGAACTGGAAGCCGGCGATATCGCGGCCGGTGAGCAGGCTGCGCGACGCGCGCTGCAGCTGCGGCCCAATCATCCTGAAGCGCTTGCCCGGCTCGGCCGGGTGGCATGGATGGCAGGAGCGCATGCCGATGCCGCTACGCTGCTGGGCCAGGCCTCGGCGCTGGCACCGGAGCACCCGGGCATCGCGTTGTGGCTGGGGCACGCGCTGGAAGATGCCAACGATGCCGAAGGTGCATCAGCGGCCTATCGCCGCGCACATGCACTGATGCCCGATGAGCCGTATATCGCCGCGCAGCGCCTCGCCTGGCAGCGTCGCCTGTGCGATTGGCAGGACGTGGATGCGCTGGCCGATCAGGTGCGCGGTGCACTGGTGTCCGGCCAGGGCGTAGTGGAACCCTTCGCGTTTCTCAGCGAAGACGCCAGCGCGGCCGAACAGCTGGCCTGCGCGCGTGCACGCGCCGCTGCGGTGGCGGCATCGGTGCGGCCGCTGCCGCCGGCGAAGCTGCGCGAACGAGGCCCACTTCGCGTGGGCTTGCTTTCCAACGGCTTCGGCGCCCATCCCACCGGATTGCTGACGGTGGCGCTGCTGGAGCAGATGAGCCGCGACCCGGCCCTGCAACTGCATCTGTTCGCGCTCAACGCGGACGATGGCAGCCGCATCCGCCAACGCCTGCAGGCCGCTACCCGGCTGCATGACGTGGTGGGATTGCGCCACGCCGATACGGCCGCGCGCATCCGTGCACAGGGCATCGACCTGCTGCTGGACCTGCGCGGCTGGGGCGGTGGCGGCACGCCGGAAGTGCTGGCGATGCGCCCTGCCCCGCTGCAGTTGAACTGGCTGGCCTACCCCGGCACCTCCGGTGCATCGTGGCTGGATGCAGTGATCGCTGACGACTTCGCGCTGCCGTCCTCGCTGGAACCGCACTACAGCGAACGCGTGCTGCGCCTGCCGCGCGCGTTCCAGCCCTCCGACAACACCCGCGTGCTGGAACCGGCGCCGGACCGTGCGGCGTGTGGGCTGCCCACGCAGGGCACGGTGTTCTGCTGCTTCAACAACAGTTACAAACTCAACCCGCGCAGCATGGGCCGTGCGTTCGCGGTGCTGCAGGCAGTACCTGGCAGCGTGCTGTGGCTGCTGTCCGGCCCCGGCCAGGCCGATGCAAGGCTGCGTTCCGCCGCCAAGGCTGCAGGACTGGATCCGGCGCGCCTGGTGTTCATGGCCAAGCTGCCGCATCCGCAGTATCTGGCCCGCTATCAGCTGGCCGACCTGTTCCTGGACACCAACCCGTACAACGCGCACACCACCGCATCGGATGCACTGTGGGCCGGCTGCCCGGTGCTGACCTGCCCCGGCGCTACCTTCGCCGCGCGCGTGGCCGGCAGCCTCAACCATCATCTGGGGCTGGAGCACATGAACGTCGCCGACGATGCGGCCTTCGTCGCCACCGCCAGCGCACTCGGCAACGACCCGGCCGCGCTGGCTGCCCTGCGTGCCGAACTGGCGCAGGCACGCGAGCGCAGCGGCCTGTTCGACATGACGGCCTTCGCGCGCGATCTGTCCTCACTGCTTCAGCAGCTGGCCCGCGAACAGGGCTGGCAGGGCCTCGACACGCCCTGACATCGCCCTGCGCTACGCTCGAGCTTCCCTCCCGCGTGGCATGACGATGGCCAAGCTCAAGCGCAAGGAATACGACGAACTGCTGCAGCCGCTGCAGCTGGAACTGACGGCGATGGCACGCTGGGTGCAGCACAGCGGGCAACGCCTGCTGGTGCTGTTCGAAGGACGCGATACCGCCGGCAAGGGCGGTGCGATCCAGGCCATCAGCCAGCACCTCAACCCACGCCAATGCAGGGTGGTGGCGTTGCCCAAGCCCACCGACCGCGAAGCCACGCAATGGTATTTCCAGCGCTACGCCACGCATCTGCCGGCCGCCGGCGAGATCGTGCTGATGGACCGCAGCTGGTACAACCGCGCGGGCGTGGAACGGGTGATGGGCTACTGCAGCGAGACCGAGTACCAGCAGTTCCTGCATCAGGCACCGGTGTTCGAACAACTGCTGGTGGATGACGGCATCCTGCTGTTCAAGTACTGGCTGTGCGTGGACCAGGAGCAGCAGGAGAAGCGTTTCGCCGAACGCCATCTTGATCCGTTGAAGGGGTGGAAGCTGTCGCCGGTGGATCTGAAGTCGCGCAGCAAGTACAGCGCGTACACCGAAGCGCGCGAGGCGATGCTGCGCGCGACCCATCGCGACGGTGCGCCGTGGACGCTGGTGGATTTCAACGACCAGCGGCTGGGTCGCCTGACTCTGGTCCGCAATCTGCTGGACCGGCTGCCGGACACACGGGTGGATGTGCCCTTGCCGGAGCTGCCGAAACTGAAGGGCAAGCTGCATCGCGAGCACTACGACGTGCTGAAGCCGATCGAGGATTTTCCGGTCGAAGAATAGGGTGGGTCGGCAGGGCTGCGCCCTGCACCTGCTGCTTTCAGGCAACAGCCAAAGCAACAGCAAAAGCGGCATTGCGTGGGATGGCGGGGCGGTGTCGGACTGCGGGGACGCCGCAAGTACGTCCTTGTAGGCTTGGCAGCCGCATCCATGCGGCTGACACCCCGCAATCCGACACCGCCCCACCTTCGACAGATTTCCGGTGGCTGATGGATTCACGCCATGCGTGAATGTATGTCCATCGAAATCGAATATTTCGACAATTGAACGAAGAGCATCCACGCATGGCGTGGATCTACGTGTCGACCAAGTTCGACACCCACCAAGAGCAGGCCATGTAATTCCCGCAGCTTGCGGAGAATTGTCGAAGGCGCGGTGGGTCCGGTTGCGGGGGCGTGAGCCGCATGGATGCGGCGACCGAGCCTACAGGGACGTATTTACGGCGTCCCCCGCAACCGGACCCACCCCGCCTCCCCACAGGAAACCTGCTTCTGCTGTTGCTTCGGCTGTTGCTGTTGCTGTTGCTGTTGCTGTCGAGGTTGCCGGCCAGCGGCCGGCACTACCGCTTCGGTGGGTGCAGGGCGCAGCCCTGCCCCTCCCCTTATTTGGCAGCAGCAATCTGCTTTTCGATGTCCGCCGCGGTGACCGGGCCCAGGAAGCTGTGGGCCAGCTTGCCCTGCGGGTCGATCAGATGGGTCAGCGGCAGGCCACGCGGGGTGGCGAAGTCGGCCGGCGGGTCGAACGGATCGACGACCACGATCGGGTAGGTCACCGGATGCTTGGTCAGGAACGCCTGCATCTCCGGCGTCTCGATGTCCTCGTAGGCCAGGCCAACCACTTCGATGTTGCTGCGCATGGCATGCAACGCCGACAGCTCGGGCATTTCCTTGCGGCAGGGCGCGCACCAGGTCGCCCAGAAATTCACCACCACCCACTTGCCACGATGCGCGGCCAGGTCGTAATCGCTGCCATCGACCGCCTTCATCTTCAGCGTCGGGAACTCGGCAGTAACGCGCTCGGCGGGCGTGTCCTCCACAGGCGCCGGCGCGGCCGGGGTCGGTGCCTGTGCCGGCGGCTGGCTGCTGGCCGGGGTCGGCTCCTGCGCGGGTTTGCAGGCGGCCAGGGCCAGCAGCGCAGCCAGCAGCAACGGGGTCTTGCAGGTCATGGGGTGTCTCCAGAATCAGGGTAGATGTCGCTGACGCGACGCTTGAGGCGTTCACGCAGCGGCAGGCGCAGTTCATCCAGTGCGGCCAAGGCGGCCCGGCCGAGGCTGTCATCGCGGTAAGGCAGGTGTTGTTCGGCCACCGGAATGCGCAGCTGCGTGCATTCGTACAGATCGCCCAGGCTGACCTGGTCCAGGTCGCGGGCCAGCAGCCACTCGCCGCGCTCATCGCGGCGCAGCAGGCCGATGCCCTCCAGGTGGCAGGCCAGGTCCTGCAGCAGCGAGTCGGTCAGCATCGGTTCCAGCCGCAGGATCTCGTCGTCGGCCAGGCCCCTGCCCTTGGCGCGTGCGTGCTGGAAGCGCCCGAGCAGGCGCAGCAGGCCATAGAACTCGTAGCCCTGCGGCAGGCGCAGTTCCACCGGTTGGTAGCGGAAAGCCGCCATCGACGACGCCAACGACGCGCCCAGCAGCACGGCCACCCAGCAGAGGTAGATCCACAGCAGCAGGATCGGCACGAAGGCCACAGTGCCATACAGCTTCTGGTAGGACTGGAAGCTGCCCAGGTAGGCGCCGATGCCCCACTTCACCAGCTCCAGGATCACTGCGGCGAGAATCGCGCCCGGCACCGCATGGCGCCACTTCACGGTGTGGTGTGGCACCACCCGGAACATCAGGGTGATGCAGACGAATTCGATCAGGATCGGCGCCAGCCGCAAGGCGAGATCGGCCAGCCAGCGCCCCTCCTGCGTGCCGAACAACGGCATCGCGAACACCCGCGCCGACACCGCCAGCGATGCAGCGGCGAGCATCGCGCCCAGGGTCAGCACCGTCCAGTAGACCAGGAAGCGGGTCAGCCGCGGCCGACTGCTGCCGACGCGCCAGATCTGGTTGAAGGTCTCTTCAACACTGTTGAGGGTGATCAGCAGCGAGATGACCAGGGCAATGAAGCCGGCGGCAGTGAGCTGGCCGGCGCTGGCCGAGAACTGCCGCAGGTAGCCTTCGGCAGCGCGCGCGGCATTGGGCACGAAGTTGGAGAAGACGTAGTCGCTGAGCTGGTCGCTCCAGCGATCGAACACCGGGAAGGCCGAGAGCACGCCAAATACCACGATCGCCAACGGCACCAGCGCGAACACCGTGGTGTAGGCCAGCGCGGCGGCGGCCTGGAACAGGCGGTCGTCGAGGAAGCGGCGCCACAGGAAGCGGCCGAAGCTGGCGGCGCGTGCGCGATCCCGCGCGCGCTCCATCCACAAATTGAGCGTATCCAAAGGTTCCATCGGCGCAAGGGTACCCGATGCGGAATCGGTGCAGGATAGCCATACTGGCGTCCACACGATGAGGAGAGCTGGGCGCGATGGGCGAAATCCTGGTGCTGTACTACAGCCGCGGCGGTTCGGTGGCACGGCTGGCGCGCCAGATCGCGCGGGGCATCGGCGAGGTTCCGGGCATGGCAGCGCGGCTGCGCACGGTGCCGCCGGTGGCTGCCGTTACCCAGACCGCGCAGCCGCCGGTACCCGACGATGGCGCGCCCTATGTAAGCGTGCAGGACCTGGCGGAGTGCCAGGGACTGCTGCTGGGCAGCCCTACCCGTTTCGGCAACATGGCCGCGCCGGTCAAGCATTTCCTTGACGGCCTCGGCGCCGAATGGGTGAACGGCACGCTGGCCGGCAAGCCGGCCGGGGTGTTCACGTCCACCGCGTCGATGCATGGCGGCCAGGAGTCGACCCTGCTGTCGATGCAGGTACCTCTGCTGCACCACGGCTGCCTGATCGTCGGCATTCCGTTCACCGAGCCGGCGCTGAGCCACACCACCAGTGGCGGCACGCCGTATGGCGCCAGCCACGTGGCCGGCGCCGCCGACGACCCGCAACCCACCGACGATGAGGCGGTACTGGCGCGGGCGCTGGGCCGGCGCGTGGCCGACATCGCGCAGCGGCTGGCGCGATGAGCACCGCGCCGCGCACCGTGCTGCTGCTGGCCCTGATGGGGCTGGCGGCGCTGTTTGCCGGCTGGTTCATCAACGACAGGCACTGGCTGGCCACCCAGCTGGTGTTCACTGCGCCGCCGCTGGCGCTGGCCATCGCCCTGCGGCTGGGCTGGCGCAAGGCCGGGTTCTGGGCGGCGGTGCTGGCCCTGGGCTGGTTCAGCCACGGCGTGATGAGCGCCTGGAGCCATCCCGAGACCCGCTGGCTGGCACTGATCGAAATCGTGCTGGCGCTGCTGGTGATCTTTTCGGCCAGCCTGCCCGGCCTGCGCGCCCGTTTCGGGCGGCGGCGCTGACGCTGCGCCCGGTGGGCCGTATCATCTGCGTTCCCGGCCCCGCGCCGCTGTACCTGCCTTGGTTTCGCGCATGCACATGATGGAAGAGCTCCTGGTCGTCACCACCGGTGGCACGATCGACAAGATCTATTTCGACGACAAGTCGGACTACCAGATCGGCGACCCGCAGATCGGCATGATCCTGCGCGAACTGGGGGTCACGTTCCGTTTCAACGTGATTCCGATCCTGCGCAAGGATTCGCTGCACATCAACGACGACGATCGTGAGCTGATCCGCGCGACGATCGCCGCGCAGCCCACCCGCCACGTGCTGGTGACCCACGGCACCGATTCGATGGTGCAGACCGGCAAGGTGCTGGCGACGATCCCGGACAAGACCATCGTGATGACCGGTGCGCTGAGCCCGGCGCGTTTCCGTGGTTCGGATGCGGAGTTCAACATCGGCTGTGCGATCGGTGCGGTGCAGTCGCTGCCGGCGGGGGTGTTCATCGCGATGAACGGCCGGATCTTCGACCCGCAGCATGTGCGCAAGAACGTGGCGGCGAACCGGTTCGAGTCGGTTTGAGGGTTCAAGGCGCGCTGTCGCGCGGATGGGTTCAGCGTTTTGGTTGCTGCTGGGTTGAGGGGGTGATCACCCCCTCCTGACAGATCATCGCGCGCGGCCAGCAAGGTGAAGGGCAGAGCAAGGGCAAATGCAAATGCACTGCTGCACATTGCTTTCTCCGCTTCGCCGTCCCCCAAAAAAAACACCCCGGCCGAGGCCGGGGCGTGCCCATGGAGAGGGGCTTGGGCTCAGTACTGGGCGTTGACGGTCACGCCCGAGAAGGTGCTGTAGGCCTTCACCCGCACGTACCAGGTACCGGCGGCGGGGCTGTTGACGGTGCAGGTCTCGTTGTTGCCGCTCAGGTACGGGCGGCAGGTGTAGACGGTGTCGGTCGGGGCACTGCCCTGGCGCAGGTACAGGTCGGCATCACCGCTGCCGCCGCTGATCGCCACGCGCAGCTGCGTGCTGCCAGCCGGGACGTTGACGGTATAGCTGAGCGATGCGCCGCTGGCTGCGCCGAGGCCGGTAACCGGCACGTTGTTCTGCAGCACGGTGCCACCCGGGTTGGGCGTGGTGCCGTTGATCGCGGCAGTCACCGCGGCATCGGCGTCGATGATGCCGGCGCCGCAACCACCCGAGCACGCGCCCGGCAACGGACGCGCGGTGCTCTTGATGATGCTCTCCACCTGCGCCGGGCTGAGCGGGCTCGGTGCCACCGACTGCATCAGTGCAACCACGCCCGCCACGTGCGGTGCCGCCATCGAGGTGCCGTTGTAGGACGCATAGCTGGCGCTGCCCGGGGTGGTGGTGCCGCTGTTGAGGGTGGACAGGATGCTCTGGCCCGGTGCGGAGATGTCGATGCCGGTGCCGTAGTTGGAGAAGCTGGCACGCGCACCCGCCGAGGTGGTGGCCGCCACGGCGATCACGTTCGGGCAGTTCGCCGGTACCGCGCTGGAGACGTTGGTGTTGCTGTTGCCGGCAGCGACCACCACGGTGGTGCCGCGGCCGACCGCGCCGTTGATCGCGTTCTGGTAAGTGGTCGAGCAGCTGCCGCCGCCGCCCAGCGACATGTTGATGACCTCGGCCGGATTGGCATTGGCCGGCACACCGCTGACCGTGCCACCGGAGGCCCAGACGATCGCGTCGGCGATGTCGGAGGTGTAGCCGCCGCACTTGCCGAGCACGCGCACCGGCACGACCTTGGCGTTGAAGGCGGTACCGGCCACGCCGGTGCTGTTGTTGGTCACCGCAGCGACCGTGCCGGCCACGTGGGTGCCATGCCAGCTGGAGTTGGAGGCCGGAATGCCCGAGCCGCACTCGTTGGCGCCGTACCAGTCACCCTCATCGTTGGGATTGCTGTCACGGCCACCACCATCGCGCGCCATCGCCGCGTCGCTGATGAAGTCATAGCCGGGCAGGATGTTGGCGTTGAGGTCGGCATGGTTGGTGATGCCGGTATCGATCACGGCGACGACCACGCCGGTACCGGTGGCCTTGTCCCAGGCCGGACGCACGTTGATCGAGGCGTTGGACGTACCGAAGCCCCATTGCTCGCTGAAACGGGTGTCGTTGGGGGTCAGCGTCGCGCGCATGATCTGGTCGACTTCGACGTATTCGACGTTCGGGTCGGCGGCGAGCTTGCGCATCAGCAGCTCGGATTCGGCCTGGTCCAGCGCACGGTCGGTCCTGACCACGGTGGAGCCGACGGCAAGCCTGCGAACCTGCTGCAGGCCCAGCGCGCGGCCCTGGCTGCTGGCGATGCCGGCAGCGGCCGTCTTCAGCGAAGAGGCCAGCGCGGTGGTGTTGGCCACCGGCGCACTGCCGTCGCGGTACTTCACGATGAAACGCTGGTGGGTCGGCGCGGACTGCAGGCCGCTGAGCTGGACATCACCGGCCAGCGCAGGCGTGGCCAGCAGCAGCGATGACAGGACGGACGCACCAAGGACCACCCACACACGACGCACACGCGGTTGCGTTACCTGGGACATCGGATTTCCCTTCTAATGGTAGGAATGCCGGAATCGGCAGAAGCACCGGCCTGAACCGTGGGCTGGCTTGCGATGGCGAGGTTCGGGTCCGGCGAGCCAGCGGATTCCCCTGACCATCCGCTGTGTTGATGACGCTAGTGGCTCAAACCGGACACCACAAGATTTTCAGCGTCTTTTCAGCAAGATGAAATGTTGGATCTGAGACTTTCCGGGTCGAGGGTTTGTGAAGGTGAAGGAACTTTCGCGTCAGCTGCACGTACCTGACTGCGGAATGTCCTGTCCCACCATGTCTTTGCCGACATCGGCGAACAGCCGCCGGGCATGGCCCGACGCTACCGTGGTACGCGTACATTCGCCGGGCATCGCTGCGCGCTGGCGGGAGCCGTTGATCCTGGTAGCGCCGGGCCATGCCCGGCGGACGTACGCCTGAAACGCAGAAAGCCCGTCGCAGGGACGGGCTTTCCGAAAAGTCACCGGGCATGGCCCGGCGCTACGCGTTCGCGTGGGCGATCAGCCCAGCTTGACCAGCCAGCCGTGGCGGTCCGGCAGGCGACCGTACTGGATGTCGGTCAGTTCCTTGCGCAGTGACATGGTCACTTCGCCAGCCGGCGCGTTGATGTCGCCCACCGAGAAGCCTTCGCCCTTGAGCTGGCCGATCGGGGTGACCACCGCAGCGGTACCGCAGGCGAACACTTCGGCGATCTCGCCGGAGGTCACACCCTGCTTCCACTCATCGATGGTGACCTTGCGCTCTTCGACCTTCATGCCGCGGTCGCGGGCCAGCTGCAGGATGCTCTCGCGGGTGATGCCCTCGAGGATGCTGCCGGACAGTTCCGGCGTGACCAGGGTGCCGTCCTTGTAGACCAGGAACACGTTCATGCCGCCCAGTTCTTCCAGGTACTTGCCTTCGACCGGGTCCAGGAACAGCACCTGCGAGCAGCCCTGTGCCTGCGCCTTCTGCTGCGGCAACAGCGACGCGGCGTAGTTGCCACCGCACTTGGCCGCACCGGTACCGCCCTTGGCCGCACGCGCGTACTCGGTGGACAGCCAGATCGACACCGGGGCGACGCCCTTGGCGAAGTACGGGCCAGCCGGGCTGGCGATGACGTAGTAGCCGGCCTTGTGGGCGCCGCGCACGCCAAGGAACGCTTCATCGCCGATCATGAACGGACGGAAATACAGGCTCGACTCATCGGCCGACGGCACCCAGGCGCTGTCGACGGCGATCATCTGCTTCAGCGATTCGACGAAGATCTCCACCGGCAGTTCCGGCAGCGCCAGGCGCTGCGCCGAACGCTGCAGGCGACGGCCGTTGGCATCGGGGCGGAAGGTCCAGATCGAACCATCGGCATGGCGGTAGGCCTTGATGCCTTCGAAGATCTCCTGGCCGTAGTGCAGCACGGCCGCGGCCGGGTCCAGCTGCAACGGACCGTAGGCGCGCACGCTGGCGTTGTGCCAGCCGGCATCCTTGTCCCAGCGCACTTCCACCATGTGGTCGGTGAAGTGCAGGCCGAAGCCCGGCTTCTCCAGGATCTGGGCGCGCTCTTCAGCGCTGCGCGGGTGGTCCGAACGGGTGACGGCGAAGCTGGGAATGGACTGGGACACCGGAGATTTCCTGTTCTGGTTGCGGGTAATGCCGGGCCCGCGTCACTGCGGGCCGTGGGTCAAAGCATGCCGGTTTCGAGCCGTGCGGCCTCGGACATCATGTGCTGGTTCCACGGCGGGTCGAAGACCAGCTCGACGTCGGCCTCGGCCACCGTCGGGATCATTTCAAGCTTGCTGCGCACGTCGTCGACCAGGATGTCGCCCATGCCGCACGCAGGCGCGGTCAGGGTCATCTTCACGTCGATCTCGCGCTGCCCTTCGTCCAGGTGCTTGATCTCCACCTCGTAGACCAGGCCCAGTTCGACGATGTTGACCGGAATTTCCGGGTCGAAACAGGTGCGCAGCTGCTGCCAGACCAGTTGCTCGACCTGCTCGTCGCTGGCATCGTCGGGCAGTTCCAGCGGTGCCGGCGCCTCCTTGCCGATGGCATCGCCATCCTTGCCGGCGATGCGGAACAGATTGCCCTCGACGAACACCGAATAACTGCCGCCCAGCGCCTGGGTGATGTACCCATAGCTGCCGGCGGGCAAGGTCACGGTGTCGCCCTGCGGGACCATCACGGCCTCGCAATCGCGTTCGAAGTGGACAGGTTCGCTGCTACGGGAATACATGGGGACCGATATGGGGCTGCGGCATAAGCCACGCAAGCGGTCATTCTAGCGTAGGCGCCCCGCCCTCGCCGGTGCACTGCGGCAAACCACAGTATCCTGTTGGCGACCTTCAGGAGCTTCGATGTCCTCCAATGCCGCACGCGCCAGGACCGTTACCTGGCTCTGGCCCTTCATGTTGTTGCTGGCGCTGGCCACCGCCCCCCTCGCCTGGATGCTGATCGCCCTGTTCACCGGCCGTCCGGTCGGCTGGATGGCGGTACTGACCGCCCTGGAACTGGTGTTCATGCTGCGTCTGGGCACGCTCGGTCCCGGCAAGCTGCGCATCGCCCTGGTCGTGCTGGGCACGCTGCTGGTGGCCGCGATCTCGAACTGGGCGATCGCCAGTGCCTGGATGGGCGGCTCGATGGGCCTGAACCCCTGGGACGCCTCGCTGCGGATGGGCCCGCACCTGGCCTGGACGCTGATCACCCTGGCCAATGGCGTGGTCGAGTGGCTGTGGCTGGCGGTGGGTGTCGCCGTAGGCGCCTGGCTGGCGCGCTGAGCGCGCCGGACGTGGGTAGCGCCGGGCCATGCCCGGCGGATTGTTGGAACAGCCGCGCTGCGCGCTCGCCGGGCATGACCCGGCGCTACCGGTATGGCATCAATGCCCGCCGTCGAGCGCCTTCAGCTCGCTGACCAGCGACGCCGCCGCCTCGGCACCGTCGCCGTACAGCATGCGGGTGTTGTCGGCATAGAACAGCGCATTCTCGATACCGGCAAAGCCGGTGCCCTTGCCCCGCTTGATCACCACCACGTTGCGGGCGTTGACCACGTCCAGTACCGGCATGCCGTAGATCGGACTGGCCGGATCGGTGCGCGCCACCGGGTTGACCACGTCGTTGGCGCCGATCACCAGCACCACGTCGGTGGTGGCGAACTCGGGATTGATGTCGTCCATGTCCGCGATCAGGTCGTACGGCACCCCCGCTTCGGCCAGCAGCACGTTCATGTGCCCGGGCATGCGCCCGGCCACCGGGTGGATGGCGAACTTGACCTTCACCCCGCGCGTGATCAGCCGCTGCGCCAGCTCCCAGATCTTGTGCTGGGCCTGGGCCACGGCCATGCCATAGCCGGGCACGATCACCACGCGTTCGGCAAAGCCCATCATCGCCGCCACGTCGGCCGCTTCGATGGGCTTCTGCGAACCGGAAATCGCCTGCGCCTCACCACCGGCGCCACCACCGAAGTTGGAGAACAGCACGTTGCGGATCGGCCGGTTCATCGCCTTGGCCATCAACCGGGTCAGCAGGATGCCGGCCGCACCGACCATCATGCCGGCGATGATCAGCGCCTCGTTGCCCAGCACGTAGCCTTCGAACGACACCGCCAGGCCGGTGAACGCGTTGTACAGCGAGATCACCACCGGCATGTCGGCGCCACCAATCGGCAACGTCATCAACACGCCCAGCGCCAGGGCCAGCACGAAGAAGGCGACAATGGCCCAGGTGCTGAGCGTGCTGGCGGCGATGATGCCCAGCACCACCACGGCCAGCGCCACCAGCAGGTTCATCACCTGCTGGCCCGGCCAGGTCACGCGCTTGTCGAGGCGACCATCGAGTTTGGCCCAGGCGATCACCGAGCCGGACAGCGACACCGCACCAATCGCCGCGCCCACCACCGCCAGCACCAGCACCGTGCCGGACGGCTGCCGCGCGGCCAGATCGGCCAGCGCCTGCGCACTCCAGTGGGTGGTATCGCGGTTGGCCAGGAAGGCATAGCGCAGCAGTTCCACCGCACCGATGGCGGCCGCCGAGCCGCCGCCCATGCCGTTGTACAGCGCGACCATCTGCGGCATGTCGGTGACCGCGACCTTGCCCGCCGACCACCAGGCCAGGCCGGCCCCCAGCAGCAGTGCCACCAGGATCAACGGCACGTTGTGCAGTTCGGGCAGGAAGAAGGTCGCCACCGTGGCCAGCAACATGCCCAGCCCCGCCCAGCGGATACCGCTGCTCGCGGTCATCGGCGAGGCCATGCGCTGCAGGCCGAGCAGGAACAGGGTGGCGGCGACCAGGTAGCTGGCCTTGACCAGCCAATCGAGCAGTTCGACGGTGCTGATGTTCAAGCCTGCGGCTCCTTCGGTTCAGCGTTGCCGGCCTTGCGCACGCTCGGCTTGAACATCTCCAGCATGCGCGCGGTGACCACATAGCCACCGGCTGCGTTGCCGGCGCCGAGCACCACGGCAATGAACCCCAGCACCTTCTCCAACGGCGTCTGCGCGTGCCCCAGCACCACCATCGCGCCGATCAGCACGATGCCATGGATGAAGTTGGAGCCCGACATCAGCGGGGTATGCAGGATCACCGGGACCCGGGAAATGATCACGTGGCCGGCAATGGCGGCCAGCATGAAGATGTACAGCGCCACGAACCCGTCACTCACCGGCAACGCTCCTGCTCTGTCTTCGTCGCCCCATCATAACCATGGGCTGAACCCTGCGCGCGTCCCGGTCAACCACGGCCGCGCTCACGCGTTGTCGATGGTGACCCCTGCCGAGGAACCGTACCCTGTGCTGGTGAGCAGCCCTGTCCCCTCAACCACCGATGCCGACGCCGTTCCGGCCTCGCTGGAAGCGTTCCTGGCCAGCGTCGGGCCGCGCGCCTTCCGCTTCGCCGAGGCCGGCCTGCGCCAGCGTGATGACGCGCTGGATGCGGTGCAGGACGCGCTGCTGCGCATGCTGGACTACGCCGACAAGCCGGCCGCCGAGTGGGCGCCGTTGTTCTGGAGCATCCTGCGCCGGCGGGTGATCGACCTGCAGCGCCGCCGCCGCTTCCGCCTGCCGTTCTGGCGCGACAACCAGGATGCCGATGGCGGCGAGATCGACTGGGCCGACCCCGCACCGGACCCTTCGCAGGCGCACGAGCAGCGCCAGCAGTACCAGCAGCTGGTGCAGGCACTGCGCGACCTGCCCGCCCGCCAGCGCGAGGCATTCACCCTGCGCGTGCTGCAGGACCTGGACGGGGCCACCACCGCCCGCGCCATGGGCTGCAGCGAAGGCGCGGTAAAGACCCATCTGGCGCGCGCCCGACAGGCGCTGCAGAATCAACTGGAGATGCACCCGTGAACCGCCCCCTGCCTTCCGATGACGCCCTGCGCAGCCTGCACGCGCAGTCGCTGCAGGCGCTGTCGCCGGCCACCCTGGCACGCCTGCGCAGTGCCCGTCACAACGCCGGTGCGGCGCACGCCGGTCGCTGGCGCTGGTGGCTGGCCAGCGCCTGTTCGCTGGTGATCGCGCTGGGCATCGGCGTCCAGTTCGTCGGCCCGGGCGATCACCAGGGCCCGATCAGCACGCCGATCGTCGCTGCGGAAGAAGACAATGGCGTGCTGTACGACGAGAATCCCGATCTGTACCTGTGGCTGGGCGACAACGACCTGGCGATGGAGTGAACCATGCTGCGATACCCCTCCCTGCCCCTGCTGATCGCCCTGACCCTGCTGCCCCCTGCATCGGCACTGGCGCAGGCCACCGCGCCGGTGCCTGCCGCGCGGCCGGCACCTGCTGCCGCGCCGCTGCCGAACTGGGAACAGCTGAGCCCGGCCCAGCGCGAAGCGCTGTTGGCCCCGCTGCGTGACCGCTGGAACGGCGCTGATCCCGCGCAGCGCCAGCGCATGCTGTCGCACGGCCAGCGCTGGCAGTCGATGAGCCCGGAAGAACGCGACAAGGCCCGCCGCGGCCTGCGCCGCTTCGAACACATGAGCCCGGAACAGCGCGAGCAGGCCCGGGCGTTGTTCGGCCAGATGCGTGACCTCAGCCCGGCCCAGCGCGATGCCATGCGCGAGCGCTGGTCGCAGATGACCGCAGACGAACGCAGGGAATGGGTGCGGGACAACCCGCCGCCGGCGAAGCCGCGGTAACCCGCCATCGAAGGCGGACCGCCGGGCCATGCCCGCGGGTTCACCGGATGTCGCTGCACCCGCCGGGCATGGCCCGGCGCTACCGGCTTACGCCTGCCAGCGCGTTTTCGCCAGCAGTTCGTCTTCCCAGTCGAAGCCCAGCTGGCCATCGCGCACGAACAGGGCGACGAAGTTCATCAGGTTGCGCGCATACATCTCGCTGGCCTGGGTGGCACCCCGGCTGGCCAGGCCCAGCGGGCCATCGATGGTCACGCCCTGGTGCTCGATGCATTGGCCGGGCTCGGTCAACGCGCAGTTGCCACCGCTCTCGGCGGCCAGATCGACGATCACGCTGCCGGCGGCCATGCCTTCGACCATCGCGGCGGTGACGATCGTCGGCGCCTGACGTCCCGGCACCGCGGCAGTGCAGATCACCACGTCCACGCTGCGCAGGTGGTCGCCAAGACGGCGCTGCTGTTCACCACGCTCTTCATCGGTCAGCGCCCGCGCATAACCGCCCTCGCCTACCGCGCTCACCCCCAGGTCGAGGAAGCGCGCACCAAGCGACTGGATCTGTTCGCGGGTTTCCGGGCGCACGTCGAAGCCCTCCACCTGCGCACCCAGGCGGCGTGAGGTGGCAATGGCCTGCAGGCCGGCGACACCGGCGCCGATCACCAGCACCTTGGCTGGACGCACGGTACCGGCCGCCGTGGTCAGCATCGGGAAGAAGCGCGGCGCGCGTTCGGCAGCAATCAATGCCGCCTTGTAGCCGGCCATGCCGGCCTGCGAACTGAGTACGTCCATCGCCTGTGCGCGCGTGGTGCGCGGCAACTGCTGCAGCGGGAACAGGTGCAGGCGGTCATCGGAGGCCAATGCGGCCAACGCAGGGTCGGCCGCCGGGGTCAGCAGGCCGACCACACTGGCGCCCGGCTTCAGCTGGGCCAGCACCTCGGCCGGTGGCGCCTGCACGCACAGCAGGATGTCGATCTCGGCCCAACGGGCGGCGTCGAAGGCGCGGGCACCTGCGTCGTCGTAGGCGGCATCGGTAAAACCGGCGGCCTGGCCCGCACCGGGCTGGTACCACACGGTGATGCCCAGCGCACCGAGCTTGCGCGCCGTTTCCGGCGTGAGCGCAACGCGTCGTTCGCCCGGCGCGGTCTCCTTGATCCCCAGCAACGCCACGGCCATGCAGATTCCCGCTGATCGGTGAGTGGGTCCGATCCTAGCAGGCGTACGTGGCTCAGTGCAGCGTCGCACCACCCGGGTCGAGGCGGTCGAGCACGCCCTGCATGGCGCTGTCGAAGGCGCCATCGTCGATGTGGGGACGCAGGCGACCCAGCCGCACCATCACCGCCAGTTCTTCGGGTGAGGCCACGCAGAAGCGCACGCCACGCCGGTTGACGAACAGCAGGCGCGAGGAAATCGGGCTGATCCAGGACAGTTTGCCCGCCTGCACCTTGCCATCCTTGTCGACGAAGTCCAGCCAGTTGCCGATCTCCATCCGGCGGAAGCGGTCGGCATCGGCATTGTCGAAATCGTCGGTATTGAAGGTACCGCCCAGTTCCACTGCCGGTGTTTCCGGGGCCGGCGGCGCGGGCAGCACCACCTGCGGCAGCTCCGGCAACGCGCGCTGCAGCTCCGGTCGCGATTCGGCGATGCCCTGCAATGTGTCGTGCAGCGCATCGATGGCTGCGGTGGCTGCGTCGCCATGCACGCCGACGCTGGCAAACACCTTGGCCAGCATCGGCTGCCAGGCCTGCAGCCACGGCTTGCCGACGATCTGCCGGCGGGCCTCGGCCACTTCCTCAAGCAGGCCATCAGCCAGGGTCAGCGCCTCGGCTACCGAGGCACCCTCCTCGCCCTCGCGCAGCAGCGCCAGGGTCAGATGGTGCTGCCAGGGCTGGCGCAGGAACTCGGCGATGGCCGGCGGCAGGGTGGCATCGCCGATGCGGCGATCCAGTTCGGCGCCGGCACGGGTGCGGGCCATTTCCAGTTTTTCCTGGCCGCGCTGGGTCTCGGCGGCCCGCCGCTCGGCGATTTCCACGCGACGGCGGTGCTGTACCAGGAAATCGCGGAATTCTTCTTCCAGGGTCAGGAAGATCGCCAGGTTCTCGTTGAACTCGGCGACCAGCCGCTCGATGATCTCCTCCACCTTGGCCATCAGCATGCGTTCGGCCTGGCTTTCGCCGGTGTTGCCCTCGCAGGCTTCGGCCAGCGAGTTGAGCAGCTTGCGCGCCGGATGGGTCTTCTGCACGAACATGCGGCGGTCCAGCATCGCCACCTTCACGAACGGAACCACCAGGCGGCCGATCAGCTCACGCGAGCGGCCTTCCAGTTCGCGCTCATCGAGCATCACGTCGAACAGCATGCCGACCAGGTCAATCGCATCCTCGTCCTGCGCGTCCAGCCGGGTCTGGCCCGGGTCGACGCCCAGCCGGGTAGCGCTGGACAGCACTTCGCTCTTCAGCCGCTGCGCCAACGATTCGCCGTCCTCGCCGATCGCCGCACGCAGGGTCGCACTGGGCGTGGCCTGCAGCAGCGACAGCACCGACATCATTTCGCGCTGGCTCAACGGGCGATGCTGGCCGACCGCGACCTGCGCCGCAGAGGTTGCGTCGTCGCGCACGTGGCGGGTCTGCTGCAGCAGTTCGTGCAGGGCTTCCAGCAGCATGCCCTGCTGGCCGGAATAGGCTTCACCGGACGGGTTCTCCTCGCCACCAGCATGCTGCTGCATGTGGCCACGACGCTCCGACCAGCGCGCGGCAAATCGCTGCGCCCAGGCCGGTGCGGCCTGTTCGTCGTCATTGAATTCGTTGTCAACGCCCGGCGCCGTGCGCTGCTCGACCAGATCATCCAGGCCATGCGGAACGTGCTGCGCCGGGGCCGGCGCCAGTGGTCGGCGCGGCGCACCCATCTGCGACATCACCCCGGCCGCGGCCAGGTGCTCGTCCAGCTTCTCGTAGATGCGACCCACCGGCGCGCGCAGGTCGCGCTCGCACAGCTTGATCAGCACCAGGTGTACTTCCGGGGCCAGCTCACAGCCGGCAAAGGCTTCGTGGATGGCCACGCCCAGATGCTCGGGGCTGATCGGGTTGCGGTCGGCGTCGAGTTCGATACCGCCGCCCAGCCAGCCCAGGCGGCGGTCGAGCCGCGCCAGCACCGGCTTGAAGTCGCGCAGCAGCACGGTGGCGAAGTTGCGCACCGCCAACCGCGATTCCAGTACATGTTCCGGCACCAGGCTCAGGCCATCCTGGGCCTGCCCGGCCAGGGTCAGCTCGGCAGAGACGGGCTCGCCCGCCGCCAGGCCGGCCCAGGCATGGCCGAGATGGGCGGCAAAAGCACCGGCGATCTCTTCACGGCGGCGGCGCAGTTCGCGCATCGCGTCCAGGAACAGCAACTGCGACGAGCCGGCATTGCCGGCACGGTCGAACAGGGCATCGTCGAAGCGGGCCAGTGCCGCGCCAAAGGCCTGGCACAAGGCCGGCAGGACGATGTCCCGGGCAAGCTGGAGCTGGGCCGGGTCACGGCCCGGCGATCCCATCGGAGTGGGCGCGCTCATCATTCGGGAAGGCTCCCCACCTTCTCTGGTGCGACAGACATCATGGACATCGCGACGGCCGGTACACCCCATGCACCGGTCCCTCGATGGTAGGCCGCCCAGCCCATCGCGGACAGTGAAACAGTCCTCACTTCAAACCTCATGAACGGCGGCCCGGCAATATTACGTATCGTAAGCCGTGCGGGGCCTGCGAGGCGAGGGGAAGCGGGGCTCCGTGATCCGCCAGTGGCATGATGTTCATCACAGTTTGCTATTCAGGGGTCTGACGCGACACAAACGGCGTCATCTACCTCCCCGACTATAATCAGCGACCCGTGATGACCGGTTCAGACTCCATGCCCGACCCTGCCGCCCTGCTTGCCCTAGATGCCCGCCGCTCGGTGCCCTCGCGGCAACTGGGCGAGCCCGGACCGGACCCGGCCACCCTGCAGCGGATGCTGACCTCGGCGGTCCGCGTGCCCGACCACGGCAAGCGCGTACCGTTCCGCTTCCTGAAGATCGCCGGCGATGCGCGTCACACTCTGGGCGACTTCCTGGCCGCGCGCAGCCGTGAGCGCGACCCGCATGCCGGCGACGCCGTGTTCGAGAAGGACCGCCAGCGCTTCAGCCATGCACCGCTGGTGATCGTGGTGGTGGCCAGCCCCCGCCCGGACCCGAAGGTACCGGCACAGGAACAGCTGATGACCGCCGGCTGTGTGTGCTTTGCTCTGTTGCAGGCGGCACAGGCGCTGGGCTTCGGCGCGCAGTGGCTGACCGCATGGATGGCCTTCGATCCTGCCGTGCACGCCCACCTGGGGCTGGCCGAGGGCGAAGGCATTGCCGGCTTCATCCACATCGGCACGCCCAAGGCCGAAGTGCCCGAGCGCGAGCGTCCCGATGCCGCGGCCCTGCTGCAGGACTGGACCGGCCAGTGAGCGCGGTGATTCCCGTGGCGATACCGCCGCCGCTGTACCTGGTCGACGCCAGCATCTACGTATTCCGCGCCTGGCATTCGCTGCCGGACGAATTCCAGGACAGCCAGGGCTGGCCGACCAACGCCGTGCACGGCTTCGCCCGTTTCCTGCTGGACCTGCTGGAGCGCGAACGCCCCCGGCACATCGCCATCGCCTTCGACGAAGCACTGGACAGCGGCTTCCGCCACCGCCTGTACCCGGCCTACAAGGCCAACCGGGACCCGGCGCCGGAAGCGCTCAAGCGCCAGTTCGTGCACTGCAAGGCGTTGTGCGCAGCGCTCGGCCTGGCGGTGCTTGCCCACCATGATTACGAAGCCGACGACCTGATCGGCAGCGCCCTGCATGGCCACCGCAGCAGCCATCGCGGCGTGATCATTTCCGCCGACAAGGACCTGTCTCAGCTGCTGCTCGACCATGACGAGCAATGGGATTACGCACGCAACCAGCGCTGGGACGTGGCCGGGGTCAAGGCCCGGCACGGCGTACACGCGCACCAGATCGCCGATTACCTAGCGCTGTGCGGCGATGCGGTCGACAACATTCCGGGCATCAGCGGTGTCGGTGCCAAGTCGGCGGCCGTGCTGCTGGCCCATTTCGGCAGCATGGACGTGCTGTTCGAACGCCTGGACGAAGTGCCGTTCCTGCGCCTGCGCGGCGCGGCCCAGATGGCCGTGCGCCTGCGCGAGCAGCGCGAGCACGCCCAGCTCTGGCGCCAGCTGACCACCATCGCCCTGGACGCACCGTTGGAAGGTTGCCAGCCCGGCATGCCGCGCCAGGCGGCCGATCCAGAGCTGCTCGACGGCCTGTGCCAGACCCTGCGCTTCGGCCCCATGACCCGCCGCCGGCTGTTCAGTGCCGCCGGCATTTCCGACCCCGTCCCTACTTCCAGCGAGCCCGCATGAGCCAGCGCAACACCGAAGCACCGCGTGTCGTCTACGAAGGCAAGTACCAGCGCATGGTCGTGCGTGGCAGCTGGGAATACAGCGAACGCACCCACGCCGGCGGCCTGGCCGCGATCATCATTGCCGTCACTCCCGAGGACAAGGTGCTGTTCGTCGAGCAGTTCCGCGTGCCGCTGCAGGCCTCGACCATCGAGATGCCGGCCGGGCTGGTCGGCGACATCGATGCGGGCGAGTCCATCGAAGTTTCCGCTGTACGCGAGCTGGAAGAGGAAACCGGCTGGACCGCCGAGCACGCCGAAGTGCTGATGATCGGCCCCACCTCCTCCGGTGCCAGCAGCGAGAAGATCGCCTTCGTGCGTGCCACCGGCCTGCGCCGCATCGGCGAAGGCGGCGGCGACGAGAGCGAGGACATCACCGTGCATGAAGTGCCGCGCACGCAGGCGGCCGCCTGGCTGGTGCAGAAAATGGCCGAAGGCTATGAAGCCGATGCCAAGCTGTGGGCCGGCCTGTGGATGATCGAGCACCACCTGGACGGCCGGCCCCGTGGCTGACGCCGGCCTGCACGCGCTGCCGGCACTGCTGGGCGCCGACGATCCGGCGATCTTCAGCGTGCACCGTGCGCAGGGTGCCTCACCGTTCCTGCTGCTGGCCGACCATGCCGGCCAACAGGTGCCGCGTGCACTGGCCGACCTTGGATTGCCGCAGGCCGAACTGGACCGGCATATCGGTTGGGACATCGGCATCGGCGGCACCACCCGTGCATTGGCCGAGCGGCTGGATGCGTGGGCGATCGAGCAGACCTATTCGCGGCTGCTGATCGACTGCAACCGGCCGTTGGTTTCGCCCACGCTGATCCCCGAGGTCAGCGACCACACCATGGTGCCGGGCAATGCCGGGCTGTCGCCCGCACAGCGGCAGCAGCGCATCGATGCGATCCACGCGCCCTACCATGCACGCATCGATGCCGAACTGGATGCGCGCCGCGATGCGGGACGGCCGACGCTGCTGGTGATGATGCACAGCTTCACCCCGGTGATGAACGGCATGCAGCGCCCCTGGCACGCCGGCGTGCTGTACCACCAGGACACACGCTTTGCCCACGCCTTGCTGCAGGCACTGCGCGATGAAGGCGACCTGGTGGTGGGCGACAACGAACCGTATTCGGTCAACAGCAGCAGCGACTACGCGGTGCCGGTGCATGGCGAAGGTCGCGGCCTGGTGCATGTGGAACTGGAAATCCGCCAGGACCTGATCGCCGATGCCGCCGGGCAGCAGGCGTGGGCGGAGCGGCTGGCGCGTATTTTCAGCGCCTTGCAGCCGCAGTTGTTGGCGTTGGGATGACCGCATCCACGCATGGCGTGGATCTACTGCAGCGGTGGCGGACATCCGCATTCGGCGAAAAGAAAGAACGAGGCCGGTTCCCAGTAGATCCACGCCATGCGTGGATGATTTTCGTCAACGCAGCACGGGAACATCCATCCACGGGAACGGTTTGAATCCGCGCACCTGCACGCGGACGCCGATCGCTTCAAAATCGTCCTTGATCGCCTGCGCACGACGCCGATCCAGTGCTTCACCCAGCAACACCGGCAGCGCGCGACAGCGTGCCAGCGCTTCGCCCACCGGAATGTCGAGCAGCTGCGCGACGCGCTGTGCCGCAGCCTTGACCTGTTCGCCCGCACACGCCAGCGTCAACTCGAACGCGGCGAAGATGCCCGGCCCGACACCGGCTGCGCGCGCAGCGTCCTGCTCGGCGGCACCCGCCTCGCCCAGCGCTTCATCGACACCGTCCACCTGCAGGAAGGCGTCGTACTCGGCGTAGTACGCCAGCGCTTCGGCGTAATCCTGCAGGGATGAGAGCGGACGCTGGCGCTTCTGCACATCCAGTACGTCAGCGAACGTGGCCGGTTCCAGGCAGGCCGACAGGCCCAGCGCCTGCACGGCCTCGGGCACTTCACCGTCATCATCGAACGCGGCGTCTTCATCTGCCGGCAACCAGAAACGCGCCGCCAGCAGATCGCCCTCGCTGGCATGCACCCAGCCGAACGACGCCCATACGTCGTGGTCGTCATTGCAGGCGGCAAACGCGTCCAGCGTCTGGCGAAGATCAAGCAGTGCAATCATGCGTCGTTGGGCAGCGCGTCGGGAGAGCTGCAGTCTACCCGTGCCGGACGCAGGCCCAGCGCGACGACCACGCCGAGCGCGGCGAACAGCGCTGCGCCGTACTGTGCATTGATCATGCCCTGCAGGGCATCAGGACTGGTTGCCGCCTGCGTGCCGCGTGCGGCGTTGGCCACCATTACCAGTACTGCCAGTCCCAACGCGCCACCGATCTGCTGTGCGGTAGCCGCCATGCCGGACGCCACACCCTGCTGCGGCCCCGGAACGCCCTGCCCGGCCACGATCCACATCGCCGTCCAGCTCATGCCCTGGCCCACGCTGAGCACCACGATGCCCGGCAGCAGCGGCCAGTAGCTGGCGCCGTGCGGCATCGCCAGCGCCACCGCGGTGATGCCGATGGCACCGGCAGCGAAGCCCCAGGCCAGCACCTGCCGTGGCGAACGGCGCTGCAGCATGCGCTCGGCAATGCGGATGCCGAAGGTGCACACCAGCGTCGGCAGCAGGAAGGCCATGCCGGCCTGCAGCGGGCTCCAGCCATAGCCATCCTGGAAGTACAGCGCCAGGAAGTAGTACTGCACGCCATAGCTGCTCATGAACGCGAAGGTCAGGCCGAGTGCTGCACGCAGGCCGGGCAGGCGCAGCAGCGCGAACTGCATCAGCGGGTCGCGGCTGCGCTTTTCGATCTGTACGAACACCGTCAGCAGCACGGCTGACAGCAATAGGCAGATGAGCGTGGCCGGCGCGGTCCAGCCCCATTCCGGCCCCTGCACCAGGGTGGTGACCAGCAGGCTGCCGCCGGCGGTGACGGTGAGGCAACCGGCCAGATCGAAGGAACGGCCGCGCACGCGCGGGCCATCGGCCGGCAGCCACGCGCCCGCGGCGACGGCACAGGCGGCGGCCAACGGCACGATCACCGCCAGCACCGCCGGCCAGCCGAACGCCTGGGTCAGCACGCCGCCCAGCAGCGTTCCCAACGCGAGGCCCGCCGCGCTGGCCATGCTCCAGATTGCCAGCGCGCGGTTGCGCAACGGGCCTTCTGCATACAGCGTATTGATCAGGGCCAGGGTGGCCGGAAACAGCAGCGCCGCACCGATGCCCTGCGCCGCACGTGCCACGATCAGCAGCGTGGCATTGGGCGCCAGCGCACCCAGCAGCGAGGCCAGCGCGAACAGCAGCATGCCCAGCCGGTAGAAGCGGCGGCGGCCCAGCAGATCGGCCGCACGCCCGCCCAGCAGCAGGCTGCCGCCAAAGGCCACCGTATAGGCGCTGACCACCCACTGCAGCTGCTGCGCATTGATCTGCAGCGCGCGGCCCATGTCGTGCAGGGCGACGAAGATGATGGTGGCGTCCAGAGCGATGATCAGCTGCGCGGTGGCCAGCAGGGTCAGCGCCCAGCGCGGGTATTTCAGGGGAGGCATGCGGCGCCCGGTTCTGAGGGGGGACGGCAGTCTCATTGATGCAGGTTAATCAATAAACCCCCTCAACGCGATTTCTGTCATGATTTTCCGCATGAATGGATCCTCGATGGACCTCAACGCGGTGCGCATGCTGGTGCAGGTAGCTGAGGCGCGCAGCTTCACCGTCGCCGCCGGCCAGCTCGGCTTGAGCCAGTCCGGGCTGTCACGCGCGATCGGCCGGCTGGAAGCCTCGCTGGGGGTAAAGCTGCTGCAGCGGAATACGCGCAATGTCGCGCTGACCCCGGATGGCCAGCAGTTCGTCGAGCAGGTGGGACCGTTGCTGTGCGGGATGGAAGACGCAGAGCGGCTGCTGGCCGACCGCCCCTGCACGCCATCGGGCACGTTGAAGATCAGCGCGCCGTCGATGTTCGGGCGCAAGGTGCTGGTGCCGTTGCTGGGACCGTTGCTGCAGCAGCATCCGCAGCTGCAGGTGGAAGCGGTGCTCAGCGACCGCCTGGTGGATCTGGTGGAGGAAGGCTTCGACGCCGCCCTGCGCACCGGCACCATCGCCGACCAGCGCATGGTGGCGCGTCCGTTGAAGCCACTGCGCTGGGTGACCGTGGCCAGCCCGGCGTACCTGGCCGCGCAGGGTGAGCCGGCCGATGTGGCGGCATTGCAGAACCATGCCTGCCTGGCGGTGCGCAACCTGCGCAGCGGCCGGCTGGTGGACTGGCAGTTCCTGCAGGACGGGCAGCTGCGCGAGGTCACGCCGCCGACGCGGATGGTGTTTGATTGCGGCGACCCGTTGGTGGAGGCAGCGATTGCGGGCATCGGCATCGTGCAGGTGATGGATTTCGCGGTGGCCGACGCGTTGGCCGATGGCCGCCTGCAGCGCGTGCTGCAGCCGTTTGAAGGCCGCAGCCGCGCGCTGTCGTTGATCTACCCGCCCTCGCGCCAGCACTCACCCAAACTGCAGGTGCTGGCCGAAGCGTTGTTGGGCGGGGATTGGTAGATCCACGCCGCGCGTGGATGAGCGTTTCAACGCAAAAGCAGCCAGGCATGGCCTGGCTCTACTGGGCCGTGGTAGATCCACGCCATGCGTGGATGAGCGTTTCAACGCAAAAGCCGCCGGGCATGGCCCGGCGCTACCGGTAAGGCGTTGCCGGCCAGCGGCCGGCACTACCCCACGATCAGGCGAAACTATCGGTGGCACGCACCAGCGCGTCGACGTTCTCGGCTTCGAACGCCGAATGCCCCGAGGCCGGGGTGATCTCAAGCTTCGCCTTCGGCCACACCTTGGTCAGGTCCCAGGCATTGGCCAGCGGGCAGACCACGTCGTAGCGGCCGTGCACGATCACGCCCGGGATGTCGGCGATGCGGTGCGCGTCGCGCAGCAGCTGGTCTTCCACCTCGAAGAAACCACCGTTGACGAAGTAGTGGTTCTCGATGCGGGCAAACGCCAGCGCGAAGTGCGGGTCTTCATGGCTGTTGATGAAGTCGTCGTCCACGTGCAGGAAGCTGGTCGCGCCTTCCCACACCGCCCAGGCCTTGGCCGCGTCCAAGCGCGTTGCTTCGTCTTCGCTGGTCAGGCGGCGATGGAAGGCCGAAATCAGGTCGTGGCGTTCCACCGCCGGAATCGGCTTGAGGTAGTGCTCCCACGCATCCGGGAACAGGCGGTTGGCGCCTTCCTGGTAGAACCATTCCAGCTCCCAGCGGCGCAGCATGAAGATGCCGCGCAGCACCAGTTCGGTCACGCGCTGCGGATGGGTCTGCGCATAGGCCAGCGCCAGGGTCGAGCCCCAGCTGCCACCGAACACCTGCCAGCGATCGACCTTGAGGTGCTCGCGCAGCTTCTCGATGTCGGCCACCAGGTCCCAGGTGGTGTTGTCCACCAGATCGGCATGCGGGGTGGAACGACCGGCACCGCGCTGGTCGAACAGGATGATGCGGTACTTGGCCGGGTCGTGGAACTGGCGCATCTTGTCGCTGCAGCCGCCGCCGGGCCCACCATGCAGCATCACCACCGGCTTGCCGTCCGGGTTGCCGCACTGTTCGAAGTACAGCGTGTGGCGGTCGTCGACCTTCAGGGTGCCGACGTCGTAAGGGGTGATGGCGGGGTACAGCGTACGCATGCTTGCAGCTCCGTGGTGGTGCCCTGCCCTTGGCAGGAGAACCCCCATTCTAGGCCGGTCGCCGGCCCAGGGTGACCCGGTCGCGCTGCTCCAGGTCCTGCACGGTCTGCACGTCGATGTAGCCGGCCTGCTCGAACAGCGCGCCGATGGCATCGCCCTGGTCCCAGCCGTGCTCGATCAGCAGCCAGCCGCCGGGCTGCAGGTGGTCGCCGCCGCCGACGATGATGCGACGTATGTCGTCCAGCCCATCGATGCCCGAGGCCAGCGCCGTGGTCGGCTCGAAGCGCAGATCGCCCTGTTGCAGGTGCGGGTCGTCGCTGGCGATATAGGGAGGATTGCTGGCGATCAGGTCGAAGCGTTCACCGTGCAGCGGCGCGTACCAGTCGTGACCACCTTCGGCAAAACGCACGTTGCCCAGCTCGTGGCGCGCGGCGTTTCGGGCCGCCACCGCCAGCGCAGCGGAACTGGCGTCGGTGGCCAGCACCTGCGCCTGCGGTCGTTCGCTGGCCAGGGCCAATGCAATCGCGCCGCTGCCGGTGCCAAGATCGGCCAACCGCAGTGCACGGTCCGGCGGCAGGCGCTCCAGCGCCAGTTCCACCAGCAGTTCGGTTTCCGGGCGCGGAATCAGGGTGGCGGGGTCGACTTCCAGATCGAGGGTCCAGAAACCACGACGGCCGGTCAGGTAGGCCACCGGCTCGCCCGCGAGGCGACGACCCAGCAAGGCCTCGAACGCGGCCTGCTCGGCGGCGGGCAGTGGATCGGTGGCGTGCGCGAACAACCAGCTGCGCGGTCGCTGAAGCACATGCAGCAGCAGCAGCTCCGCTTCATGACGGGCCTCTACGCCCCCCAGGCGGCCGCTGGCGTCGGCCACGACCTGGCGCAGGGACGGTTCGGAATCGGCGGGCATGGCAGGCACTGGCGCGGGCGGTGGGCCCGCAATTGTAGAGTCTGGATACCGTTCAGGTTCGCTGGGGCGGGATTCGCTGCGGTGGGATATGAGAGACCTATCGACCGTTTTCCGCAGCCGCTGATGATTTCCCTTGTCATACAGCGGGTTGCAGGATGCAGGTGGCCTGATTCATTGCCGGCTCAGCGCACATCAATAGACTTCATCTATCAAATAGATGTAATCAATGCATTGTCCTTATCGAAATGGAACCAGTAACCTAGGTCCTGTCGATTCACCCACTCCCCTTCACCCAGAGGAAAAACGATGTCCCTGATCAACACCCAGATCCAGCCGTTCGAAGCCAACGCTTACCTGAATGGCGAGTTCATCAAGGTCTCCGACAGCACCCTGAAGGGCCAGTGGTCGGTCCTGATCTTCATGCCGGCAGCCTTCACCTTCAACTGCCCGACCGAGATCGAAGACGCCGCTGACCATTACGCCGAATTCAAGAAGGCCGGCGCCGAGGTCTACATCGTCACCACCGACACCCACTTCTCGCACAAGGTCTGGCACGAAACCTCGCCGGCCGTGGGCAAGGCCCAGTTCCCGCTGGTCGGCGACCCGACCCACCAGCTGACCCGCGCCTTCGGCGTGCACATCGAAGAAGAAGGCCTGGCCCTGCGCGGCACCTTCATCATCAACCCGGAAGGCGTGATCAAGACCCTGGAGATCCACTCCAACGAGATCGCCCGTGACGTCTCCGAGACCCTGCGCAAGCTGAAGGCTGCCCAGTTCACCGCCGCCAACCCGAACCAGGTCTGCCCGGCCAAGTGGAAGGAAGGCGAGAAGACCCTGACCCCGTCGCTGGACCTGGTCGGCAAGATCTAAAGCAGCACCGGCCTGCCGCAGCCCCACGCTGCGGCGCGCCCATCCCCGTGCCGGCCACATCGCCGGCGTGGGGGTGAACCCAAGACGGCCGCGCCCGCATCGCCCCTTCCACAGGTCCGCGCTGCCCTCTTGGGTTCACCCCTACCCCCTCGCTGGTCCGCTACCTTCTACAGCGGTGCCACGCCCCCGTTTTGCCTGAAGCCAGGAGAAGACCATGTTGGACGCCAACCTGCAGTCGCAGCTGAAGACCTATCTGGAGCGCGTGACCCGCCCGATCCAGATCACCGCGCATGCCGACGACGGTGCCAAGTCGCAGGAGATGCTGGAACTGCTGCAGACCCTGGAAAGCCTGTCGGACAAGATCTCGCTGCAGGTGCTGCGCGACGGCCAGGGCCGCGTGCCGTCCTTCGACCTGGGCACGCCGGGCCAGGACATCCACCTGACCTTCGCCGGCCTGCCGATGGGCCACGAGTTCACTTCGCTGGTGCTGGCCCTGCTGCAGGTCGGCGGGCATCCGTCCAAGGCCACTGCCGAGCTGATCGAGCAGGTGCAGAACCTGGAAGGCGACTACCGGTTTGAAACCTATTTCTCGCTGTCCTGCCAGAACTGCCCGGACGTGGTGCAGGCACTGAACCTGGCCGCGGTGCTCAACCCGCGCATCCAGCACGTGGCCATCGACGGCGCGCTGTTCCAGGAGGAAGTCGAGCAGCGCGAGATCATGTCGGTGCCGACCGTCTACCTCAACGGCGCGGTGTTCGACCAGGGCCGCATGACCCTGGAGCAGATCGTGGCCAAGCTGGACACCAACGCCAGCAAGCGCGATGCCGAGAAGATCGCCGCCAAGGACGCCTTCGACGTGCTGGTGGTCGGTGGTGGCCCGGCCGGCGCTGCTGCGGCGATCTATGCCGCGCGCAAGGGCATCCGTACCGGCATCGCCGCCGAGCGTTTCGGTGGCCAGGTGCTGGACACCATGGCGATCGAGAACTTCATTTCGGTGAAGGAGACCGAAGGCCCGAAGCTGGCCACGGCGCTGGAACAGCATGTGCGCGAGTATGAAGTCGACATCATGGACCTGCAGCGCGCCAGTGCGCTGGTGCCCGCTGGCGAAGACGGCCTGGTGCAGGTGCAGCTGGAAAACGGCGCGGTGTTGAAGTCGCGCTCGGTGATCCTGTCCACCGGCGCGCGCTGGCGGCAAATGAACGTGCCCGGCGAAGACCAGTACCGCAACAAGGGCGTGGCGTACTGCCCGCACTGCGACGGCCCGCTGTTCAAGGGCAAGCGCGTGGCGGTGATCGGTGGCGGCAATTCCGGCGTTGAAGCGGCCATCGACCTGGCCGGCATCGTGTCGCATGTGACCCTGCTGGAGTTCGATTCCAGCCTGCGTGCCGACGAAGTGCTGCAGAAGAAGCTGCGCAGCCTGGCCAATGTCACCGTGCTGACCAGCGCGCAGACCACCGAAGTGCTGGGCGACGGCAGCCGCGTCACCGGCCTGGTCTACAAGGACCGTGTCGGCGGCGACTCCCATCGCGTCGAACTGGAAGGCATCTTCGTGCAGATCGGCCTGCTGCCGAACACCGAATGGCTGAAGGACACCGTGGCCCTTTCGCCGCGTGGCGAGATCGTCATCGATGACCGCGGGCAGACCAATCTGCCGGGTGTGTTCGCCGCGGGCGATTGCACGACGGTACCCTACAAGCAGATCATCATCGCGATGGGCGCCGGTTCGACCGCCGCACTGAGCGCTTTCGATCACCTGATCCGCTCCTCGGTTCCCAAGAGCAGCGGTGCGGTGGCCGAAGCGGCCTGATCCAACGTTCCCAGGCCATCGGGAGCACCATCAACCGGCTGGGCACGCCCTGCCGGTGCAGTACCCCGAGAGGTCTGAGGATGAACCTGCGTGACCTGAAATACCTGGTGGCCCTGGCCGATCACAAGCACTTCGGCCGGGCCGCCGCCTCCTGCTTCGTCAGCCAGCCCACGCTGTCGACCCAGATCCGCAAGCTGGAAGAGGAACTGGGCCTGCCGCTGGTGGAACGCGCACCGCGCAAGGTGATGTTGACCCCCGCCGGCCACGAAGCGGCCGCGCGGGCACGGGTGATCGTGGCCGAAGTGGAGCAGCTGAAGGAAGCGGCGCGACGCAGCCGCGATCCCGAAGCGGGCACGGTGCGCCTGGGGATCTTCCCCACCTTGGGCCCGTATCTGTTGCCGCACGTGATTCCGCGCATCCGCACGCGCTTCCCCGAGCTGGAACTGCTGCTGGTGGAGGAAAAGAGCGATGTGCTGCTGGAGCGCCTGCGCGAAGGCAGGCTCGACGCCGCGCTGTTGGCACTGCCGGTGATCGACGACCAGCTGCACGCCGAATTCCTGTTCGAGGAACCGTTCCTGCTGGCCGTATCCGGCCGCCACCCGCTGGCCACGCGCGAGCATCTGGACGTACAGGAACTGGCCACGCAGAAGCTGCTGCTGCTGGAAGACGGCCACTGCCTGCGTGACCAGGCGCTGGAAGTCTGTCGCCTGTTCGGCGCCAACGAAAAATCCGAATTCCGCGCCACCAGCCTGGAAACGCTGCGACAGATGGTCGCCGCCGACGTGGGCATCACCCTGCTGCCCAGCCTGTCGGTACAGCCGCCGGTGCCGCGCTCGAACAACATCCGCCTGCTCGACTTCGTCGGCGAGGGCCGTCCCAGCCGTCGCATCGCCATGATCTGGCGGCGCAGCTCGGCAATGAACGAGTTCCTGATGGAGCTGGCCGAGCAGTTCAAGCGCCTGCCCGATGCGCTGTTCACGCTGGAGGCGCTGGCCCCGCCAAGCGGCGATGCTGCCACCCCGCCCACGCCGGTGCTGAACGGCTGAGACACCGCAGCCGGGCATCGAAACCGGCGGGAGTCGATTCCGGCCGCATTTGTCCCCACAATACAGTCAGGCGGCGCCAGCAGGTGCCGCCTTTTGCATGGCTTTCAACCAAGGAGCGTCACCATGAACACCGCCAGCGGCCTTCCGCCGTCGATCACTGTTTCCACCCTCGACATGGACCGCCTGGACGCCATGCTCGAATCCCCGGCACACAGCCAGACGCCGGCCGCGCGTACGCTTGCCGACGAGCTCAACCGCGCAACCGTGTTGCCGCCAGACCAGATTCCCGAAGGCATCGTCATGATGCATTCGCGCGTGGAGTGCGAAGATGAAGTGTCGGGCGAGAAGCATGTCCTGACCCTGGTCTTCCCCCGCGAAGCCAATGTCGATGAAGGCAAGGTGTCTGTGCTGGCGCCCGTCGGCAGCGCCCTGCTTGGCCTGGCCGTTGGCCAGAGCATCGACTGGACCGCCCCGGGCGGCCGCAAGCTGCGGCTGCGCGTGAGCGCGGTCCACAACGACCGTCCCTGACCTGCGCTGCGAACCGCGCGCGATCAGTTTCCCTGCAATCCCCGCACCAGGAGCCGTAATGAGTACCCCGTCCAAACTGTCCCAGCTGCGCGAACTGTCCGTGGTCGTTGCCGATACCGGTGACTACGAGGCGATCAAGCGCCTGCAGCCGGTGGACTGCACCACCAATCCGACCCTGGTGAAGAAGGCGCTGGACCTGCCGGTCTATGCGGAACTGATCGAACGCGAACTGGCCTGGGGCCGCCAGCAGGGCGGCGACCGCGAGGCCGTGGTGCACGCCGTGGCCGACCGCCTGACCATCGGCGTCGGTGCGCTGCTGAGCACGCTGGTGCCGGGCCGCGTCTCCACCGAAGTGGATGCCGACCAGGCCCACGACACCGCCGCGACCGTGGCCAAGGCCCGTCAGTTCATCCAGATGTATGCCGATGCCGGCGTGCCGCGCGAGAAGATCCTGATCAAGATCGCTGCGACCTGGGAAGGCGTGGAAGCCGCGCGCGTGCTGCAGGCCGAAGGTATCGACTGCAACCTGACCCTGATCTTCAACCCCACCCAGGCGCTGGCCTGCAGCGAAGCCGGTGCGTTCCTGATCTCGCCGTTCGTCGGCCGCATCCTGGACTGGTACGTGGCCAACGGCCAGACCCCGGCGAACATCGACGAGGACCCGGGCGTGGTGTTCGTGCGTGGGGTGTATGCCGAATTCAAGCGCCGCGGTTCGCCGACCGTGGTGATGGGCGCCTCGTTCCGTTCGACCGCGCAGATCGAAGCGCTGGCCGGCTGCGACCGCCTGACCATTTCGCCGGACCTGCTTGAGAAGCTCGACGCCGACCACGGCGCGCTGCCGCGCAAGCTGGTGGCCGGTGCCGCTGAAGCGGTGCAGGTGACGCCGATCGACGCGGCAAAGTTCGCAGCCGACCTGGCCGCCGATCCGATGGCGACCGAGAAGCTGGCGACCGGTATCGATGCGTTTGCCAAGGATCTGCAGGCGCTGCGCGAGCGCATTCGCTCGGAACTGTGATTCCAGCCAACGGCTGAGCCCCTCGTGGCGGGGGCTTGGTCGCGAACTGCATGAAGCAACAGCCGCGCTTGGCCGGGCGGGTTGGGTTCGCGGGAGACGCCGTGAATCCGTCCCTGGAGGCTTGGCCGCCGCATCCATGCGGCGGACACTCCCGCGAACCCAACCCGCCCGCCCTCTGACAGTTTCCTGCGGCGGTCCGCCACGGAAGAAAGAAAAGAAGAGCAGAAGCGGGTCGCGCGCTGCGCTTGCTCGCAAGCAAACAAACAAAAAGGACGCGGCGAACGCCGCGTCCTTTTTGTTTTCCATCAGTTCGTCAGTAACCCATGCTCTTGCCCACCGTCACCGGGAAACGGTCGGGGGCGGGGCGGTGTGGGTTGGCAGGACCGTTGGCGCCATGGATGGCGCCATCGAGCCCCCATGGGTGAGGGCGCTTTGCTTGCGAAGCACTGCTTCGCAAGCGCCCGAACGCACAGCCGCCAGCGGCTGGGCTGGACCCCGGAGGGGGGTTCACGGCGTGTCCTGCCAACCCACACCGCCCCGCCCAACCCACAGAAACCCAGAGCCGCTTTGGCTTTGGCTTCTGCCCGCCGCAGGCGGACCACCGCGCGTCAGCGCGGCACCTCCACATCCAACCCGATCGGGCAGCTCACGCCGGTACCGCCAATGCCGCAGTAGCCGTTCGGGTTCTTGGCCAGGTACTGCTGGTGATAGTCCTCGGCGTAGTAGTACGTCGGTGCCGGATACACGATCTCGGTGGTGATCGGGCCATACCCCGCTGCAGCCAGCTGCGCCTGGTAGGCCTCGCCACTGGCCAGCGCCGCGGCGTACTGGGCCTCGTCGGTGGCGTGGATCGCCGAACGGTACTGGGTGCCGGTGTCGTTGCCCTGGCGCATGCCCTGGGTCGGGTCGTGGCTTTCCCAGAACAGCTGCAGCAGCCGCTCCAGGCTGACAACCGCCGGGTCGAACACCACCTGCACCACCTCGGTGTGGCCGGTCAGGCCCGAGCAGACCTCTTCATAGGTGGGGTTCGGGGTGATTCCACCGGCATAGCCCACCGAGGTGCTGTACACGCCCGGCTCGTTCCAGAATTTGCGCTCGGCGCCCCAGAAGCAGCCCAGCGCGAAGCGGATCTGCTGCAGGCCGGCGAAACGGTCCTTCAACGGATGGCTGTTCACGAAGTGCTGGTTGCTGTGCAGCGGCAGCGGCTGGTCGCGGCCCGGCAAAGCCTCTTCCGGGCGCGGCAGGCGCTGCTTGAAGGCCCCGATGCCGAGGATGCCCTGTCCGATTCCCAACATGATGCGCTCCTACGCCGGAAGCCCGGCAATGTCGTCGGCATCTGAAATGGGGGCGTCTGCGGCGTGGCCCAAGTCCAGCGCCGCCACGATCTCTTCGGCCTGTGCCCGCGCGGCGTCGGGGATACCGACCCGCAGCACGCCGAACAGCGGCAGCTCGCCCATGCCGCCCAGCAGCGACTCGCCGAACACGAACGCCGGGATGCCGGCGTCTTCCAGCGCGTGCTTGACCAGGTGGGCGTCGAACAGATTGTCGGCCTTGTACACGATGTGCATGCGGCAGCTCCGTGGGACAGGATTCCAGCATACGCCCGGGGGCTGAATGGTGCCGCTGCGCTCGCCGGGCAGCCCTTCCCGGTAAGCGTTAGACTGTCAATCTTTCTGCCTTTCTCTTTCGCCGACTCATGTCAGAGCACACCCCCGCCAGCCCCGAGACCCCCGCCGACAGCCACGAGAAGCGCGATTTCATCCGCCAGATCGTGCGCGAGGACCTGGCCAGCGGTAAGCACCAGGCGATCAAGACCCGCTTCCCGCCCGAGCCGAACGGCTACCTGCACATCGGCCATGCCAAGTCGATCTGCCTGAACTTCGGCGTCGCCGGCGAGTTCGGCGGCGTCTGCAACCTGCGTTTCGACGACACCAACCCGGCCAAGGAAGACCCGGAGTACGTGGCCGCGATCCAGGACGACGTGCGCTGGCTGGGCTTTGAGTGGAACGAGCTGCGCCATGCGTCGGATTACTTCGACGCCTACTACCTGGCCGCCGAGAAGCTGATCGCCGACGGCAAGGCCTACGTCTGTGACCTGTCGGCCGAGGAAGTGCGCGCCTACCGCGGCACCCTGACCGAACCGGGCCGGCCCTCGCCGTGGCGCGACCGCAGCGTCGAGGAAAACCTGGACCTGTTCCGCCGCATGCGCGCCGGTGAATTCCCCGATGGCGCGCGCACCGTGCGCGCCAAGATCGACATGGCCAGCGGCAACATCAACCTGCGCGATCCGGCCCTGTACCGCATCAAGCACGTCGAACACCAGAACACCGGCAACGCCTGGCCGATCTACCCGATGTATGACTTCGCCCATGCACTGGGCGATTCGATCGAAGGCATCACCCACTCGCTGTGCACGCTGGAGTTCGAAGACCACCGCCCGCTGTACGACTGGTGCGTGGATAACGTCGACTTCGCCCACGATGACGCGCTGACCCAGCCGCTGGTCGACGCCGGCCTGCCGCGCGAAGCGGCCAAGCCGCGCCAGATCGAGTTCTCGCGCTTGAACATCAACTACACGGTGATGAGCAAGCGCAAGCTGATGGCGCTGGTCACCGAACAGCTGGTGGACGGCTGGGAAGACCCGCGCATGCCGACCCTGCAGGGCCTGCGTCGCCGTGGCTACACGCCGGCGGCGATGCGCCTGTTCGCCGAGCGCGTGGGCATCAGCAAGCAGAATTCGCTGATCGATTTCAGCGTGCTGGAAGGCGCGTTGCGCGAAGACCTGGACAGCGCCGCGCCGCGCCGCATGGCCGTGGTCGACCCGGTCAAGCTGGTGCTGACCAACCTGGCCGACGGCCACGAAGAGCAGCTGACTTTCAGCAACCACCCGAAGGACGAAAGCTTCGGTACCCGCGAAGTGCCGTTCGCACGTGAAGTGTGGATCGACCGCGAGGACTTTGCCGAAGTGCCGCCGAAGGGCTGGAAGCGCCTGGTTCCCGGTGGCGAAGTGCGCCTGCGCGGCGCCGGCATCATCCGCTGCGATGAAGTGATCAAGGATGCCGACGGCACCATCACCGAACTGCGCGGCTGGCTGGATCCGGAGTCGCGTCCGGGCATGGAAGGCGCCAACCGCAAGGTCAAGGGCACCATCCACTGGGTCAGCGCGGTGCACGGCGTGCCGGCCGAGATCCGCCTGTATGACCGCCTGTTCTCGGTGCCGAACCCGGACGATGAATCGGAAGGCAAGACCTACCGCGATTACCTCAATCCGGAATCACGTCGCACCGTCATCGGCTATGTCGAGCCGGCAGCTGCCACCGCGGCGCCGGAACTGTCGTTCCAGTTCGAGCGCACCGGCTACTTCGTTGCCGACCGCCGCGACCACACCGCAGCCAAGCCGGTGTTCAACCGCAGCGTGACCCTGCGCGACACCTGGTCGGCCTGAGCACCTGCGCGGGCGCCGCACAGGCGCCCGCGTCATCCCGGCGAGTGCCCCATCCCGTGAAGCCGCATCGCCGACCAGCGGACGCGGCCCGGCCGTGCTGCGCACGTGGAACGCACTGCCGCTGTGCAGCGGATACCGCCATCATCGTCCGTTCTTTCCTACCCATCAGGCCCTGCCATGTCCGCCGCCCCGAGTGCACTTCTGCCGCTGCTGCAACAGGTCCTGCTGGGCCGTGACATCGCCTGCACCGTCGAGGACGACGGACTGCTGCTCGACAGTGGCCTGCACCTGACACCGCACGGTGTCGCCAGCAACGAACGCGACAACGGCGGCTGGCAGACCTCCACCGTCATCGAGACCCGTCACGCAGGCTTGTTCGCCGATGGCCTGTTCGAATACCAGCACGCCAATGGCGCAACCGAACAGGAATCCCTGCTGTCCGGCTTCGAGACCTGGGTGCGGGTGGATCTGGCGACCCTGCAGGCCGCCATCGGCGCTGAAGACGCACCGGATCTGCCGATGATGGGACTGACCTACCCGACCAACGAAGACGGCCGGGAACACGAGCGCACCGTGGTGCTGGGACCGCTGGCCCATTACCGCGCCCGCGAACTGGACGACGCTGCTGCGTGCAGCGAAGACGACCACGGCTCCTGCCCCTGCTGCCTGTTCACCAGGAGCATCGACGCCTTCGACGATCTGCTGAAGGCTCATCACTTCCTGGCCATTCGCCTGTTCGCTTCGCGCGACGAGCAGGGCCAGTGCGAAGCCGACTGCCGGGTCAACGGCCATGACTTCGCCCCTGCCCTGCCGCTGCTGCGCGCCTATGCTGCGCGCTGGCCGCAGGCGGGGCTGGAATTCCGCAAGCAGTACGTGGTGATCCGCACCGGCTCACCCTCAGCGGCCTGAATCCAGCGCGCACGCCCGGTACATGCCACTGCCGCTACACTGCGCGCCGACATCTGTTGCACCTGTTCCTTTCACTCCCAACGAGGCACCCCCGCGATGCTGTACGCGCAAGTCCACCTGACCCTTCCCGCCTGGATCCACGACCAGATCGACCTGGATCGTCGATATCCGGGCGACGAGGCCAAGGTCGCGCTGGCGATCGAGCTGTCGCGGCTGAACGTCGACCACGCCAGTGGCGGCCCGTTCGGCGCCGTGGTGTTCGGGCCGGATGACAAGGTGATCGCTGCCGGCGTGAACCGGGTGATGCCGCATTCGACCTCGCTGGCGCACGCCGAGAACATGGCCTACATGCTGGCCCAGCAGCGCCTGCAGACCCCGCGCCTGAACGCGGTGCTGTCGCCGATCACCCTGGCCACCAGCTCGCAGCCGTGCTGCCAGTGCTACGGCGCCACCGTGTGGGCCGGCATCGACCGCCTGCTGATCGGCGCCAGTTCGGCCGACGTGGAAGAACTGACCCCGTTCGATGAAGGCCCGCTGCCGGCCGACTGGGTGGGCGAGCTCAACAAGCGCGGCATCGAAGTGGTGCAGGGCCTGAACCGCGATGCGGCGCGCAGCGTGCTGCGTGCCTATGGGGAAAGCGATGGCGCCCGTTACTGAGGCCGGCATCGGCCTGCTGTGCCTGTGCCGGCAGGGCTTCGAGCCCGAGCTGGCCGGCGAACTGCAGTTCCGCGCAGGCACCGCCGGTTTTGCCGGTTACGCCCGTACCCAGCGCAACGACGGCTACGTGCTCTTCATGTGCGATGAAGCCGCAGCGCTTGCACCGCGACTGCCGTGGCGCGAGCTGATCTTCGCCCGCCAGAAGCTGGTGGTGCTGGCCGAGCTGCCGCAGCTGGACCCGGCCGACCGCATCACGCCGATGCTGGACGTGCTGGCCGATGCGCCGCGCTTCGGTGATCTGTGGGTGGAGCATCCCGATTCGGACGCCGGCAAACCGCTGTCCGGGCTCGCGCGTGCCTTCGGCAATGCCCTGCGCCCGGCGCTGCGCAAGGCCGGCAAACTCAGCGACAAACCCAACGCACGCTTGCCGCGCCTGCACGTGGTGTTCGTCGATGGCACGCATGCCTTCATCTGCGTGGCCAACCCGGACGACAGTGCACCCTGGGCGTTGGGCATTCCGCGCCTGAAGCTGTTGCCCGACGCACCCTCGCGCTCGGCATTGAAGCTGGACGAGGCACTGCTGACCCTGCTTGCCCCGGAAGAACGCGAAGCGCTGGTGCGTCCGGGCATGCGTGCGGCCGACCTGGGCGCGGCACCCGGCGGCTGGACCTGGGTACTGACCCGCCAGCACGTGCATGTGCTGAGCATCGACAACGGCCCGCTGCGCCAGCACGTGCTGGACACCGGCCTGGTCGAACACCTGCGCGCCGATGGTTTCCATTGGCACCCGGAGCAGCCGCTGGACTGGATGGTCTGCGACATGGTCGAGCAGCCGCGTCGCGTCGCCGAACGCATGGCCACCTGGTTCCGCGAGGGCTGGTGCAGGCACGCGATCTTCAACCTGAAGCTGCCGATGAAGAAGCGCTGGGATGAAACCCGCCTGTGCCTGGACCTGTTCCAGGAGCAGGCTGGCAAGCCGCTGGTGGTACGTGCCAAGCAGCTGTACCACGACCGTGAGGAAATCACGGTGCTGGCGTCGCCGCTGCGCTGATGAACACCCTGCGCATATCCCTGCTGCTGTGTACCGCGGTGCTGGCGTCGCCGGCACTGGCACAACCGGCGCGCCCGCAGCCGGCACAAAGTGCTCCGCTGCGCGATGACAGTGGCGTGGTCCGACAGCAGTCACTGTCGGCCGGCCGCGTGACCGGCAGCGTCGACATCGTGGTGCCGCTGGGCGAAACCCCGGTAACGGTGCGCTCGCTGGCGCCGGCCAGCGTGGTCGGCCAGTACCGCATCCATTTCGCCGAGCTGGACGTGAACGCTGATGGTTTCATCAGCCGTGACGAAGCACTGGCCAATCCGGCGCTTTCCGATGAGTTCAACGCATTGGACAGCAAGCGTCGCGGCAAGCTGGACCGCGCTGACCTTGCCGGTTGGCTGATCGATTGACCCGATTCCGGTAGCGCCGGGCCACGCCCGGCGGGATCGGTGAACCGCGCTACGCGCTCGCCGGGCATGGCCCGGCGCTACCGGCGGATGATCCGGGGCTCGCGCGCCAACCAAGGTTGGCGTCTACAGAAGCGATTCGCTGCAGACCGGCATGACCCGCTTTTGGTAGGTGCCAACCTTGGTTGGCACAAGCCCGGAAGGCCCTCACTCCAGCTGGGGCGAGGATGCCCGATCGACGCGCCAACCGAGGTTGGCATGTACCAGGGCCTCGCCGTCACACCCCTGCGGCGCGCTTCCAGAAGGCCTGCACAAGCGGCGGCCACTTGCCTACGCAGCCCAGCGCGCGCCCACGCGCCAGGGTCAGGTGCATCTCGTCGTTGGAGAACAGCCGGTTGATCGCGTCGAAGCTGTAGGCGGCGATCTGGTTGTCGCTGCGACGCTCACGCGCCCAGCGCTGCACGCGCTGCGGCGACAACCGGGGTTGTCCACGCCGTTCGGCCGACGGCGCCAGCCAGTGCTGCAGGGCGGCGACATCGCGCAGGCCAAGATTGACACCCTGCCCGGCCAGCGGATGCACCACGTGGGCGGCATCGCCCAGCGCCAGCACGCGACCGGCCACGTAGTGGCGGGCAAGCTGCCGGCGCAGCGGGAAGGCCGCGCGCGGCGAGGCCAGCCGCAGTTCACCCAGGCGCGCGGCGAAAGCGCGGGTCAGTTCACGATTGAATGCGTCTTCGTCCAGGGCCAGTACGCGTGCCGCCTCGTCGTCGGGCAACGTCCAGACGATGGAACTGCGGCGCTCGGCCACCGGCAACAGCGCCAGCGGACCGGTCGGCAGGAAGCGCTGCCAGGCCGTGGCCTGGTTGGGCAGCTCGCTGTCCACATAGGCGACTACACCGCGCTGCTGGTAGTCGTGGCGTTCAACGTCGATCCCGGCCAGTCCGCGCAGGGTCGATTCAGCGCCGTCGGCAGCCACCGCCAGTGCGGCTTCGATGCGACGGCCATCATCCAGGCGCAGGCGCACAGCGTGCTCGTCCTGCTCAAGCGCTTCCACCCGCGCCGGGCAATGCAGCTCCACGCCAGCTGCCGGCAGCGCCGCCCACAGGCGATCCTGCAGCAAGCCGTTCTCGACGATGAAACCCAGCTCGCGTCGGCCGAAGCGATCGGCGTCGAACAGCAGGTCGTCGCCACCGGCCGCGTCCCACACCTGCATGCGCCGGTATGGCCAGGCGCGTGCCTGCGCGATCGTCGGCCACACGCCGAGACGCTCAAGCAACTGCACGTTGTCGGCGGCGAAGGCGAACACCCGCAGATCCGGCTGTGCGGCCTGCCATGGTGCCGGTTCACGCCCTTCCACCAGCGTTACGGCAAGGCCGGCATCGGCCAGCGCCAGCGCACAGGCGGCGCCGACCACACCGCCGCCAACGATGGCCACGTCCAGGCGTGCGCGCCGGTTCATGCGGCTTCTCCACGGCACAGGCGCGGCACATCGCCACGGAAGCCCATCGCACCACCAACCAGCATCGACTGCACCGAGGCGCGCTGTGCGGCCACCAGGCCCAGGCTGCGCAGGGGGCGCAGCAGCGGCGCCGGATTGCTGGTCAGCCGGGCAAGACCGCCGGAGAACGCCACCGTCTGCCGTCGATCTTCTTCGCGGCGGTCCACGTAGGATCGCAACAGTGCATCGCTGCCGGCATCGCCCTCCACTTCCAGCAGCTCGGCCAACGTCAATGCGTCGCGCAGGCCGAGGTTGAAACCCTGCGCACCCAGCGGGTGGATGGTCTGCGCGGCATTGCCCAGCAGCACCGAGCGCTCCCCCACCAGCGCGCGCGCCAGTACCTGGATCAGCGGATAGGCACTGCGCGGGCCGGAGTCGAGCAGGCGGCCCGCCCGCCAGCCGATGGCCTGCTGCAGGCGCTGCAGCCAGGCGGTGTCGTCCAGCGCCATCACCGCCTCGGCCTGGTCACGGGCAACCCCGTGCACAGTACCGAAATGGCGGTCGCCACGCGGCAGCAACGCCGTCGGGCCGGTATCGGTGAAACGCTCCCAGGCGGTGCCATCGGGCGCGCGCTGGCTGCGCACGCGGGCCACGAACAGCGTCTGCTGGAAGTCGTGGCGATCAACGTCGATGCCCAGCGCATCGCGCACGCCGCTGCTGGTGCCGTCGGCACCGACCACCAGCCGCGCCAGCAGCACCCGCTCGCCACTGTCATCGGCCACCCGCACCTGGCGGTAGCCGTCAATCACCTCGCCCAGGCCAAGGAAACGCATCGGCCGGTAGCGGCGCAGCCGTGACAACTCCTGTAGCCGGCTTTCCAGCGCCTGGCCGAAATCACGCGCCACCACCACCTGGCCGAACCATGGCCGGTCGTACTCTGCGGCATCGAGCTGCACCCGGCCGAAATCGCCGGCGCGGCTGACATGGATGCGGCGGATCGGACCGGGCGCCATCGACAGCTTCTGCATGACCCCCAGCACGGTCAGCGCGTTGATCGTGGCGGCGGCAAAACTGAGGTTGCGCTGGTCGAACACCGCCGGCAGTTCCCCGGCCGGGCTGGCTTCGAGCAGGCCCACGTCGCGGCCCAGGCGGTCCAGGGCGATGGCCAGGCTGGCACCCACCAGACCGCCACCGACGATCAGCACGTCATGTCGTTCACTCATGGGCGCATGATACGCGCTCGCCGCGCCGGCATGCCCCACGCCGCCCCGCCTGCGCCAAGCGCCGCGCCGGGCTAGAATGAAACCTGAATCCGCTCCGGCCCACCGCCATGTCCGACTCCGCCCCCCGCGCCTTCGTCCTGTCAGTGCTCGTGCTGTTGCTGGCGGCGACCCGCGTCAATCACTTCGCGGCAATCCCGGACGCCTCCTGGGCGGTGTTCTTCATCGGCGGCTTCTATCTCGCCCGCTGGACCCGCTGGGCGTTTCCGCTGCTGATGGTGTTCGCGGTGCTGGTCGACTGGATCGTGATCCGCAGCAGCGGCCTCGACTTCTGGCAGCACTACTGCGTATCGCCGGGCTACTGGCTGCTGTTGCCGGCCTACTTCGCGATGTGGGCCGGCGGCATGTTGCTGGGCCGCAACTACCGCAGCGCGCAGTGGTCGGTGCTGGGCAAGGGTGCCTTGCTGCTGGTGGCGTCGGTGGCGCTGTGCCATCTGCTGGCGCAGGGCGGTTTCTACTGGACCAGCCAGAACGTGGCCGAGCCGACCGTGGCCGGATGGGCACAGAACTACGCCCAGTGGTTCGGCCCCTACCTGCGCACCACCGCGATCTACGTGGCCCTGGCCGCCGCACTGCAGCTGGCCGTGGAGCAGGTGCTCAAGCTCCTGCAGGCCCGCCGCGACATCCACCACTGAGCCACGCCATGGGTCATCGCCTCTCGCGCATCTACACCCGCACCGGCGACGACGGCAGCACCGGCCTGGGTGACGGCAGCCGGGTCGGCAAGGATGACCTGCGTGTTGCGTCCTATGGCACCGTCGATGAAGCCAACGCCACGCTCGGCCTGTTGTTGGCCGTGCCGCTGCCGGAGGACGTCCGCGCGCTGGTGGTGCACCTGCAGCACCAGCTGTTCGATCTGGGCGCCGAACTGTGCATTCCCGGCCATGCGGCGATCCACGCCGCTGATGTGTCGGCGCTGGAGCAGCAGCTGGACCACTACAACGCCGACCTGCCGATGCTGAAGGAGTTCATCCTGCCGGCCGGTGGCGAGGCCGCCGCGCGCTGCCACCTGGCGCGCACCGTGGTCCGCCGCGCCGAGCGCGACACGGTCGCCCTGGCCCGCGTGGAACCGGTACGCAGCGAGGCGCTGCAGTACCTCAACCGGCTGTCAGACCTGCTGTTCGTGCTGGCCCGGGTGCTGGCACGGGCCGATGGCCACGGCGAAGCGCTGTGGCAACCACAGCATCGCCAGCGCTGAGCCGCCGTGCTGGTCTTCACCCATCCCGCCTGCCTGCTGCACGACCCGGGCCCTGGCCATCCTGAATGCCCGCAACGCCTGCAGGTGGTGCTCGACGCGCTGCACGAGGCCTTCCCCGGCCAACTGGATTGGCGCGAAGCGCCGCCGGCCAAGTTCGGTGAACTGACCCGGGTCCACGACAGCGCGCTGCTGGATCTGGTACTGCAACCGCAGAGCGCACCGCTGCGCCAGCTGGACATGGACACCTGGACCTCGCCGGGCTCGGCCAGCGCCGCGGTGCACGCCGCCGGCGCAGGTGTCGCGGCCGTCGATGCGGTGATGCTGGGCGAGGATCCGCTGGCCTTCTGCGCGGTGCGCCCGCCCGGCCACCATGCCACCAGCAGCACCGCGATGGGCTTCTGCCTGCTCAACAACATCGCCATCGCCGCCGCCTACGCCCGCGACCGCCACGGTCTGGAGCGGATCGCAGTGGTCGACTTCGACGTCCACCACGGCAACGGCACCCAGGACATCTTCCAGCACGACGCACGGGTGTCCTACTACAGCACCCACCAGGCCGGGCTGTTCCCCGAGTCCGGCCTGCGCCGTGACCGCGGCGCCGGCAACCTGATGAACATCCTGCTGCCGCCCGGCAGTGGCGGCTTCCGCTTCCGCAACGTCTGGGCCGACGAGATGCTGCCGGCGATCGACGACTTCCGCCCCCAGCTGCTGCTGATCTCGGCAGGCTTCGACGCCCACCTGCGCGACCCGCAGGCCGACCTGATGCTGGAGACCGACGATTTCGCCTGGATCATCCGCGAACTGCACGCGCTGGCACGCCGCCATGCCGCCGGCCGGGTGGTGTCGATGCTGGAGGGAGGATACGACCTGCAGGCCTTGGCCGAGTGCAGCGTGGCCCACCTGCAGGCACTGATGGCGACGCCTTCCGGCAACGGGCCTGGATGAACCCGAACCGGCAATCCGGGGAGGCCTTCATTGCCCCTATGCAAGGGATGGGGCAAGCTACCGTCCGTTTTCGCCCGAATCCGAACCGCGTGCGCCGAGCCCTCCGCCTGCTTCCCCTGCCCCTGAGCATCGCCGTCTGCCTTCCGGCATGGGCTGATGACAAGCCGCTCAACTGGGGCCTTTGCCCGGCCACCGACGTGATCCCTGCGTTCACCGACGCACCGACCCCGGTGCCCGGCCAGGACAAGGCTGCCGCCAGCGCTGCGCGCGAACAGCAGCCCACCGACATCGAGGGCGACCAGCTGCTGGGCACCACCACCGTGCCGCAGTACCAGGGCAACGTGGCGCTGCGCCGGGGCGACCAGTTCGTGGGCACCGACAAGCTCAGCTTCGATACCGAAAGCGGCAACTATGTCGCCGACGGCAACGTCCGCTACCAGGATGCCTCGATCCGGATGGTCGCCAAGCGCGCCGAGGGCAACCAGGAAAGCGACACCCACAAGATCACCGACATCCAGTACCAGTTGGTGTCCCGCCGCGGCAACGGTGAAGCCGAATCGGTCGACCTGCAGGGCGCGGTCGGGCAGATGCACCGCTCCACCTACACCACCTGCGACCCGTCGCAGCCGGTGTGGAAGCTGACCGCCCCGGAGATCGAAGTCGACAACGACGAAGGCTTCGGCACCGCCCGCAACGCGGTGCTGCGGATCGGCAAGGTGCCGGTGCTGTGGGCGCCCTACTTCAAGTTCCCGATCGATGACCGGCGCAAGACCGGCCTGCTGTTCCCGCAGCTGGGCATGTCCGGCCGCAACGGTTTCGATTACGCACAGCCGATCTACTTCAACCTGGCGCCGAACTACGACGACACGTTGACCCCGCGTTACATGAGCCAACGCGGCCTGATGCTCGACAACGAGTTCCGCTACCTCTACAACGGCGGCCGCGGCGAACTGCTGACCGCGTTCATGCCCAACGACAAACTGCGCGACCGCGACCGCGGCCGGGTGATGTTCGGCGGCTACCACAACCTCGACGACCACTGGCAGGCCCGCGCCAACCTGGCCTGGGTCAGCGACGAACGCTACGTGGAAGACTTCGCCAACCGCCTGGTGGGCGTCACCGCGTCAAACCTGCAGAGCACCGTCGGCCTGTACGGCACCGGCAAGAACTGGACGGCCGGCATCATGGCCGACCGCTGGCAGCTGACCGACTACACCCTCAACGAGAGTGCGCTGGCCTACAACCGCCAGCCGCGCCTGTACTTCAACTGGGACAAGCCGCTGCTGCCGTGGCTGGAGACCGGTGTCTACGCCGAGGCCGTGCGCTTCACCCACGACGACATCAACTTCAAGTACGGCGCCGATGCGGGACCGGACCTGCAGTACACCCGAAACGGCAGCCGGCAGACCGAGGGCATCGGCGTCAGCGGCGGCTCGCGACTGGACCTGAAACCGTACGTGTCGTTCCCGATCAGCGGCGCGGCCTGGTATGTCACGCCCACGCTGGCCTACCGCTATACCGGTTACCAGTTGGACCGCGGCCTGGTTGATGGCGTGAACGGCATCCGCGGCCAGATCCTGCGCTCGCAGGGCATCGACCCGGCCACCGCTACCCCCGAACAGCTGCGCGGCAACACCTCGCCCAGCCGCAGCCTGCCGATCGCCAGCCTCGATGCCGGCCTGTTCTTCGACCGTGAGACGAAGATCGGTGGCAAGTCGTTCCTGCAGACCCTGGAACCGCGCCTGTTCTACCTGCGCACGCCCTACCGCGACCAGGACGAGCTGCCGATCTTCGATACCCGCGACTTCACCTTCAGCTGGGGCCAGCTGTTCCGCGATTCGCGCTATACCGGCGCCGATCGCCAGAACGACGCCAACCAGCTGACCGTGGCCCTGAGTACCCGCTTCATCGACCAGACCACCGGCAAGGAGCGTTTCTCGGCCTCCATCGGCCAGATCCAGTACTTCGACGAGTCGCGGGTGAGCGTGGTCCCCGGTGGCGCACCGGTGGAAAAGGGCAAGTCGGCCTGGATCGCCGACGGCAACTACATGATCAACGACCGCTGGACGCTGGGCGCCACCTACCAGTGGGATCCCAAGTACAAGCGCGAGGACCTGGCCAGCGTGCGTGCCCGCTACCTGATGTCCAACGACGGCGTGGTCAACCTGACCTACCGTTACCGCATCAATTCCGGCGCCCCGGCCACCGCCAACAAGCATGACCGCACCCTGCTGGAACAGGCCGACCTGTCGTTCCTGTACCCGCTGAACGAGCGCTGGAGCCTGGTCGGCCGCTACTACTACTCGATCCAGGACAAGGAACCGCTGGAGATCATCGGTGGCGTACAGTGGGACAGCTGCTGCCTGGCCGTGCGCGCCGTGGCCCGCCGCTACGTACGCAACCGCGAAGGCGAAATGAACAACTCCATCCAGCTCGAGTTCGTGCTCAAGGGCTTGAGCTCCCTCGGCCAGGACACGGACCGCACTTTGCGCCGTGCTATCCTCGGCTACAACCGCGACGACCTCTATCTCGTGCCGCCCAGCAACACCGGAGCGACCCGCGATGACTACGATCCGAATCAGATCCCATGACCAAGAGCTTCCCCGTTCTCCTCGCATCGCTTCTGGCGGTGTCCAGCGTGTCCGCCCCCCTGCAGGTTCTTGCGCAGGAGGCCCAGCCGTTGGATCGCATCGCTGCTGTCGTCGATGAGGACGTGATCCTGCAGAGCGAGCTCCAGCGTGCGATCGCCAACATCAAGGCGCAGTACGCCGGCCGCGAGGCCCAGCTGCCGCCCGATGACGTGCTCAGCCGCCAGGTGCTCGAGCGCCTGGTGCTGGTCAAGCTGCAGGTGGCCCGTGCCCAGGGCAGCGGCATCCGTGTCAGCGACCAGGAACTGACCCAGGCGATGAATGCCATCGCCCAGCAGAACGGCTCGACCCTGGATGCCCTGCGCCAGCGCCTGGCCAGTGACGGTATCGATTTCAACGATTTCCGCGCCTCGGTGCGTGACGAGATCACCGTGCAGCGCCTGCGCCAGAGCTTCGCGCAGAGCCGCATCAGCGTCAGCGAAGGCGAGGTCGATGCTGCCCTGAAGCAGCAGGCCGATGCCGGCAACCAGTTCCACCTCGCACACATCCTGGTCGCCCTGCCCGACGGTGCCAGCGCCGAGCAGATCGCCACCGGCCAGAAGAAGGCTGATGGCGTGAAGGCCCTGCTGGACAAGGGCGAACTGGACTTCAATGCGGCGGCCGTGCGCTATTCCGACAGCCCCAATGCGCTGGAAGGCGGCGACCTCGGCTGGCGCACCCTGGATGAAATCCCGGCCGCGTTCGCACAGACGATGCAGCAGATGAAGCCCGGCGAAGTGGTCGGCCCGATCCGTGGCCCGAGCGGCTTCCAGCTGCTGAAGCTGGTGGAAGTGCGTGACGCCAGCGCGGCGGCAGGCACCCACACGGTCACCGAGTACCACGGCCGCCATATCCTGGTGCGCGTGGACGATGCCCAGTCCGACGCGGCGGCCAAGGCCAAGATCGACACCCTGCGTGCGCGTATTGCCGGCGGTGCCGACTTCCAGCAGGTGGCCAAGGAATCGTCCGAGGACACCAACAGCAAGGGCCAGGGCGGCGATCTGGGCTGGTTCCCGGCCGACGCGTTCGGCCCGGCCTTCGGCCAGCAGGTGGCAGGCATCCAGGACGGCGGCGTAAGCCAGCCGTTCCGCACCGATGCGGGCTGGCACATCGTGCAGCGCGTGGGCACCCGCCAGACCGACGTCGGCAGTGACAACCAGCGCGCCCAGGTCCGCGAGACCATCGGTCGCCGCAAGCTGGAAGACGAGTACAACCGCTTCCTGCAGGAGCTGCGTGGCGAAGCCTACGTCAGCTTCCGCAGCGGTGACCGGGCGGAAAATACCGCCACGCCTCCGCAGTCCTGAGCCATGCTCCCCGAGCTCGCTCTGGTACCGGGCGAGCCCGCCGGGATCGGCCCGGAACTGTGTGTCCGACTGGTCCAGCAGCCGCGCGATGATTGCCGGCTGCTGGCATTCGCCGATCCGGACACCCTGCGCGCGGCCGCAGCCGCGCTGGATCTGCCCCTGCAACTGCTGCCCGAGGACGCACACGCACGCGTCCCCGGCGATCTGCGCCTGCGCGCCGTCGCCAACCGCGCCCCCAGCCGTTTCGGCCATACCGACCCTGCCAACGCAGGTGCGGTGATCGGTGCCCTGCTCGGTGCGGGCCAGGCCTGCCTGTCCGGTGAACTGCACGGCGTAGTGACCGGCCCGGTGCACAAGGCGGTGATCAACCAGGGCGGCATCGCCTACAGCGGCACCACCGAACTGCTGGCCGACCAGGCCGGGGTGAAGGTAGTGATGATGCTGGCCAACGACATCGTCCGCGTTGCCCTGGCCACGACCCACCTGCCGCTGCGCGAGGTCGCCGATGCGATCACCGCGCCCGGCCTGGAACACACCCTGCGCACCGTGCATGCCGCGCTGCGCCGCGAGTTCGGCCTGGCCGCACCGCGCATCGCCGTGCTTGGCCTGAACCCGCATGCCGGCGAAGACGGCCACCTCGGTCGCGAGGAACTGGATCTGGTCATCCCCCTGCTGCAGCGCCTGCGCAGCGAGGGCATGGACCTGATCGGTCCGCTGCCGGCCGATACCGCGTTCCTGCCGGCCAAGCTGGCCGGCTTCGACACCGTGCTGGCCATGTACCACGACCAGGGCCTGCCGGTGCTGAAGTACTCCGGCTTCGAGCAGGCGGTGAACCTGACCCTGGGCCTGCCCTATCCGCGCGTGGCGGTGGACCACGGCACCGCGCTGGATCTTGCCGGCCGCGGCATTGCCGATCCTTCCAGCCTGCAGGCCGCCACAACGCTGTGTGCGCGGCTGGCGCGGCAACGTACACTGAGCACATGACTTCCCCGCATTCCCCCTCCGGCCCGGTGTTTTCCGCCCCGGCCAAGAAGCAGCTCGGCCAGCACTTCCTTGCCGACCGCTACTACATCGACAAGATCGTGATGGCGGTCAATCCCAAGGACGGCGACCGCCTGGTCGAGATCGGCCCGGGCCAGGGTGCGATCACCCTGCCGCTGCTGCGCGTGCACCCGAAGATGACGGTGATCGAGTTCGACCGCGACCTGATCGTGCCGTTGACCGCCGCCGCCGAGCCCCTGGGTGAACTGACCATCGTCAACCGCGACGTGCTGCGGGTTGATTTCACCGAGCTGGCCGACGGACAGCCGATCCGCCTGGTCGGCAACCTGCCCTACAACATCTCCTCGCCCATCCTGTTCCATGCACTGGAACATGCTGCGGTGGTCTCGGACATGCACTTCATGCTGCAGAAGGAAGTGGTCGACCGCATGGCTGCCGGTCCCGGCAGCAAGGTGTTCGGCCGCCTCAGCGTGATGCTGCAGGCCTACTGCGAGGTGACCTCGCTGTTCGTGGTGCCGCCGGGTGCGTTCAGGCCGCCGCCGAAGGTCGATTCGGCCGTGGTGCGCCTGGTACCGCGTGACCCGGCCAGCATCGACATCAAGGACCACAAGCGCTTCGCCGAGGTGGTCAAAGCCGCCTTCGGCCAACGCCGCAAGACCCTGCGCAATGCCCTGAACAACGTGGTCAGCGCCGAGCAGTTCGTGGCCGCCGGCGTGCGCCCCGATGCCCGCGCCGAACAGCTGGACGTGGCTGAATTCATCGCTTTGGCCAATGCCACCTGATTACACTGCCGGTATGGAAGACGCTGACGTTTATGCCATCTCCGTCGAAGTCGCCCCGCGCTTCCTCGACGACCAATCCGCGCCGGAAGACGGTCGTTATGCGTTCGCCTATACGATCCGCATCCACAACCAGGGCCGCGTTGCCGCGCGCCTGGTCGCACGCCATTGGCGCATCACCGATGCCAATGGCCGCGTCGAGCATGTCGATGGCGATGGCGTGATCGGCGAACAGCCGCGTCTGCGTCCGGGTGAAGACTTCCATTACACCTCGGGTGTCATGCTCGGCACCGAGCACGGCACGATGCAGGGCCATTACGACATGGTGGCCGACGACGGCACCGAATTCGCCGCGCCGGTCGCACCCTTCGTGCTGGCCATTCCGCGCACCCTGCACTGACACGGAGGCCGAACGATGAGTGTATGGGCGATCGGCGACCTGCAAGGCTGCTATGACGTAACCCAGCGCCTGCTGGAGAAGATCCGGTTCGATCCGGCGCAGGACACCCTGTGGTTCTGCGGCGACCTGGTCAACCGCGGTGGACAGTCACTGGAAACCCTGCGGCTGGTGCATTCGCTGCGCGAACACAGCGTGGTGGTGCTCGGCAACCACGACCTTTCCCTGCTGGCCGTCGGTGCGCGCACCGAGGAAGAGCAGCGCAAGGTCAACCCGGACCTGCTGCGCATCGTCCAGGCCGAAGACCGCGATGTGCTGCTGGACTGGCTGCGCCTGCAGAAGCTGGTGCACGTGGACCGCGAGCTTGGCTGGATGATGGTGCATGCCGGCCTTGCGCCGAAGTGGACCACGCAGATGGCCGAGAAGCATGCGGCCGAAGTGGAAGTGCAGCTGCACGGCGCCGGCTACCGCAAGCTGTTCCGCAACATGTACGGCGACAAGCCCAGCTGGGCGCCGAACCTGACCGGCTACGAGCGCTCGCGGGCGATCATCAACGTGCTCACGCGCATGCGCTACTGCACCTCGCGCGGCCGCATCGGCATCGAGGACAAAGGCACGCCGGGCACCCAGGAACAGGGGCTGTATCCCTGGTTCGAAGTGCCGGGCCGGGTCGAACGCGACCTGAAGGTGGTCTGCGGCCACTGGTCCGCGCTCGGCCTGACCATCACCCAGGGCATCCACGCGATCGACACCGGTGCCGTGTGGGGTGGCAAGCTCACCGCGATCCAGCTCGACACCGATGAGCTGCGCGTGGTGCAGGTACCGGGACGCGACGTACCGGCACCGGTCGCCAACGCGCGGCCGCCCGCGCGACCGGCACACGAGCGCACGGCAGGCAAGGACAACAGCCAGGGCAACGGCAACGCTGCAACGGCTGGCGCCCCGGGCAACCGTGGTCCGCGCCGCCGCCGCCGCCGTGGTGGTGGTGGCGGTGGTGGCAACAACAACGGAACGCCTCCTTCGGCATGACGCCCGGCAACCGCGCACCATGGACGGTGCTGCTGCTGACGCTGGCCCTGGCCAGCGGCTGCCAGCCCTCATCGTCGCCAGCGACTGCCGGCGCCGACGCTACCGCCGCCCCTGCATCAGCTCCTGCACCTTCGCCGCCGCTGGTCGCTGCCGCACGCGCACAGGTCGGCGTCACCACCCGCTACGACCCTGCCTATCAGGTACTGGCCTACCCCGGTGGCGACGTGCCCGCTGATCGCGGCGTATGCACCGACGTGGTGGTCCGCGCCCTGCGTACGCAGGGGCTGGACCTGCAGGTCCGCGTGAATGAAGACATGCGCGCTGATTTCAGCGCCTATCCGCCCCTCTGGGGCCTGTCCCGACCGGATCGGAACATCGACCACCGGCGCGTGCCCAACCTGATGCGCTGGTTCGACCGCCACGGCTGGCAGCAACCGATCAGTGCCCTTCCCAGCGACTTCGCCGCCGGCGACATCGTGGCCTGGAAGCTCAACGGCAACGGCCTGCTGCACGTAGGCATCGTTTCCGACCGGCGCCTGGCCGACGGCACGCCGCTGGTACTGCACAACATCGCGCGCGGTACGCGGGAAGAGAACCTGCTGTTCCAGCACACCATCATCGGCCACTACCGGATGCCGTAGAACGATCCTGTAGAGCCGAGCACGGCCGGGCTCTACAGGACGCCGCGCTCAGCGGCGGACGTAATGCACGAAGCGGAACGCGTAGGCGTGACGCTCATCGGCCGGGTGCGGCTCACTGGCCACCTGCTGCCAGAGGCGCTCATCCACCTCCGGGAAATGGGTATCGGCCGGTACTTCGGCATCCACCCAGGTCAGGTACAGATCACTGGCCTGGTCCAGCAGCTGGCGGAAGATCTCGCCGCCACCAATGATGCACAGCTCGCTGGCACCCTCGCCCTCTGCAATCGCTTTCGCCTCGTCCAGCGAGGCCACCGCGCGCATGCCCTCGAACGGCACCTGGCCGCTGCGGGTCAGCACCAGGTTCGTTCGGCCGGGCAGCACGCGGCCAATCGATTCGGCGGTCCTGCGCCCCATCAGGATCGGCTTGCCCAGGGTCAACGCCTTGAAGTGCCTGAAGTCGTCCGGCAGGTGCCAGGGCATGGCGTTGCCCTGGCCGATGCCACGATTGCGATCCAGTGCAACGATCATCGAAAGTTTCATGGTGCGGCCTCCTCAGCCGGCGTCGATCTGCAGGCGTGTACAGGCCTCGTTGGCGGCACTGGCCGCGCGCAGCGCCGCAGCCAGCGCCGGGTTCGACGTGGAATTCTCGTCCAGGCCTTCGAGGATCCTGTCCATCTGCGCGTCCTCGATCTCCTTCAGGCCCGGTCCCGACAGGATGTCCCTGGACAGCGTGGCAACGTCGGTGCTGCCGCTGCGCGCCAGGAATCCCTGCAGATCCTTGCTGGAATAGACCACCGCCAGGCGCTGCTCAAGCTCATGCTGATAGGCGGGTTCTTCGATGCCAGCCTTCAGGTGTTCGGCCATCGCCGCGTACATGCCGGTCACCGCTTCGCGCATCTGTGCCTGGCAGCCGGCCGGCATGTCGCTGGGCAGTGGCGCGCTGCCATCGAGCGTCCGGACGAAGCGCTGCAATTCCCCGCGCATGTGCTTGTGCACGATCTGCTCGTTGACCTGCCGGGCCAATGCGAGGGTGTCTGCAGGCGCCGCCTGCACCAGGCTCAGCGGCGCCAGGCCAGCCAACGCCAGCAGCGCCGCAACGCGTGGGCGCGCGCTCATACCGCCACCGGCGCCTTGATCGCCGGATGCGGATCGTAGCCATCAATGCGGATGTCATCGAACTGGAAGCCGAACAGATCGGTCACCTCCGGGTTCAACCACAGCGTCGGCAGCGCGCGCGGTTCACGCGACAGCTGCTCGCGGGCCTGCTCGAAGTGGTTCGAATACAGGTGCGCGTCGCCCAGCGTGTGCACGAAATCGCCGACGCCCAGGCCGGTGGCCTGCGCCACCATGTGGGTCAGCAGTGCGTAGCTGGCGATGTTGAACGGTACGCCAAGGAAGATGTCGCCACTGCGCTGGTACAGCTGGCAGCTGAGCTTGCCGTCGACCACGTAGAACTGGAACAGGTTATGGCACGGCATCAACGCCATCTGCGAGAGCTCGCCCACGTTCCAGGCACTGACCACCAGCCGCCGCGAATCCGGATTACGATTGATCTCGTCCACCAGCCACTGCATCTGGTCGATCTCGCCGCCGTCGGCCGTGGCCCAGCTGCGCCACTGCTTGCCGTACACCGGGCCGAGGTCGCCGTTCTCGTCGGCCCACTCGTCCCAGATGCGCACCTGGTTGTCCTTGAGGTAACCGATGTTGGTATCGCCCTTCAGGAACCACAGCAGCTCGTGGATGATCGAGCGCAGGTGCAGCTTCTTGGTGGTGACCAACGGGAAGCCGTCGTTGAGGTTGAAGCGCATCTGCCAGCCGAACACGCTGCGGGTGCCGGTACCGGTGCGGTCGCTCTTCTCCGCGCCGTGTTCGAGCACGTGCGAGAGCAGGTCCAGGTAGGCCTTCATGCCCTGCCCTCCGCCGTCACCAGCGGCTGCGGCTGCAGCACCGGCGCGCGGCGCGACATCACCAGCAGCACCAGGCCGAAGGCGATCAGCGGCACGCACAGGATCTGGCCCTTGGTCAGCCAGCCGAAGGCCACGTAGACGCCGTTGTCGGGCATGCGCACGAACTCGACGGCGAAGCGGAAGATGCCATACAGCAGCGCGAACAGGCCGCCGATGAGATAGCGATGGCGCGGCTTGGCCGACACCGTCCACAACACCGCGAACATCACCAGCCCTTCCAGCAGCGCTTCATACAGCTGCGACGGATGGCGCGCGAACTGGTTGAGCGCACCGCTGGCGAACTGCGACTGCAGGGTGGCGTGGTCGAGCTGGTTCAACGGTGCCGGCAGGCCGGACGGGAACACCACGCCCCAGCTGCCGTCGGTGTACTTGCCCCACAGCTCGGCGCCGATGAAGTTGCCGATGCGGCCAAAGCCCAGGCCCAGCGGCACCAGCGGCGCCATGAAATCCATGGTGTCGAAGAAGTGCAGCGCATGCTTGCGCGACCACCACCAGCAGGCCGCGATCACGCCGAGCAGGCCACCGTGGAAGCTCATGCCACCATCCCACACCTTGAACAGCAGCAGCGGGTTGTGCAGGAAATCGCCCAGCGCATAGAACAGCATGTAACCGATGCGCCCGCCCAGCACTACGCCGAGCATGGCGTAGAACAGCAGGTCGGAGAAGCCGTTGGCGTCGACGCCCGGCAGGCGCCCGTCGGCGATCCGCTTGCGCCCCAGCAGCCAGGCGGCGGTGAAGCCGAGCAGGTACATGATGCCGTACCAGTGCACCTTGATCGGTCCCAACGAGAGGGCGATGGGGTCGATGTCGTGGAAATAGATCATGAAGGGCGCCTTGCAGGGATGCCGATATTCTAGCGCCGCCCGGGAGCGGCCTCGTGGTGGCCGCCGTCGCCCGATTGCCGGGCTTCAGCCCAGGATCTGCGGCGTGTCCGGCAGGCCGTCCTGATCGGACCGCGCCGAGGCCGGAAAGTGCCCTTCCACCAAGGAGGAAACCTCGTCGATGGCATCGCGCAGCGCTGCCACCGGCTGCGAGCCGCGCAGGCCTTCGCGCAGATGCGTGCAGACCCGCTGCCACTGCTCGGGCGCGACCCGCCCCTGCAGGCCACGGTCGGCGACGATCTCGATGGCGTGGTCGGCCAGCAGCAGGTAGATCAGCACGCCGTTGTTGTGCGCGGTATCCCAGGTGCGCAGGCGCGCGAAGGCATGCTCCGCCGCCTGCCGCGGGGTCACCTTGTGCCACAGCGCGTGCAGTGGCAGATCGGCCTCCACGGCAAACATCACCTGGCCGCCATGGCGCTGCTCGCCCGCGGCGATCGCCTCGGTGATCGCCTGCAGCGTGGCCGGCGGGAACGCCCGCCGTACCGATGGCGAAAACAGATGTCTGCACAGACGTTGGATCATCACCAGCCTCCCGACGCGCCGCCGCCGCCGGAACGGCCACCACCGCCGCCCCAGCCACCGCCACCGCCAAACCCACCCCCGCCGCCGAAGCCGCCGCCGCCCCAGCTACCGCCGCCCCAACCGCCACCGCCGGCGAAGCGCCCCGGATGGCCGGACAACATCGCCACCACCAGGCCCACCACGCCGGCCAGGCCACTGGCCAGCAAGGTGGAAGTGAACAGGAAGGCGGCTACCGCCGCTCCAGCACCACCCAGCAGACCGCGCAGCGGACGCGGTACCCGCGAGAACACGCCGCGCAGGATGCTGCCGGCGAACACGCCGATGAACAACGCCAGGATCCAGGTATCACCGCCCCCGTCCGGGGCGCGTCCCTGCTGGCTGCTGACCGGCGCCGGCAGGGCTTCGCCGTCGATGATCCTCACCAGCACCGCCGTGGCCTCGGTGATGCCACCGGCATAGTCATTGGCGCGGAAGCGTGGCACCAGGTATTCCTGGATCACCCGGTTGGCGATCGCGTCGGGAATCGCACCTTCCAGGCCATAGCCCGGTTCGATACGCACCCGCCGATCGTCCTTGGCCACCACCAGCAGCACGCCGTCATCCACGCCCTTGCGACCGATCTGCCACTGGTCGAACACCCGGGTGGTGTACTGGGCGATGTCTTCCGGCTGCGTGGTCGGCACCACCAGCACCTGCATCTGGCTGCCCTTGCGCTGCTGCAGGTCCAGCGCCTGCTGCACCAGCGCCTGCTTCTGCGCGGCATCCAGGGTGCCGGTGGTGTCGACCACCGGCGAATCCAGCGCCGGAATCGGCGCCAGCGTCTGCGCCTGCACGGTCAACGGCAGCCACAGCAGCAGGGCCAGCAGTGTGGCGGCCAGGCGCATCGGTCAGTGGCCCGGAGCCGGGGCCGGCTGCTGCTGCGGCGCGTTGCCGAAATCAACCGCCGGCGCGTTGGAGATCTGCGCTTCGTTTTCCACGGTGAAGTTCGGCTTGGGCTGGTAGCCGAAGATCTTGGCGGTGATCAGCTGCGGGAACGAGCGGATGTAGGTGTTGTAGTCCTGCACCTGCTGGATGTAGCGGCCACGGGCGACGGTGATGCGGTTCTCGGTGCCTTCCAGCTGCGCCTGCAGGTCGCGGAAGTTCTGGTCGGACTTCAGCACCGGGTAGTTCTCGGTAACCACCAGCAGGCGCGACAGCGCACTGCCCAGTTCGCCCTGGGCCTGCTGGAACTGCTTGAGTGAGGCTTCATCGTCGGCGTTGACGTTGATCTGGCCAACGCGCGAACGGGCGTTGGTGACTTCGGTCAGCACGCGTTCTTCCTGGCTGGCGAAACCTTTCACGGTCTGCACCAGGTTGGGCACCAGGTCGGCGCGGCGCTTGTACTGGTTGAGCACTTCGGACCAGCTGGCCTTGACCGCTTCGTCCTTCTGCTGGATGGCGTTGTAGCCGCAGCCGGACAGCAGGGAGGCCAGCAGCAGCAATGGGATGAGGCGGGTCAACAGGCGCATGGCCAAGGCTCCGGGTGGACTGAGCGCCGAGCATGCCATGGTCGGTGTTAACGGACGTGTGGAGAGTGCCGGCCATCGGGCGCCGCCCCCTCCGCGGTGGTCATGTCTGCTGGATATCTGGGTGGGCCGGGAGGGTGGGTTGGCTGGGGGACGCTGCAAGTACGTCCATGTAAGCTCGGTCGCCGCATCCATGCGGCTCACGCCCCCAGCCAACCCACCCTCCCGGCCACGGACGGTTTCCTGCGCACCGCGGAAAGATCAAAAAAGAGCAAAAGCGAAAGCCCATGCTCCGGGCATTCGTGCCGACCAACGGTCGGCACCCACCATCAGCAGCAGGTTCCAACAGATCGCAGGAACCTGTCGAAGGCGGGGTGGGTCCGGTTGAGGGGGCGTGAGCGCCATGGATGGCGCGACCGAGGCTACAGGGACGTACTTGCGCCGTCCCCTGCCACCGGACCCACCCCGCCATCCCACGGAATGCCCGCCGTTGCTGTTGAGGTTGCCGGCCAGCGGCCGGCACTACCGCCTCTGCGGGTGCAGGGCGCAGCCCTGCCGGAACACATCTCTCAGCAAGCCTCAGCCACCGGCGCGCGTGCCCGCCCCAACCACGCCAGCAGCAGCGCCGACGCTGCCAGCAGCCCACCGGCCACCGGAATCGCCGCGTACCCCAGCCCCAGGCTGATCACCGCACCACCCAGCGCCGCGCCCAGTGCATTGCCGAGGTTGAACGCACCGACGTTGATCGACGACGCCAGGCCCGGCGCCTCGCTGGCCGCCTGCATCACCCGGATCTGCAACGGCGGCACGATCGCGAAGGTCGCCGCACCGAACAGCAGTACACCCAGCGCTGCAGTCGCGTGGCTCATGAAAGCCAGCGGCAGCACGAACATCAGCACCGCAAGTACCGCCAGCAGGATCCGGGTGGCGCCGTCCAGCGACCAGTCGGCCATGCGGCCGCCAATACCGTTACCGAAGGTAAAGCCGATGCCGATCAATGCCAGCGACAGCGCGATGAAGGCATTCGACGCACCGGTCAGTTCAGTCAGCACCGGCGCCACGTAGGTGTAGAGGGTGAACATCGCACCTGCACCCAGCACCGTAGTGGCCATCGCCAGCAGCACCTGCGGCTGCATGATCGATTTCAGTTCACGCCGGACATCCGGGCGCGCGCCCGCAGCCGACGGCGGCAGTGCCATGGCCAACGCGGTGATCGCAACCACACCGAGTACGGCGGTGCCGGCAAAGGCCAGGCGCCAGCCCAGCTGCTGGCCGACCCAGGTCGCCAGCGGCACGCCACCGATGTTGGCGATGGTCAGGCCCATGAACATCGTTGCCACCGCCGCGGCCTGCTTCTCCTTCGGCACCAGGCTGGCGGCGACCACCGCGCCGATGCCGAAGAACGCACCGTGATTGAGGCTGGTCACCAGCCGTGACAGCAGCAGCAGGCCGTAGTTCGGGGCCAGCGCCGACAGCAGGTTGCCGACCACGAAGATCGACATCAGCAGCATCAGCGCGGTGCGCTTGCCGAAGCGTCCCATCAGCAGGGTCATCACCGGTGCGCCCAGCATCACGCCCACCGCATAGGCGGTGATCAGCATGCCGGCGGTGGGGATGCTGACCCCCACGCCGTTGGCGATGACCGGCAGCAGGCCCATCGGCGTGAACTCGGTGGTGCCAATGGCGAAGGCGCCGACGGCGAGGGCCAGCAATGCGGCTCTGGAATTCATGGGGATTGCCTGCGTGGGGGCAGGCCCTGTGGAAAATGAGCGCGTAGCCTGCGCGCTTTGCCGGCCGGGAGTAAGCCACTACGCGGGAAAACAGTGTTGATCCCGATTCACAAGTGGAAGGTGCAAGCCGGCATTGCGGGAAGAAGCCACGCCGGGCATGGCCCACGCTTCGGTAGCGCCGGGCCATGCCCGGCGAGCGCAGCGGCGCCTGAAACGCAGAACCCCCGGCCGGGCCGGGGGTTCTGTCTCGCTTGCTTACCAGTCGCCGGCGCCCGGCACGTGGTGTTCGCGTGCGCGGCGGCGCATCAGCAGGTTCAGCCACTCCACCAGCACCGAGAAGCCCATCGCGGCGTAGATGTAGGGCTTGGGCACGTGCACGTCCAGGCCGTCCAGGATCAGCACCGCGCCGATCAGCAGGATGAAGGCCAGGGCCAGCATCTTCACGGTCGGGTTGGCATCGATGAAGCGGCCCAGCGGGTTGGCCGCCAGCAGCATCACCGCCACCGACAACAGGATCGCCGCCACCATCACCGGCACGTGGTCGGCGATGCCGACGGCGGTGATCACCGAATCCAGCGAGAACACGATGTCGATGACCGCGATCTGCGCGATCACGTAGCCGAACACGGCCGAGGTCTTGGTGGTGGTCGGGTCCTCGTCCTCGCCACCGGTGATCATCTCCTTGATCTCCATCCAGCCCTTGATGATCAGGAACAGGCCACCGACGATCAGCACCAGGTCGCGGATGGAGATGCCCATGCCGGCCACGGTGAACAGGTTTGCCTGCATGTGCGCCAGGTACGCCAGCGAGACCAGCAGGCCGATACGGGTAATGCAGGCCACGGCGATGCCGAGGCGGCGCGCGAACGGGCGGCGCTCTTCGGGCAGCTTGCTGACGGCGATGGAGATGAACACCAGATTGTCGATGCCGAGCACGATTTCCAGCGCGCTCAAGGTGAACAGGGTCAACCAGACGTTCGGATCGGCGAGAAGCTCAAGGGACATGGGAAGTCTTCAACAAGGGGGAGGAAGAAGGATCAGCCGACGCTGGCCGGGAACAATCGCGGCACCAGCACCAGGGCCCAGCACAGCAGCACGTTCATCATCAGCACGAACACCGCCGCCGAGCCCATGTCCTTGGCGCGGCCGGCCAGTTCGTGGATTTCCGCGCCATAGCGCTCGATCACCGCCTCGATGGCCGAATTGGCCAGCTCCATCGCCAGCACCAGCAGCATCGAGCCGATCATCAGCGCGCGCTCCACCGGGGTCTGGCCCAGCCAGATCGCCAGCGGGGTCAGCAGCACCAGCAGGTAGACCTCCAGCCGGAACGAGGACTCGTGCAGCCAGGCAGCACGCAGGCCCTGCCAGGACCAGCGGGCGGCCTGGAAGATGCGGCGCGGGCCGCGGGGCATGTGGCCGAACTGATCAGCCACGGGTGATGGATCCAGCAACAGGGGCGCGGCGCAGCGACCGCTCAGACGCACGGCAGGAAATCATGGGTGCACAGGGATAGGCAGACAGCCCCCATTTTGCCACAAGGGCGGCAATGGCACCCCGCACGCCCCGCCGCGAGGCCCTGCGAACGACCCCGCAAACGGCCCAGCGCGGCCAAGCGCGGGGCCAGCCCAGCTTCTATGATGGATACCCCTGCCCTGCCGGAGTGCCTGATGACCCGTCCCCGCACCTGCCTGATCCTGCTCGGCCTGCTGGCCGCGCCGCTGGCCCAGGCCCTGAGCCCGCCGGCGTCGCCGCAGATCCCTGCGCAGGTCTCCAACGTGGCCTGGGAGGCCGACATCGCCGCCTTCGCCAGCGCCGACCGGACCAACCCGCCGCCGCGCGGCGGCATCGAGTTCATCGGCAGCTCGTCCTTCCGCATGTGGGACAGCCTGGCCCGGGATTTCCCGGGGCAACCGGTGTTCAACCGCGGCTTCGGAGGTTCGGAAGTACGCGACAGCACCTGGTACGCCGGCCAGGCCATCGTGCCGTACGCGCCGTGCAAGGTGTTCTTCTACGCCGGCGACAACGACCTCAACAGCGGCCGCAGCGCGACCCAGGTACGCGATGACGTGGTGGCCTTCGTGCAGCGCGTGCATCGCGACCTGCCGCAGACGAAGGTGGAATACGTCTCCATCAAGCCCAGCCCCTCGCGGGCGCACCTGCTGCCGGCGATCAACGACGCCAACGCGAAGATCAAGGCTGCGTTGGCGAAGCTGCCCAACACCGGCTACACCGACATCTACACACCGATGCTGGGGGCCGACGGCCAACCCGATGCGTCGTTGTTCCGCGAGGACATGCTGCACATGACCCCGGCCGGCTATGCGATCTGGACCAAGGCGCTGGCGCCGAAGGTCAACTGCAACTGATTGATCCCGAGGTTGCCGGCCAGCGGCCGGCACTACCGCGACAACGCGCGTGCTCCGGTAGTTGCCAACCTTGGTTGGCATGAATGCGTCCACCTGCATCCCAGTGAAAGCGCCGACCAAGGTCGGCAACTACCGAGGTGGCAAGCGGCCCTCAGCGGAAAATCACCGTCGCCTCGGTGCCCTTGCCCAGCTCGCTGGCCAGGCTGACCTTCCAGCCGAAGCGGTCACACAGGCGGCGCACGATCGACAGCCCCAGGCCGGTGCCCTGCGGTCGGCTGGGATCGGCACGATAGAACGGCTCGAACGCACGCGACAGCGCGTCTGCGGACATGCCGATGCCGGTATCGCTCACCACCACCCGGTCGTTGTGCACGTGCACGTCGATGCGGCCTTCATCGGTATAGCTGCAGGCGTTGCGCACCAGGTTGCTGACCACCACCTGCAGCACCCGCGGCGGTGCGTGCAGCTGCACGGCCGCGTCGCTGTGCAGGTGCACCGCCAGCGGCCGTCCCACCAGCAGCTCGTTGGCGTTGTCCACTTCGTAACGGACGATGTCGTTGACGTCGAACAGTTCCACCTGCGGCTCGACGTCGGCCTCACGGGCCAGGATCAGGAAGGCATCGATCACCGCTTCCATGTCCCGCCCGGCACGCTGGATGCGCTGCAGGCTCCGACGCAGGCGCGGCTCCAGGCTTTCATCGCCCAGCGCCATGTCGCTGGCCACGCGGATGACGGTCAGCGGCGTGCGCAGTTCATGGCTGGCATCACGGGTGAAGTTGCGCTCGCGCGCCACGTGCGCGGTGACCCGGTTGGCCAGCGAATGCAGCGCCGCCGCCAGCTGCCGGGTCTCGCCCTGCATGTCCGCCGGCAGCTTGTTCGGCTCCAGGTCGGCCGCTTCCGGATGGCCCGGATCCCAGCGCGAGACACGACGCGCCAGCCAGTTCACCGGCGATACCAGGCGTTTGGAGGCACGGTAGGTGATCCAGGAGGCGCCATATACCGCCAGCAGGGTCAGCAGCACCGGCACGATGCCGAACCAGAACGCCAGCATCTCCGCGCGCGAGCGCAGGAACACCAGGTACAGGCGCCCCTCTTCGCGGGCGTCGACCAGCACCAGCTGATCGTCGTCGGGCAGTTCGTGGAAACCCGGTTCCAACGTGCGCAGGTTGGCCGGCAGTGACAGGCTGGACTGCCCGCGTTCCAGCAGGTAGCCACGGATGTTCTGGGTATTGGGTGGCGGCTGCACGGGCGAGGCCTCGTGCAGTGTCCAGTAGTACGCCGCTTCTTCGCGCAGGGCAGCGCCCACCAGGCTGTGCTTGATCACCAGCGAAACCAGCCAGGCACCCAGCAGGATACCCAGGCTGGCCAGCACGGCTTGCAGGATGAAGGCGATACGGATCTTGCGCGGCAGGCCGTGCGGCATTGCGGTGTCCCGGTCAGAGCGCTGCGATTATAGGCAGCGCGCTGTGCCGTGATCGTGCATGGACGATGACGACCCGGTATCCGGAACGTTCACCCCTTCCCTGCCGACCACGGCCGTGCCGGTTCTGCTGCAACGCCGGCACGACGTCGATCAGGCCATCGGCTGGGCGATATCGGCGATGCGATAGCCCGCGCTCTGCACGGTGTGCAGCAGCGGCCGATCGAACGGCTTGTCGATGATCTTGCGCAGGTTGTACAGATGGCTGCGCAACGTGTCCGAATCAGGCAGGCCGTTGCCCCAGATCTCGCGCTCGATTTCCTGGCGGGTGACCACACGCGGCGATTCACGCATCAGGATGGTCAGCAGGCGCAGGCCGATCGGCGACAGCTGCAGCTCGGTGCCGGCACGGGTGGCACGCATGCTGACCGGATCGAGCACCAGGTCGGCGACCTTGAGCACTTCCGAACCCACCTGGCGACGTTCGCGGCGGATCAGCGCGCGCAGGCGGGCTTCCAGTTCCTGGATCGCGAACGGCTTGGTCAGGTAATCGTCGGCACCAAAGCCAAGGCCGGTGAGCTTGTCATCCAGCGTGTCGCGCGCGGTCAGCATCAGCACCGGGGTCGACTTGCGCGCATCGTTGCGCAGCCGGCGGCACACTTCGATGCCATCCAGCCGCGGCAGCATGAGGTCCAGCACGACGACGTCGTAGCTGTTCTCGGCAGCCAGACGGTAGCCGTCCAGGCCATCCTGCGCATAGTCGACCTCGAAGCCACGGCCTTCCAGGTATTCACCGATCATCTCGGAGATATTGCGGTTGTCTTCGACCACCAGCACCAAGCCGGAAGTCTCCTTCGTCTGACGCATGAGAATCCCTCTTTCTTCAGCTTTGTGAAACATGCCCGATCGACGGTGCACGCGATGTGAAGTTGCGTCAATGAAAAGAAGATGGCGTGCTCACAGCAGCGGTTTCAGCAGCGGCCAGACGTTGTCCAGCACCTTCGGCTGCGCTTGCGCGGTGGGATGCAGGCCGTCGGCCTGCATCAAGCCGGGCTGCAGGGCCACGCCTTCCAGCAGGAACGGCAGCAACGGCACCTTGTACTGCGTGGCCAGTGCCCGGTACGCCGCAGCCAGGCGCTGGCGGTAGCCTGGCCCATAATTGGGCGGCACATCGATGCCCAGCAGCAGCACCTTGGCACCGGCCTTCTGGCTGGCCTGCACCATCTTCTCCAGGTTGCCCTGCACCTGCGCCGGGGTCAGCCCGCGCAGCGCATCGTTGCCACCAAGGGCGATCACCACCACCCTGGGCTTCTCCCGGCCAAGCAGGCCCGGCAGGCGGGTCAGCGCGCCAGCGGTGGTTTCCCCGCTCATGCTGGCGTTGACGATGCGCGGCGGGGTTTTCGACTGCTGCCTGACCCGCTGCTGCAGCAGGCTGACCCAGCCGGCATCGGCCGGGATATTGTGGGCGGCACTGAGGCTGTCACCGAGCACCAGCACGGTACCGCCGCCCGGACCTTTGGCACACGCCAGTGCCGGCAACAGCAGCAACCCTAGCAGCAGCATCATCATTGCGCCGGCTTGCCGGCTCCATTCCGTCTTGTGCATTGGAGTCTCCTCATCGACAGCCTGTCCCCCCGCAGCGCGCCCGTCGCCATCGCCGTCGACCAGGTCGGCAAATCCGTGCATGGCCCGGAGGGTGAAGTCCACATACTGGACAACATCACCCTGACCGTCCATGAAGGCACCAGCGTGGCCATCGTCGGCGCCTCTGGTTCCGGCAAGACCACCCTGCTCGGCCTGCTGGCCGGGCTGGACCTGCCCAGCCGTGGCCGCATCGCGCTGGCGGGCCAGGATCTGACAGCGCTGGACGAAGAAGCGCGTGCACAACTGCGCGCGCGCGACGTCGGCTTCGTCTTCCAGAGCTTCCATCTGCTGCCGGCGCTGACGGCGGCCGAGAACATCGCGCTGCCGCTGGAACTGGCCGGGCGCGAGGACCGCACGCGGGTGGACGAGGTGCTGGCTGCGGTCGGGCTCTCGCATCGCGCCCGCCACTATCCGCGGCAGTTGTCCGGCGGTGAGCAGCAGCGTGTCGCCCTTGCCCGGGCATTCGTCAGCCGCCCGCGCATCCTGTTCGCCGACGAACCCACCGGTTCACTGGACCAGGCCACCGGCCAGCACATCAGCGATCTGCTGTTCGAACTCAATGCCGGCAGCGGTACCACGCTGGTGCTGGTCACCCACGACCTGCGCCTGGCGCAGCGCTGCCAGTACATCCATCGCATCGACAACGGCCGCCTGCAGCCGGTGGAACATGGAGTGGACGCATGAACCTGCTGCGGCATGCGTGGCGCGCGCTGCGCCGCGAGGCCCTGGCAGGTGACCTGCTGACCGTGTTCGCCGCCCTGGTACTGGGCGTGGCGGTGATGACGGCGGTGGGCACGCTGGTGAACCGGGTCAACCTGGCATTGACCGGCAGCGCGGCGGAAATGCTCGGCGGCGACCTCGGTGTTGCCGGCCGCGATGACCCGCCCGCCGCGTTCGTTGAGGAGGCGCAGCGACGCGGCCTGGCGCATACGCGGCTGGCCAGCTTCGGCAGCGTGCTGTTCCAGGGCGATGCCAGCCAGATGGCCAGCATCAAGGCCGTGGAAGCGGGCTACCCCCTGCGCGGCGCGCTGCGCGTGCGTGCCACGCCCGGCGGCGCGCTGATCGCCGATGCCGGAATGCCGGCCAAGGGCCAGGCCTATGCCGACCCACGCCTGCTGCAGGCACTGGGCCTGAAGGCCGGCGACGATCTGGAATTCGGTGCGGGCACGCTGCGCATCGCCGGCATCATCGAATCGGAACCGGATGCCGGTGGCGACCTGCTGACGCTGTCGCCGACCCTGCTGGTCAACCGCGCCGATGTGGAAGGCACCGGCCTGCTCGGCCCCGGCAGCCGCATCAACTACCGGGTGATGTTCGCCGGCCCTGCCGCCGACATCGCGTCATTCCGGCAATGGCTGCTGCCGCAGGTAAAAGGCATGCGCCTGCTCAGCGTGAACGATACCCAGCGCGGTGTGCGCCAGGCCTTCGACCTGGCCGGTCGTTTCCTCGGCCTGAGCGCGCTGCTGGCGGTGCTGCTGGCCGGCGTTGCCACCGCACTGGCGGCCAACCGGTTCGCGCTGCGTCGCATCGACCAGGTGGCGATCCTGCGCTGCCTGGGTGCACGCCAGCGCGACATCCTGGCCGGCCTGGCCCTGCAGCTGCTGATGCTGGCGGTGCCGGCGTGTGCGATCGGCATCGGCCTGGGCATGGCGGCACAGGAAGGACTGGTGCAGGTACTGGGCAGCCTGGTGCCGCAACGCCTGCCGCTGCCCGAAGCCATGCCTGCGCTGACCGGCGCGGGAATCGGCCTGTTGCTGCTGTTCGGCTTCGGACTGCCACCGCTGCTGCGCCTGCGTGGCGTGCCGCCGATGCGCGTGCTCAACCGTTCGTTCGCTGCCTTGCCGCCGGCCTCGCTGCTGGCCTATGTGGCTGCGCTGGCGGCCAGCCTGGTACTGGCGGTGCAGGTCACCGGCGATCTGAAACTGGCGCTGTGGGTGCTGGGTGGCCTGGCCGGGCTGGCGGTGGCCGCGGGCGTGGTCGGGTTCCTGCTGCTGCAGCTGCTGCGTGGCCTGCAGCACCGCCTGCACGGCAACTGGCGGCTGGGCCTGGCGGCGCTGACGCGGCGGCGGATGCTGGCGGTGATGCAGCTGGTGGGGCTGTCACTGTCGCTGTGCGCCCTGCTGTTGCTGGCGGTGATCGGCCCCGGCCTGCTGCAGCAGTGGCGCGAGCGCCTGCCTGCGGACACGCCCAATTATTTCCTGATCAACATCCAGCCCGAGCAGCGCGACAGCGTGCTGGCCACCCTGCAGGGCCTGGGTGCGCACGATGCCAGCATCGAACCGATGGCCACCGGCCGCCTGATCGCGATCAACGGCAAGCCGCCGCTGCGAGTGGATCGCACGCCGGCCGACGACAATCAGCCGCAGGGTGAAGGACAGCGCGACGACGATGACGAGAACCGGCCGCTGAACTTCAGTTGGCGCAGCACGTTCCCGCCGGCCAATACGCTGGTCAACGGCACGTTCTGGAAGCCGGACAGCACCGCCGCGGAGGCATCCGTGGAGATCGGCTGGGCCAAGCGCTACGGCGTGTATCCCGGTGACCGCATCACCATTGCGGTGGGCGAGCAGCAGCGCGAGTTCAGCGTCACCAGCGTGCGCAAGGCCGACTGGAATACCTTCCGCCCGAACTTCTTCGTGTTGTTGAACCCGAACGCGGTGGGCGATACACCGCACAACCTGCTGTCGGCGTTCCATCTCCCGGCTGGCCGATCGGCGGGACTGGGTGCCCTGGTGCGTGCGCAGCCCAACCTCTCGCTGCTGGACGTGGATGCGGTGATCTCGCAGGTACGCGATGTGATGGAACGGGTGGCGCAGGCGGTGCAGCTGGTGATGGTGTTCAGCCTGCTGGCCGGCGTGCTGGTGCTGCTGGCGGCGCTGCAGGCAACGGCGGGCGAGCGCCGCTATGACAGCGCGGTGCTGCGCACGCTGGGTGCGACGCGGCGCCAGCTGCGTGGCGCGGTGCTGGTCGAGTTCGGTGCGCTGGGCGCGCTGGCGGCGCTGCTGGCGGTGGGCGCGGCAGCGGTGATCGGCGTTGCGGTGTCGCAGAAGGTGTTCGAACTACCGCTGCTGCCGCCGTGGCCTGGCCTGCTGCTGGGTGGCCTGCTCGGCATCGCGCTGAGCCTGCTGGCCGGCTGGTTGGGGACCCGGCGGATCCTGCACACGCCACCGGCATTGGCGCTGCGCGAGGCCTGACGCTGTTCTGTGGCAAGGGCATCCACGCATGGCGTGGATCTACCAGCGAGCCGAGTAGATCCACGCCAAGCGTGGATGAATTACCGATGATCCCGGTAGATCCACGCCAAGCGTGGATGAATTACCGATGATCCCGGTAGATCCACGCCATGCGTGGATGCATTACCGATGATCCCGGTAGATCCACGCCGCGCAAGCAAGTAGATCCACGCCATGCGTGGATGCAGTGCCGATGGTCCCAGTAGATCCACGCCACGCGTGGATGCATTGCCGATAGCTCCAGTAGATCCACGCCATGCGTGGATGCCGGGTGCAATCACCGCCGGAGAGCGTGCCGAGCAAGCTCGGCACCCACCAGTGCAGTGCGCATCCGGCACCGCAGCGCGCCGATCAACCTTCCTTCGGCGCCTTTTCCACGTACTTGGCGAAGACTTCGTCGATCTGCGCGTCCTTCACCTTCTTGCCGGCCTGCACGTCCTCCGCCTGGGTGAACAACGGGATGATCATCGCCATGCCGTCGAGCTTGGTCTTCAGGTGCACGCCCGGGGCCTGGGTCAGGAAGCCGTCCCAGCGCTGGCGCACCTTGCTCCAGTAACCGGCGGTGGCCTTCCAGTAATCGCGCGCCGGGGTGAAGTCGACCTCGGTGGTCCTGGTGTAGTCGTTGAAGCCGAATTCGCGGGCGATTTCCACCTGGCTGCCATCCGCGTTGCGCTGCACCTTGGTGTTGAACTGCTCGTGGGTCCAGCCGTTCGGGGTCAGGGTGTGGCGGTTGACCACCGCCAGCGCGTTGTAATCGCTGCGCTTGGTGTACTCGCGGCGTGGCAGCGGCCGCCAGCTGATGTCGCTGGTCCAGGTCGGCACGTTGTTGAGGTAGGTCCACGTGCCGGTGCCGCAGTAGCGCGGTGCATCGCTGACTTCGTACACGCACTGGGTCCAGGCGCCCTGGTTGGTTGCGGCCGCGATCGTGCGCACCTGCCAGGTCTGGTCGGCGCTGAACTCGAAGCGGTTCGGCGCTTCATACACCCAGTCCTGCCGCCAGTGCTTGGTCACGTGGCCGCTCTTCTCGTCCAGCAGCAGGTGCTGCAGCACGATGCGCTTCGGCGTGTCCTCGACCACGATCACCACTTCGTTGCCACCGCTGCGCATGGCCGGCGCGCGCTCGTAGCCCGGCTTCAGCAGCACGGTCTCATCGAAGGCGAAATCCACCGTGTACTCACCCTGCATGGCAAGGATGCTGTCATGGTCGCGGGCGATGTCGGAGGGCTGCGCGCTGGCGGCGCCACTAGCGGCGAGCAGCACCATCACGCTGGCTGTCTGGAACTTCATCGGGTCTTCCTTCGGGGTTGCAGGTTTCGTGGAAAGGCCATCCTGGCCGGCAGGCAATCCATCGCAATCAGGTCACAGCCGTACCAGCGGCAGGTCGCCGGGAGCGCGCGCGGCAGGGCGGCGTGCGGCGTCGGCGCAGCAGCAGTCGTCGATCGCCAGTTCGCCTTCGGCGCCTTCCATGCGTGCGATGCGGCGCGCGGTGGCGGCACCGAGCGACGACAGCGTGGACAGGCTGGCGGCCAGGGTCCGGCCCTCGTCGGCGGCGTGCAGGCGCAGCGTGCACAGACGCCAGCGTTGTCCGCCCAGGTGCCCGGCCAGGCGCCGCCACAGGCGCTCACCGACGCTGCCATCGCTATCGTGCGAAGGACCCGGCGGCAGCGTCGCCACCAGTCGGTCCCAGGCCAGGAAATCGCTGTCCGGCAACAGGTACAGGCGCCACACGCAACGGCCTCGTGCATCGAGGAAGCACAGGCTTTCGCGCAGGCCCTCGCTGTCCACGCCCTGGCAGGCATGCACCGATACCGCCTGGCGCCAACCGCCCAGCTCGTTGCCATCGGCGTGATACAGGCACAACACCGTGCCGAGCGCTGCCAGCTGTGCCGGCGCAGGCCAGGCCCGCGGCGACGAACGCGACAGGGAGGACGGCGGGCGGCGCGCGGACAGGGCTCGGCTCATGGGATCACCAGGACACGGCAAGGCTGGCCGACAGGGTGCGGCCGGGGCTGGTATAGCGGTCCAGAACGGTACTGGTGGCCGACAGGGTCGAGCCGACGTTGGACCAGTCGATGTAACGCTTGTCACCCAGGTTGAAGACACCGACGTTGAAGGTGGCGCCCGGGGCGAAGTTCCAGTGCGCCATCAGGTCGGCCACGCCATAGCCCGCCGGGCGATAGGTGGTGGTGCTGGCCAGCCGGTCCTTGCGCTTGACGAAGGTGCCTGCCAGTTCAACACCCCAGGTATCGGTGTCGTACATCAGGCCGACGGTGCCGCGCAGCGGATCGACCGAATCCAACGGCGTGTCTTCGGTCTTGTTGTCGCCGCGCGACCACGCCACCGCACTGCGCAGCGCCCAGCCCTGCAGTGCGGGACGGATCTGGCCGAAGTCGACGCCGGCCTTCAGTTCGGCGCCGTAGATGCGTGCGTCGGCGATGTTGCGCGACTGGAACACCATCAGGCCCTGCGGGTTGGTACCCACCAGCGTCTGCGACTCGATGAAGTCCTTGTAGTCGTTGTAGTAGCCGCTCACGCTCACGTACGCCGCCGGCGACAGGAAGCGCAGGCCCAGCTCAACGCCATCGCTGGTTTCCGGCTTCAGGTCCGGATTGGGAATGGCGGTATAGCCGAAAGCGAAATTGGTGAAGCCGAGGTTGACGTCGTTGTACGGCGGCGAGCGGAAACCACGCGAGTAACCGGCAAACAGCGACCACTCGTCGGTGAAGCGATAGACCAGGCCGAACTTCGGCGACACGCTGGTCTTCTTCAGCTCCGACACGGCCACGCCGGGGTTGTCCTCGGCGAAGATGCTGTCCACGTCCGGCTTCAGTTCGTAGCGGTCCACGCGCACGCCCGGCACCAACGACAGCCTGCCATCGGCCAGGCGCATTTCATCCTGCGCGTACAGGCCCAGCTCGGTGGTCTTGCTGATCGGGAAATCGCGCACGGGGAACGCGTCGGGCAGGATCGTCGTGCTGACCACGCCACGATTGCTGACCTGGTAGCCATCGCGCTTCTGGCGGATCTCGGTGCGGGCGCCATCGAAGCCATAGGTCAGCGCGTGTTCGACGCTGCCGGTGCTGAAGGCCTTGTTGAACACCGCCTGCAGGCCATAGACGCGCTGGTCGAAACTGAACTCGCGATGGCGGCGGCTGCCGTTGGCGCGCGCCTCATCGGTGCGCTGCGTGGTTTCGCTGTCCTGCGTGTAGACCTGCCAGTGCAGGCTGTCGGCGAAGCCCTTGTCCAGCGCATCCATCTCGTGGGCGAAGGACACGCGGGTGCGGTTCTGCTTGTCGCGCGCCTTCATGCCGGTGGTGGTGGTGCGGTCGATCGAGGACAGCACGTCGGTATCGGCGTTGTCTTCGTTGCCTTCCACGGTCAGGCGGAAACGCTGGTCTTCGCTGGGCGCATAGACCAGCTTGGCCAGGCCGCTGCGACCATCGCGGTCCTGCGGGTTGGCCGCGGTGCGCGTGTTGTCATTGCTGCGCACATCGCCCTTGTTGTCGGTTTCCTGGCCCTGGCGGTGGTTGATGTTGACCATGCCGCTCCAGTGTTCGCCACCGAAGGCGCTGGTGACGCCGCCGAGCAGGCCCTTCCACTCGCCGTCGTAGCCGAATTTCAGGCCGACGTAGCTGTCCTTGCCGTCCTTGAGGTAATCAGCCGGATCCTTGGTGACGAAGGCAACCACGCCGCCAAGTGCGTCCGAGCCGTACAGCGAACTCGCCGGCCCGCGCACGATCTCCACGCGCTTGAGCGTGTCCAGGTCGGTGAAGTTGCGGTTGGCGTTGGAGAACGAACCGATGTTGAAGCTGGTCGGCATGGCGATGCCATCGGTCTGGATGCGTACGCGATTGCCATCCAGGCCGCGGATGCGGATGCTGCCGAGGCCGAAACGGGTGGCACTGCGGCTGACCGACAGGCCCGGCTCGTAGCGGACCAGATCCTTGATGTCCTGCACCAGCTGCCGGTCCATCTGCTCGCGGTCGATCACATCGACGGTGGCGGCGACATCGCTGACCGCACGTTCGGTACGGGTGGCGGTGACCTGCACGCGATCGAACTCGCGCGCGTCGGGCGCGGCATCGGCAGCAGCGTGGGCGGACAGCGGCAGAGCCATCCACAGGGCAATGGAAAGGGCAGTCGGGCGGGTCATCGGCATCGTTCGGTCAGGCAGGGGAACCCCCGGCCACCGCCACACCTGACAGGCATGAACGGTAGACCGAGGGGGAGAGAGCAGGAGCGGACGGGGCGCCCACCCTGCCGGCGCTGCCGACAGGAGGGAGGGAGGCGGGCGACCAGACCGCGTTACTTGGTCAGGATCAGCTTGTCGTTGCTGGTATGACGCAGACGGTAGAAACGGTCACCGTGCTGGATCAGGATTTCACGACGGCCCTTGAGCAGGGCTTCGCTGTCGATGACCTCTTCCGGCGGCACGACACGCACCGGGCGGTCGCGGAGGGTCAGCGTTTCGGGGCGCAGCAGTACAGGTTGAGCATTCATGAGCATCTGGACTCGTGCGAGGGACGAGTTAAATGATAATGATTCTCAGTTAACAATCAACAACCATTCTCAACTTCATTGATGGAATTAATGATCGAAATTTAAAATTCGATAGCTACCATCTATTGAAATGGGCCCGACTGGGCGCGGGAGGGCCGGCCGAGCGCGGGTTCGGCCCTGCCCCCCTGTCCCCGTTCCTCAGGCGAATACGGCTTCTACCTGCGCCCAGCCGGCGTCGTCCACCTGCGCCAGCACCTCCAGCGCCTGCAGGTTCTGCAGCAGCTGGCTGACCCGGCTGGCGCCGAGGATCACGCTGGAGACGTTGGGATTGCGCAGGCACCAGGCGATGGCCAGGCTGGCCGGGGCGTGACCCAGCTCGCGGGCCACCGCACTGAAGCGGCGCACCCGGGCCAAACGCTCATCGGCGTTGTCGCCCAGCACCAGGTCCTGCAGCCAGCCCATGCCTTCGCGGCCCAGCCGCGCATCGGCCGGCACGCCATCGTCGTACTTGCCGCTCAGCAGGCCCGAGGCCAGCGGCGAGAAGATCGTGGTGCCCAGTCCGGCGGTGGCATACAGCGGCGCGTACTCCACTTCCACGCGCTGACGGTGCAGCAGGTTGTACTGCGGCTGCTCCATCGACGGCGCCTGCAGGTTGTGGCGCGCGGCGATGTCCACCGCCTCCTGGATCTGGTTGGCCGACCATTCCGACGTGCCCCAGTACAGCACCTTGCCCTGCCGGACCAGGGTGTCCATGGCATGCACCGTCTCAGCGATCGGCGCGTCCGGATCCGGACGATGACAGTAATAAAGGTCCAGGTAGTCCACCCGCAGGCGCTTGAGCGCAGCATGGCAGGCGTCGGTCACATGCTTGCGCGACAGGCCGCGCTGGGTGGGCCGGGGATCCTTGGCACTGCCGAAGAACACCTTGCTGGACACACAGAAGCCATCGCGCGGCAGGCGCAGGTCGGCCATCACATCGCCCATCACCTGCTCGGCGCGGCCGTTGGCATAGCCCTCGGCGTTGTCGAAGAAGTTGATGCCATGGTCCCAGGCCGCCGCCACCAGGTTGCGCGCCTCGTCGCGCGGCACCTGGTCGCCGAAGGTCACCCAGGCGCCGAAGGACAGGGCGGACATCGGCAGGCCGGTGGAGCCAAGGCGACGGTAGAGCATGCGATTCTCCTGCTGCGGGCCCGCATACGGGCCGGGATCAAGCCACCATTCTACCTGTCCCGGCAGGCGCAACCCCTTGCTGTTGCTGGCCTGATCGGAGCCGATGGCCGCGCGCAGACGGCTTTTCCTTGCTCCGGCCCCTGCCCTGCACTAGGCTTCCCGTTTTTCGCGACGCCCCAGGGGAGTCACTCAGATGGTCGAAGGTTTGGGCAGGATCGGCTTCGGCCTGTTCGGTTTGGCGGTGCTGATCGGCATCACCTGGCTGTTTTCCAACAACAAGCGCGCGGTGGACTGGAAGCTGGTCGCCACCGGCATCACCCTGCAGATCGCCTTTGCGGCCCTGGTGATCCTGGTACCGGGCGGGCGCGACGTGTTCGATGCGCTGGGCCAGGGCTTCGTGAAAGTGCTGAGCTTCGTCAACGAAGGTTCGAAGTTCATCTTCGGCTCGTTGATGGACGTCAAGAACTACGGTTTCATCTTCGCCTTCCAGGTGCTGCCGACGATCATCTTCTTCTCGGCGCTGATGGGGGTCATGTACCACCTCAACGTCATGCAGGCGATCGTGCGGGTGATGGCCTGGTCGATCACCAAGGTGATGCGCGTGTCCGGTGCGGAAACCACCAGCGTCTGCGCCAGCGTGTTCATCGGCCAGACCGAGGCGCCGCTGACGGTGCGTCCGTACATCGCCAAGATGACCCAGTCCGAGCTGCTGACGATGATGATCGGCGGCATGGCCCACATCGCCGGCGGCGTGCTTGCCGCGTACGTGGGCATGCTGGGCGGCGGCGATCCGGTGCAGCAGGCGTTCTACGCCAAGCACCTGCTGGCGGCCAGCATCATGGCGGCCCCGGCCACCCTGGTCGTGGCCAAGCTGCTGATTCCGGAAACCGGCACCCCGCTGACCCGCGGCACGGTCAAGATGGAAGTGGAGAAGACCTCCAGCAACATCATCGACGCCGCCGCCGCCGGCGCCGGTGACGGCCTGAAGCTGGCCCTGAACATCGGTGCGATGCTGCTGGCCTTCATCGCCCTGATCGCCCTGCTCAATGCGCCGCTGACCTGGATCGGTGAAGTGACCGGCCTGGCGGCTGCGATCGGCAAGCCGACCGACCTGTCGACCATCTTCGGTTACGTGCTGGCCCCGATCGCCTGGGTGATCGGCACCCCCTGGGCCGACGCCACCACCGTCGGTTCGCTGATCGGCCAGAAGGTCGTGATCAACGAGTTCGTCGCCTACACCGAACTGTCGAAGATCGTGAATGGCCAGGTGCCGGGCATGAGCCTGTCCGACGAAGGTCGCCTGATCGCCACCTACGCGCTGTGTGGCTTCGCCAATTTCAGTTCGATCGCGATCCAGATTGGCGGCATCGGCGGGTTGGCACCGGAACGTCGCCACGATCTGGCCAAGTTCGGCCTGCGCGCGGTGCTGGGCGGTACCATCGCCACCTTCATGACGGCTACCATCGCCGGCGTGCTGACGCATTTCAGCTGAACCCTAGTTTCGAGAACAGATTCCCTATGAGCAGCAGTGTCGTTGTCGTCGGTTCCTTCAATGTCGATCACGTGTGGCGGTGCGAGTCGCTGCCGGCACCGGGTGCGACCATTGCCGGCCGCTACAGCACCGGTCCCGGTGGCAAGGGCTTCAACCAGGCCGTTGCCGCCTGCCGTGCCGGCGCTGACACCAGCTTCCTGTGTGCACTGGGCGACGATGCGGGTGGTGCCACCGCCCGTGACCTGGCCGCGCAGGATGGTTTCGCGCTGATCGCCGAAGCCAGCAGCGAGCCGACCGGCACCGCCGGCATCTACGTCGATGCCCGTGGCCGCAACACCATCGTCATCGGCCCGGGTGCCAACGCGGCGCTGAGCACCGACTTCGTACAGCAACAGCAGGCCCTGCTGACCGGCGCCAAAGTGGTGCTGGTGCAGCTGGAATCGCCGGTGCAGACCATCGAAGCGGCCCTGGCCGTGGCCCGTGAGGCCGGTGTCACCACCGTTCTCAACGCCGCCCCGGCCGACGCCCCGTCGAGCATCGGCCTGCTGAAGCTGGCCGATGTGATCACCCCGAACGAAACCGAGTTCGCCGCCCTGCTCGGCCGTCATGTCGGCGAGCGCGTGGATGCCAATGACGTCGCCGCGCTGGACGGTGCCAGCCTGCACGCGCTGTGCCGCAAGCTGGTCGGCAACGGCACGGTGGTGGTGACCCTTGGTTCGGTGGGCGTGTTCGTGTCGCATGCCGACGAGCACCTGCGTGGCGACACCCAGCCGTACTACCGCGTGGGTGCCGAACAGGTGCAGGCGATCGACACCACCGGTGCCGGCGATGCCTTCAACGGTGCGCTGGTGGCCTCGATGGCACAGGTGCCGGACGCTCCGTTCGCCCGCCACGTGCGCTTCGCCAACCAGTTCGCCGGTCGCTCGACCGAGAAGGAAGGCGCAGCGGCGGCGATGCCGCGCTTCACCCCGGCCGATGCCGAAGTGAAGTAACGCGACATCCCCATGGGGATGATGAGCGGGCCCGGGCATGCAGATGCCCGGGCCTTTTCACGTTCATGGGCAAGGCCCCATCCACGCATGGCGTGGATCTACCGGGTGCTGGGTGCGTGGATGCGCCTTGCCGGCCCGCCCAGCCGTCCACCATGACCGGCCCGTGGGGGCGACGGAAGCGACCATCAAGCATCTGCTGATGCCCGTCCGGCATGAGGTCGGTCCGGATCGGCCTGAACCGGCGGGCCGCCAACCCAGCCGGGGCGCCTGCCGCGCCCTACAATGGGCACATGCAGATCGGCCCGTACTCCATTGCCCCCAACGTCGTGCTTGCGCCCATGGCCGGCGTTACCGACAAACCCTTCCGCCTGCTGTGCAAACGGCTGGGCGCGGGCCTGGCCGCCTCGGAAATGACCATCAGCGACCCGCGATTCTGGAACACGCGCAAGTCCATCCACCGCATGGACCATGCCGGTGAACCGGCGCCGATCAGCGTGCAGATCGCCGGCACCGAGCCGCAGCAGCTGGCCGAGGCCGCGCGTTACAACGTCGACCATGGCGCGCAGATCATCGACATCAACATGGGCTGCCCGGCCAAGAAGGTGTGCAACGCCTGGGCGGGGTCAGCGCTGATGCGCGACGAGCAGCTGGTCGCGCGCATCCTGGAAGCAGTGGTGAACGCGGTGGACGTGCCGGTGACGCTGAAGATCCGTACCGGCTGGGACTGCGACCATCGCAACGGCCCGCTCATCGCGCGTATCGCCGAAGACAGTGGCATCGCTGCGCTGGCGGTGCACGGCCGTACCCGCGACCAGCATTACACCGGCCAGGCCGAGTACGCCACGATCGGCGAGATCAAGGCCGCGCTGCGCATCCCGGTGATCGCCAACGGCGATATCGATTCGCCGCAGAAGGCCGCCTTCGTCCTGCAGCAGACCGGCGTGGATGCGGTGATGATCGGCCGCTCCGCACAGGGCCGGCCGTGGATCTTCCGCGAAGTGGCGCATTACCTGGCCACCGGCGAGGAGCTGCCGCCGCCGTCGCTGGCCGAAGTGCGCGACATCCTGCTCGGCCATCTGCACGCGCTGCACGATTTCTACGGCGAACCGCAGGGCGTGCGCATCGCGCGCAAGCACCTGGGCTGGTACGCCAAGGATCGGCCGGAGAATGCCGCGTTCCGCGCGGTGGTCAACCGCGCCGAAGATCCGGCCAGCCAGATCGCGCTGACCACTGACTATTTCGACCGCCTGATTGCCGGGGAACCGGCGATGTCTTCCGCTGCCTGAGCCCGCCCCCATGACCCCGCCGATTTCTTCCCCGACCTACCTGCATGGGTTCTCCGGCACCGAGCAGCAGCGCCTGATGACCCAGGCGCGCCTGCTGGAAACGAGCATCTTCGGCCAGATCGATTACAGCGGCGCAAAGCGCCTGCTGGAAGTCGGCAGTGGCGTGGGCGCGCAGACCGAGATCCTGCTGCGCCGCTTCCCCGAGCTGCACGTGACCGGCGTGGACCTGAGCGAGGCCCAGCTGGAAACCGCGCGCGAAAACCTGGCGCGCACGCCGTGGTGCAACGACCGTTACACCCTGCAGCAGGCCGATGCCGGCGAACTGCCTTTCGAGGCGCGCAGCTTCGATGCGGCGTTCCTGTGCTGGGTGCTGGAACACGTGCCGTCGCCGGCGCGCGTGCTGAGTGAAGTACGCCGCGTGTTGGCCCCGGGCTCGCCGGTGTACATCACTGAAGTGATGAATGCTTCGTTCCTGCTTGATCCGTATTCGCCGCACATCTGGCGCTACTGGATGGCCTTCAACGATTTCCAGTACGACCACGGCGGTGATCCGTTCGTCGGCGCCAAGCTCGGCAACCTGCTGCTGGCCGGTGGCTTCCGCGATGTGCACACCGAGATCAAGACCATCCATCTGGACAACCGCGAACCGGCACGTCGCAAGACGATGATCGCTTTCTGGGAACAGCTGCTGCTGTCGGCGGCCGACCAGCTGCTGCAGGCCGGCACGGTGGACGAAGAGACGGTGGAGGGCATGCGCCGCGAGTTCCGGCTGGTGCAGAACGATCCGAACGCGGTGTTCTTCTATTCGTTCGTGCAGGGCCGCGCAACGGTGTATTGAGCGGCCGCGGTACACGCCATCCACGCATGGCGTGGATCTACTGGGTGTCGATGCACTGCGCCATCCACGCATGGCGTGGATCTACTGTACTGATGGGCCGTGGCGTGGATCTACGGGTGCGCGGCGGCGCCGTCCGCCGCCGCCGGTTCGTGCCAGATGCGCTGCCACATCGCCGACAACCGGCGGCCGGCATCGGCACGCGCGGCCGGGCTGCTGTAGTCCACCCGCAACTGTTCGGGCACGATCGAGCGCCACTGGCCGTCAACCTGCTCGGCCACCGCGAAATTGAAGGTGTAGTCCGGCTCCAGCCCCATGCGCAGGTCGCTCAGCACCAGCCTGCCCTGCACCACCTGTGCGCGCATGAAGCCACGGTTGAACCACTGCAGGCGCCGTACTGCCGGAATTCCCGCCGCTTCGCGCAAGGCCTGCACGTTGGACGGATGCCCCTCGAAACGCATCGGCCCGTGGTCGGCCACCAGCGAGCGGTCAGCGACCACGTAGCCATTCGGGGTCATCGCCACGACCCGCCACAACAGGGTATTGAACGGCATCGGCACCGAGAACCGCGGCGCGTCGCCCAGGCCCATCGCGGCCAGGCTCTGCTGCGCGGCGCGGTCGACCTGTGCCTTGGCGATCAGCCCCCAGCCCAGGTACGCACTGCTGAGCAGCAACGCAACGCAGAGCACCTTGCCCACCCACGGTCGCGCGCGGCCGAACCACGCCAGCACGCAGCCCAGCAGCAGCCACACCGTGTAGCCGGGATCGATGATGAAGACACTCGAGCCCATCGCGGGATGTGGCTGCAACGGCCACCACAGCTGCGTGCCGTAGACAGTGAACGCATCCAGCACCGGATGGGTGACCAGCGCCAGCTGGATCGCCCAGAACCAGCGCAGCGGTGATTGCGCCACCCGGCCGTTGCCGAAGTGCTTGAACAGCCACCAGATCAGCGCGGCCACCCACGGCAGCACCAGCAGCGAATGGCTGAAGCTGCGATGGTCGGTCATGTTCGCCACCGGGTCGGCGGCGGCAAAGCCCAGCCAGAGGGCATCCAGGTCCGGCAGGGTACCGAGCGCGGCACCGGCCAGCAGGGCGGCACGGCGGTGTCCAGGCGGGGCGATGGCGGCAGCGACGGCGCCGCCAAGAACGATCTGGGTCAATGAGTCCATCGGCCGATGCTAGCGGCTTGGCGATCTCCGTGCAGCGGCGGTTTCCTGCCCGGCGGCGCGTCAGTCAGCTGCCAGTGCGGCCGCAGCCGCGCGTGGGCCTGTCCCTGCAGCTGTGAATCACGCCGCCTGCGACAACCGTGCTCCCGGCAGCTCCACCAACGTCCGCCCGTTGTGGTCCAGCAGCCGCATGGCGCCGTCGTGGTCCTCGGCCAACGCGGTCAGGCTCTCCACCCAGTCGCCGTCATTGGCGTAGACCAGACCGTCGCGTTCGATCAGTGCGGCGCGGTGGATGTGCCCACAGATGATGCCATCCAGGCCTCGCCGGCGAACATCGTCCAGGCCGGCCTGCACGAAGCGCTCGATGTAGCGTTCAGCGGCGCCACTCTGCCGTTTCAGGAATTCGGACAGTGACCAGTAGCGCATCCCGAGTCGGCGCCGCACCGCATTCAACAGATGGTTGCCGGTGAGGATGCGGTAGTACAGCCAATCACCAAACCGCTCCTGCAGGCCACCGAAGTGGGTGACACCGTCATAGTCGTCGCCATGCGCCACCAGCAGCCGGCGGCCATCGGCGGTGGTGTGGATCGCACGGCGGCGCACCTGCATCGCCGGCAGCATCAGGCCGCACACCTGGCGCAGCGAGGCGTCGTGGTTGCCGGGGATGTAGATGATCTCGGTACCGGCGCGTCGCAGCGCGTGCAGGGCCAGGATGACCTCGCTGTGCGACTGCCGCCAGTTGGCGCGTCGGTGTGCCATCCACCACAGGTCGATGATGTCGCCGACCAGATACAGTCGCTCGCAGCGCAGGGTGCTGAGGAAACGCGCCAGCTCGGTGGCGTGGCAATGCCGCGACCCGAGATGAACATCGGAGACGAACACGGCGCGACGATGCGGTGCCAGGTTCGCCAGCGTGCTCATGCCGGCATCCCCGCATCGCGCAGGTAGCGTTTGCGCTTGTGTGGCCGGATCGCGTGCAGGTCGACTTCGATCAGGCCGTCGATCGAGTCGCTGAAATCCGGATCGACGCCAAACGCCAGGAACCGTGCACCGCCGGGTTCGCACAGGTCTGTGTACTGCCGGTACAAGGTGGGCACACCGGTACCGAGCGCGGCGAGATTGGCTTTGAGCACGTCGAAGGCAGCCGCCGCATCCATCTCACCAAAGCAAGGTGGCGCGGCGAAGTACTGGAACGGCCGGTTCGACTGCACCCGGCCATCGGCTGCGCCGTAGTAGCGCTGGTAATAGGCCACCAGCTGCTCCCGCGCATCGCGTGGCAGCGCGGCGCTGATCGACACCGCACCGAACAGGTAGCGGATGCCGGGCTGGCATTGCAGGTAAGCGCCGATGCCCTGCCACAGGTAATCCAGGCTGCGGCTGCCCCAGTAATCGGGCACCACGAAGCTGCGTCCCAATTCCAGGCCTTCGGCAATGCGGGGAATGGCGTCGTCGGAATAGCGGAACAGCGAAGCGCTGTAGAGCCCGGCCAGGCCCCGGCGCGCCAACGCCTGCGCGCCCCGCATGATCCGGTAGGCACCGGCGATGCGCTGGGCGGTGCCGTCCCAGATCACGATGTGCTGGTAGTGCAGGTCGAAGTCATCCAGGTCGCGACTGCGCCCAGTGCCCTCGCCCACCTGGCGGAAAGTCAGTTCGCGCAGCCGCCCCAGCTCGTGCAGCAGCGGCGAATCGGCCGTGCAGCTGGCCAGCAGGATCTGTTTGCCATCGGCGGTCTGCCCCAGCACGGTGGCGGCGGCAATCGCAGCGGCGACCTGTGCAGGCGGCACCGGCGCGGCAAGCGGCTCGGGCCCTGCCGGGCAGCCTTCGGCAAGCGCTGTGCTGCGCCCCAGCGCATATACCGCGCGGCGCACCGCCAGCAGCTGCGCGCCGGGATCACCCTGCCCCAGCTGCATCGGTTCGCCGATGCGCAGCCGCAGCGGCCGGCCGCGGCGGGCGAACATCTCCCGTGCCAGCAGTGCCGTACCAGCCGGCTTGAACAGGGTCGAAGCGCCGTAGAACAGCGCCGAATTGCGCGCTTCCACCCGCACCGGCAGTACCGGTGCGGCGGCGGCGCGGGCAAAGCGGACAAACCCCCGCTGCCAGCGACCATCGCGGATGCCGAGCAGCGACAGCCGCGAGACCTCGCCGGCCGGGAACACGATCACGCACTGCTCGGCCGCCAGCGCCTGCTCCACCGCCTGCAGGCTGCTGCGCTGGACCTTGCCGCCGAGGATGCGTACCGGCAGCAGCAGGTCCTGCAGCGGCCCGATCGCGCCCAGCAGATCGTTGGCCACGATCCGCACGTCACGGCGGATGCGGCCAACCGCATCCAGCAACGCCAGCGCATCCAGCGCGCCGGAAGGGTGGTTGGCCACGATCAACAGGCGGCCGGTGGCGGGGATCCGCGCCAGCGCGGCGGGGTCCACGTGATAGCGACCCTCGATGAACTCCAGTCCGGCGGCGACGAAGTCGAAACCGCGCACGTTGGCATTGCGGCGCAGGAACGCCTCGATCCGGTCCAGCCGTGACCAGCGCCCGACGCTGCGCAGCAGGGGCCGAGCCAGTTGGCCCCGACGGCCATGGAACCAGTCGGGATAGCGTTGCTGCAGACGCTGTTCGAGTTCCTGCATGGCGTGTCCCCTCCTGCCCGGCGGCCGGGTTGGCCGAGAGCCTGCGCCCGGCAGGCGGCAGCCAGATGGCGGTTTGGCGGCAGAATGATGACGGCGCAGGCGCTGGCACATCCGGTCCCGGCGGGGGCGGCAATGGTCACGCCAGTGGAACACTGCCTGTGCACGATGCCCCCGCAATGCCCGCCAGGCCTTGCCCTGCCGGGCACAACACCTTAACCACCGGCAACCCATACGGGTTCACAATGCACAGGCGGCGCACCCCGTGTATCATTCGCGCCCATCTTTCCATCCGAATCAAAGGATATTAAGCCTGATGTCCAGCTACCTCTTCACCTCCGAGTCGGTCTCTGAAGGCCATCCGGACAAGGTTGCCGACCAGATCTCCGATGCGGTGCTGGACGCGATCCTGACCCAGGACCAGCGCGCCCGCGTGGCCTGCGAGACCATGGTCAAGACCGGCGTTGCCATCGTTGCCGGCGAAATCACCACCAGCGCCTGGATCGACCTGGAAGCGCTGACCCGCAAGGTCATCGTGGACATCGGCTATGACAGCTCCGACGTCGGCTTCGACGGCGCCACCTGCGGCGTGCTGAACCTGATCGGCAAGCAGTCCCCGCACATCGCCCAGGGCGTTGACCGCAAGAAGCCGGAAGAAATGGGCGCTGGCGACCAGGGCCTGATGTTCGGCTATGCCACCAACGAAACCGACAGCTACATGCCGGCGGCGATCCACCTGTCGCACCGCCTGGTCGAGCAGCAGGCCAAGATCCGCAAGAAGCGCAACTCGCCGCTGTCCTGGCTGCGTCCGGACGCCAAGAGCCAGGTCACCCTGCGCTATGAAAACGGCGTGGTTTCGGCCATCGACGCGGTGGTCCTGTCGACCCAGCACGCCCCGGGCATCAAGCAGAAGGACCTCATCGAGGCCGTCCGCGAAGAGATCATCAAGCCGGTGCTGCCGGCCAAGTGGCTGCACAAGGGCACCAAGTTCCACATCAACCCGACCGGCAAGTTCGAGATCGGCGGCCCGGTGGGCGACTGCGGCCTGACCGGCCGCAAGATCATCGTCGACACCTACGGCGGCTGGGCTCGTCACGGTGGTGGCGCGTTCTCCGGCAAGGACCCGTCCAAGGTCGATCGTTCGGCCGCCTACGCTGCCCGCTACGTCGCCAAGAACGTGGTTGCCGCCGGCCTGGCCGACCGTTGCGAAGTGCAGGTCTCCTACGCCATCGGCGTGGCTGAGCCGACCTCGATCTCGGTCACCACCTTCGGCACCGGCAAGATCAGCGACGACAAGATCGAGAAGCTGATCCGCAAGCACTTCGACCTGCGCCCGTACGGCATCATCAAGATGCTGGACCTGATCCACCCGATGTACCAGCAGACCGCGGCCTATGGCCACTTCGGCCGCAAGCCGAAGGAGTTCAGCTACATCAACGGCGAGGGCGAGACCGTCAACGCCACGGCCTTCTCCTGGGAGAAGACCGATCGCGCCGCCGCCCTGCGCGCCGATGCGAAGCTGAAGTAAGAAACACGAAGGGCCGCGCAAGCGGCCCTTCTGCTTTCGGTAGTGCCGGCCGCTGGCCGGCAACCATGCATCGGTTTGCGGACATCATGAGGGTGCCGGCCGCTGGCCGGCAGATGGTAGTGCCGGTGGTTGCCGATACAATCGCCCCATGTCGACCGAACTCAAATCCCACCAGCTGTCCATGACCGTGCTGATGTCGCCGGAAATGGCCAATTTCTCCGGCAAGGTCCACGGTGGCGCGATCCTGCGCCTGCTCGACCAGGTCGCCTATGCCTGCGCCAGCCGCTATGCCGGCCGCTACGTGGTCACCCTGTCGGTGGACCAGGTGGTGTTCCGCCAGCCGATCGCGGTGGGCGAACTGGTCACCTTCCTGGCCTCGGTGAACTACACCGGCACCTCGTCGATGGAAATCGGCGTCAAGGTGGTGGCCGAGGACATCCTCAAGCGCAGCGTGCGCCACGCCAACAGCTGCTTCTTCACCATGGTGGCGGTGGACGAGGACGGCCGGCCGACGCCGGTTCCATCGCTGCAACCGGCCAGTTCGGATGAAAAGCGCCGGCAGGCCGCAGCGCTGATCCGCCGCCAGCTGCGGCAGGAAATGGAGCAGCGGCATCTGGAACTGCTGGCGTCCAATCCGCCGTCGCCAGAAGAATGAAAGCGCGCCGACCGGGCTCGGCACCTGGCAAACCGGTAGTGCCGGCCGCTGGCCGGCAACTGCGGTAGCCTGCCTGCTGCGAGGTTGCCGGCCAGCGGCCGGCACTACCATTGCGAATTCGCCGGGCCATGCCCGGCGGATGCGGATCACCCCGTGTTCTGCACGCCCTGCGAGACACCATTCACGCAGGCCACCAGCGCACGCAGCAGGTCGTCGTCCTCGCGTCCGCTTTCGCGCCAGCGCTGCAGCAGGTCCACCTGCAGCACGCTGATCGGGTCCACATAGGGATTGCGCAGGCGGATCGACAGCGCCAGCCGCGCGTCGTGGTCCAGCAGGGTCTGCTGCTCCATCAGCGCCAGCAGCCAGTGCCGGGTCAGCTCCAGTTCGCGCTCGACCTGCGGGAAGAACGCATCGTGCAGCTCGCCGGACAGGCGCGAGAACTGTTCGGCGATGGTGATATCCCCCTTGGACAGCACCATCGCGATGTCATCCAGGAACGTGCGGAAGAACGGCCAGTCCCGCGCCATTTCACGCAACGTGGCTTCATGGCCGGCGTCGGCGGCCGCCTGCAGGCCGCTGCCGACCCCATACCAGCCCGGAATCACCGCGCGCGCCTGGCTCCAGGCGAACACCCACGGAATCGCGCGCAGGTTGGTCAAGGCCGCATCCTGGCCGAGCCGGCGCGACGGCCGCGATCCCAGCGTCATCCGTTCAATCACATCGATCGGCGTGGCGGTACGGAAGTAATCCATGAAACGCGTTTGGCCAACGAACGCCCGATAGACCTCGCTGCTGGAACCGGCGACCACGTCCATCACCGGCCGCCAATCATCCTCGCGCGGTTCGGCGGCACGCGGGCGCAGGCTGGCGCGCAGCACCGCACCGGTGGCCTGCTCCAGCGAACGCAGTGCCAGCGCGCGGATGCCGTACTTGCGGTGGATCACCTCGCCCTGCTCGGTCACCCGCAGGCGGCCATCGATGCTGCCGCGTGGCGAGGCATCGACCGCGTGCGTGGTCTTGCCACCACCGCGGCTGATCGAGCCACCGCGGCCATGGAAGAAGGTCAGGCGCAGGCCCGCTTCGGCGGCCACCTCCAGCAGCTCCACCTGTGCGCGCTGCAAGCCCCAGCGTGATGCGGCAATGCCACCATCCTTGCTGCTGTCCGAATAGCCGAGCATCACCATCTGCACGTCCTCCCGTGCACGCAGGTGCGCGCGGTACACCGGATCGGCCAGCAGATCGCGCAGCGTCGCGGTGCCGCGCTTGAGGTCGTCCACGGTTTCGAACAGCGGCGCGATATCCAGCGGCACGTGGCCGGCGTCATCGACCAGGCCGCCACGACGCGCCAGGGCCAGCACCGCCAGCACATCGCCACGGTCGTGCGCCATCGAGATGATGTAGCTGCCCAGCGCGTCGCCACCATGCCGCGCACGGGCATCGGCCAAGGCCGCGAACACTGCATCCAAGCGCTGGTTGCCCTCATCATCGCCAACAGGCAATGGTGTTTCACCACTGGCATGCGGTGCCAGCAGGCGTGCGCGACCCGCTGTATCCAATGCGTCCCATGCCGCATCGCCCCCCAGCACTGCCGCCAGCGCGCGCGCATGCACGCTCGATTCCTGGCGCACATCCAGCCGCGCCAGATGGAAACCGAAGGTCTTCACCCGCCACAACAGGCGCTGCACCGCGAAGCCGCCGGCATGTTCGCCCCGGTTCGCGCGCAGGCTGTCGAGGATCAGCTGCAGGTCGTCGATCAGCTCGTCCGGGCCGGCATAGGCGCCGTCGGCATCATCCAGCGTGGCCTGCAGGCGTGCGCGCATGCGGTCATTGAGCAACCGATATGGCATGTCGGCATGGCGTGGCCGCGACTGCACCTGCGGCAGCAACTGCTGGTAATGCGCGACGCGCGCCTGCAGTGCGTCGCTCACCCCCACCCGCTCGGTGGATTGGCTGAGCAGGCTGGCCAGCTGCAGCAGTTCCTTCTGGTAACGGCCCAGCACGGCAACGCGCTGTGCATCCAGCGTATTGCGGATGGTGTGCGCATCCACATTGGGATTGCCGTCCATGTCGCCGCCCACCCACGTGCCGAAACGCAGCAGGCGCGGCAGCGGCAGTTCCGCGCCATAGGTATCGCGCAGTGCCTGCTGCAGCGATTCGTACAGCACCGGGATCACCCGGTACAGCACCTGCACCAGATAGAAGCCGACGTGCTCGCGTTCGTCGTCCACGGTCGGGCGCACCGGCGAGGAATCGGTGGTCTGCCACGAGGCGGTCAACGCCATGCGGAAACGCGCGGCATCTGCGGCCGCCTCACCCGGCGTGCGCTGGCCGTCGAGATTGTCGACCAGGCTGGCCACCATCAGCTGCTCTTTCTCCAGCAGCGCGCGGCGCACCGCTTCGGTCGGGTGCGCGGTGAACACCGGCTCGATATCGATGCGTGGCAGCCACTGTGCCAGTTCATCCAGGCCGACGCCCTGCGCCTTCAGGTGCTGCAGGGCATCCTGCAGGCCATCGGGTTGCGGCGCGGCGGCAACGGCGCGCTGGTAGTCGCGGCGGCGGCGGATGCGATGCACGCGCTCGGCAATGTTGACCACCTGGAAGTAGGTACTGAACGCACGCACCATTGTCTCGGCCTGCTGCGGTTCACGCCCGGCCAGGCCGTCGGCCAGCTCTGACAGCGGCGCCTGGTTCTCGCGGCGGGCAATGGCACGCGTACGCACGTCCTCGACGTCATCGAGAAAGGCAGCCGACACCTGCTCGACCAGCAGGTCACCGACCAGTGCACCCAGACGGCGCACGTCGTCACGCAAGGGAAGATCAGGGGAAGCGAATTCGATACTGCTGCGGTACTCGTTCATCGGCGACGCACAGGCCTCGGTCAACGGATCCAGACCCCAAGCCTAAACCAGAACGCGTGCCGTGCTGCGATGCAAAAATGGTTTCATCTGGTAGTGCCGGCCGCTGGCCGGCAACCTCACGTTGCGCAGGTCCATGAGGTTGCCGGCCAGCGGCCGGCACTACCAGCACTGGTCAGCGCGTCTTCTTGGCCTTGCCCTGCTGCACCGGGCCGAGGTTCTGCTCCAGCCAGCGTTCGCTTTCGGCCAGCATCGTCATGATCGATTCGCGTGCGCGGTAGGCATGCGACTCGTTCGGCAGCATCACCAGGCGGGCGGTGCCGCCCAGCCCCTTCACTGCGGCAAACATGCGTTCGCTCTGCATCGGGAAGGTGCCCGAGTTGTTGTCGTCCACGCCGTGGATGAAGAGGATCGGATCCTTGATCCTGTCGGCGTAATTGAACGGCGCCATCTTCTGGTACACGTCCTGCGCCTGCCAGTAGTTGCGCTCTTCGGCCTGGAAACCAAACGGGGTAAGCGTGCGGTTGTAGGCGCCGCTGCGCGCGATACCGGCCTTGAACAGGCGGGTGTGCGCGAGTAGGTTGGCGGTCATGAACGCACCGTAGGAGTGGCCACCGATGGCGATGTGCTCGCGGTCGGTCACGCCACGCCGCACCACCTCGTCCACTGCGGCCTGCGCATTGGCCACCAGCTGTTCGATGTAGGTGTCGTTGGGTTCCTTGTCGCCTTCGCCGATGATCGGCATCGACGGGCTGGCCAGCACCACATAGCCCTTGGCCAGGAACGCCTGCGGGCCCCAGTAGCTGATGGCATTGAAGCGGTACGGCGAATCGGTCACCTGGCTGGCGGCCGCCGCGCTCTTGAACTCACCCGGGTAGGCCCACATCAGCAGCGGCCGCGGACCATCGCGCTTGGGGTCATAGCCCGGCGGCAGCAGCAGGGTCGCGGTCAGGTCCACGCCGTCCTTGCGCTTGTAGCGGATCTGCTCCTTCTGCACGCCCTTCAGCTGCGGCAGCGGATGGGCGAAATGGGTCAGCGCACGCGGTGCGGCGTTGGTGTCGGCCAGCGACTGCACGTAGAAGTTGGTCGGCTCGTCCGGGCTCTCGCGGCTGATCAGCAGCGAACTGGCCTGCGCATCCAGCAGCGTTACCGGCGCGGCGTAGGTCGGTGCCTGCGAATGGAACAGGCGGGTTGCCTTGCCGCTGGCCACGTCGAAGCGATCAACGAACGGACGGTCGCCTTCCGGCGATGCACCGGCACCGGCCAGGTACAGGCTGCCGCCATCAGCGGTGGTCTGCAGCAGCGAGCGGCCGCGGTCATCACTGGCCATCAGCGGGCGGCCCGGATCGGCGTAGCGGTCCTGCGCGTCGCGATCCCACAGCAGCCTGGCATCGGCACTGGCGTTGTCCGGTGCGATCAGCCAGGTCTTGCTGCGGCGGGTCTTCCACCACGATTCGTTGAGCAGGGCCAGGTCGCCGCGGCCCCAGCTGATGCCGGCATAGCGGCTGCCGAGCTGGGCCAGGGTCACCGGCGGCGTGTCGAATGGTGCGGCCTGCATGAACACCGCATCGCGCACCTTGGCTTCCCGGTTCGGGTCGCCACCATCCTGCGCTTCGGCCCAGACCAGGGTGGCATCGGCATCGCCACGCCAGCTGATGTCACGCACGCCGGTCACTTCGGCATCGTTGCCGGTCGGCAGGCCTTCCACCAGCGGCCGTACAGCCACGGTATGCACCAGCTTGCCGGTGCTGCGGTCGAGCACTTCGATACGGCGCGGGAAGCTGCTCAGCGGCACCACGTAGGAGTACGGACGCTGCACCGGCTGGCTGAGCACGAAACGGCCGTCGGGCGACACCGCAAAACCCATGAAGATGCCGGCCGCACCGATGGCACGGCTCTGCCCATCCAGGCCCACCTCCATCGGTTGGGTGGTGGCGTAGTAATCGAACTGGCGCGCGTCGGCCTCGTTCTTCAGCAGGTCCTGGTAGGTGCGGATGGACACCACGCCACCGCCCTGGCTGGTCTGCTGCACGGCCGGGCCGGTCGGGATGCCATCTGCAGCCGGGGCGGCGCCAAGGTTGCCCGGGCGGGTGAACACCACCAGGCCACGGCTGTCCGGCAACCACTGGTAGCCAGTGCCCAGAACGGTGTTCAGGCCGGCGACCAGGCGACGGGCGCTGCCGCCAGCCACGTCCACCAGCCACAGCTCATTGGCCCCGGTAGCGGCATCGACCTGGTTGAAGGCCAGCCACTTCTGGTCCGGCGACCACGTCAGGCTGGCGATCGACAGCGAGCCCGGCAACCCGCTGATCTGCCGCTCCTTGCCGTCGGCCACATTCATCAGCCACAGCTTCTGGCCGAAGCTGAAGCGGCTGTCGGAGAAGGTTTTCGGATTGATGCGCAGGCCGGCCAGCTTCAGCTCCGGCTGCGCCACCACCTGGATCGACGGCAGCGAAGGCATCTGCATCAGCGCGGCCACATCCCGGCGCGGCGACAGGAACAGCGACGGCGCCCGCGGCGCGTCGACCACGGCCTGCAGTGCTGCCGAGGGCAGCTCGTAACCGGCCACGCCCTGTGCCTGCGCTGCGGCCGCCTGCGGTGCCGCAGCCCAGGCCTGCGGGACCACCGCCAGCAGTGCCATCGACAGGACCAGGCCAGTCAAGCGCCGGTTGCGGCGTGCGTGCGTGCTCATCATTGTTCCACCTGTTCGCTGCATGAAGCCCTCGACCTTAACAGGCCATGCACCTGCGCCCATCTGCCGATGGTTGGGTCATCGCCGTGTCACAGCGGAGGCGCGATATAATGGGCATCCTCCCCTGCCGAGGGGCGCTGCGACCGGATCCCTTGAGGCCGGCCAGGCTCGGCCAGGTGGCTTTGCAACAACGGCGCCCGGCCAGATGCGAGCATCCGCTCGCCCACAACCGGAGCTACTGCATGAATGCTGTTGCCAAGACCTTCTCCACCGAAGGCGATTACAAGATCCGCGACATCACCCTGGCCGACTGGGGCCGCAAGGAACTGGACATCGCCGAGCACGAAATGCCGGGCCTGATGTCCATCCGCCGCAAGTACCAGGCCGAGCTGCCGCTGAAGGGCGTGCGCGTGACCGGCTCGCTGCACATGACCATCCAGACCGCGGTGCTGATCGAGACCCTGAAGGACATCGGCGCCGACGTGCGCTGGGCTTCGTGCAACATCTTCTCGACCCAGGACCATGCCGCTGCGGCGATCGCCGCCACCGGCACCCCCGTGTTCGCCTGGAAGGGCGAGTCGCTGGAAGAGTACTGGGACTGCACCCTGGACGCGCTGACCTTCACCCTGCCCGACGGCACCCTGACCGGCCCGGAGCTGGTGGTCGACGACGGCGGTGACGTGACCCTGCTGATCCACAAGGGCTACGAGCTGGAAAACGGCAGCACCTGGGTCGACGAAAAGGCCGCTTCGCACGAAGAGCAGGTCATCAAGAACCTGCTCAAGCGCGTGGCCAAGGAGCGCCCGGGTTACTGGGGCCGCGTGGTCAAGGACTGGAAGGGCGTTTCGGAAGAAACCACCACCGGCGTGCACCGCCTGTACCAGCTGGCCCAGGCCGGCACCCTGCTGATCCCGGCAATCAACGTCAACGACTCGGTCACCAAGAGCAAGTTCGACAACCTGTACGGCTGCCGCGAGTCGCTGGCCGATGGCCTCAAGCGCGCGATGGACGTGATGCTGGCCGGCAAGGTCGCCGTGGTCTGCGGCTACGGTGACGTCGGCAAGGGCTGCGCCGCGTCGCTGCGTGCCTACGGCGCGCGCGTGGTGGTCACCGAGATCGATCCGATCTGCGCCCTGCAGGCGGCGATGGAAGGCTTCGAGGTCAACACCATCGAATCCACCCTGGGCCGTGCCGACCTGTACGTCACCACCACCGGCAACAAGGACATCATCCGCATCGAGCACCTGAGCGCGATGAAGGACCAGGCCATCGTCTGCAATATCGGCCACTTCGACAACGAGATCCAGGTCGATGCGCTGGTCGACTTCCCGGGCGTGAAGCACGTCAACATCAAGCCGCAGGTGGACAAGTACATCTTCCCCAACGGCAATGCGATCTTCCTGCTGGCCGAAGGCCGCCTAGTCAACCTGGGCTGCGCCACCGGCCACCCGAGCTTCGTGATGTCCAACTCGTTCGCCAACCAGACCCTGGCCCAGATCGACCTGTGGGCCAACAAGGGCACCTACGAGAACAAGGTGTACCTGCTGCCGAAGAAGCTGGACGAAGAAGTGGCCCGTCTGCACCTGGAAAAGATCGGCGTGAAGCTGACCACCCTGAGCCAGGAACAGGCCGACTACATCGGCGTGCCGGTGGAAGGTCCGTTCAAGCCGGATCATTACCGCTACTGATGCCGTGCGCGGGGTCGGATTCCTTTCCGCAGGAAAGGGCGCTGACCCCAGCAACGGATGCACGCGGACGGGCGCCTTCGGGCGCCCGTTCTGCATCCGGGCACCCGCCGCCGTGTTCCGCGCGTCCTGTCACAGAGCCCTAAGCAGTCGCTTGCTACGCTCTGTTCCCGCCAACGGCCCCGGCGCGGGATGTTGCAATGCCCAGCCCGCCGCGTGGCCGCCACGGCACCCCCATTCCATGGTTCGCCCCATGCCTGCCGCCCGCAGGCCATGCGCCAGGACGCAGACATCAAAGGATAGACATGCAGCGCAGCAGTGAACGTATGACCCGGGCCATCAAGCCCCTCATGACCCTGTGCTGGGTGGCCCTGCTGGCCGCCTGCACCCCGCCCTCCGGTGAAGCCCAGGCCACGACGCCTGCAGCCGCCACCGAACAGGCCAACACCGACGGCAAGGCGGCCAGTGCCCCGGCAGCGGCCGCCGGCAGCACCGCCTGCGCCAATCCGGCATCGCCGGTGCAGGCCCTGATCTGCAACGACCCCGCCCTGTTGAAGCAGGAAGGCGAGCTGGCCAAGGCCGAAGCCGCCGCAAGCCAAACCCTCGATGCCGCCGGCAAGGCCAAGCTGCAGGCCGAGCAGCAGCGCTGGATCCAGCACACCCGCGACCTGTGCAGCGACGCGCACTGCCTGCAACAGGTATCTGCCGACCGCCTCAAGGTACTGTCGGCCACGCGCGACGGTCTGGTCGACCAGGACGCCTGCGAAGTGCCCGACGGCCAGCAGCAGTGCGTGGACATGCTGGTGCTGCGCGACCCCAACAGCCAGCTGGCGACCTTCAACACGCTACTGGGTGAAAACGGCCAAAAAGGCAGCCTGCTGGGCTGCACGGCGGCAACCAACATCGGCGCCGGCCACAACGCCCTGCTGGCGGCCAACTGCACCCTGGAAACAGCCACCGGCAAGCGCAACGTGCAGCTGTGCAGCAACCAGATGGTCGGCCAGTTCGCCATCGAACCGGCACCGGCTGCCTACGGCACCGAGGCCACCCGCCAGCTGCTCGGCTTCACCCAGCAGCACTGCGCCGGCTGACATCAGCCGGGCGGGCACGGCTCCCTTTTCCTCATTGAAGGACGATGACCATGGCAACGGATTCCACTCTCACCCGCGAACAGCTGTCCACGCTGTTCCTCAACACCGAACTGGGCGGCAACACCCGCCACCTGGACCATTTTTCATACGCCCAGGAGGGCACCAGCGCCTATTCGTTCGGCCTGGTGCAGTTCGACGTCGGCGGCAACCCCCAGGCCAGGCGCTTCCTGCGCGACAACGGTTTCACCAACGGTGACATCGAACTGCTGTCCCAGCACGGGGGGCTGAGCACACAGCAGCTGGCCGCGCTCGACGCCAAGCTGCAGGCCATTCCGCAGGCCAACATCGACCAGCTCACCAACACCAAGCTGGACAGCGCCATCGAGCGCGTCGACGAGGCCATCGGCAAGGTGCGTGCGACCAACCCGGCCGCCGCCGATGCCATCGTGGCAAACCCGGAACTGCAGCTGGCCATGGCCGACTATGACAACCAGTTCGGCAGCATGGGCCCGCAGTTCATCAACTATCTGGCCGGCAACGCGGAGAAGCTGCAGGGCGGTACCGTCCAGGCCGGCGATCCACCAAGCCGGGCCGACGTGCAGACCTTCGTCGATGCGACCAAATTCGGCATCCAGTCGCCTGCGGCCGTGACCAGCCGCGATCAACGCTTCGACACGGCCATGACCCAGCTGAGCATCACCCCAACCCATGCCCCCTCGCACGGCTCGCCCAGCACACCCGGTGCGTCGGCTGGCAGTGGCGTGCTGGTGAACGGCGCAAAGGGCGATGAGGTGCAGGCCATGCAGCAGAAGCTGGCCGACCTCGGCTACACGGGCAAGGACGGTGCACCGCTGGTGGCCGACGGTCACTTTGGCCCGGGCACCCTGCAGGCGGTCCAGCAGTTCCAGCGCGATCATCAGCTGACGGTGGACGGCAAAGCCGGCAACGGCACATTGGGTGCGCTGGAGGCGGCAAGCCAGCAGCATCAGCAGGCCGAATCAGCAGCACCGAGCATGGCCACGCCCGGGCACGCCGACAATCCGCGCTACCAGCAGGTCGTGGAAAAGCTGGAAGCATTGGAACAGCAGCGCAGCCAAGGTGGACTATCGCCGCTGTTCCATGACCGCGGCCAGCTGGAGAATGCCGCTGGACAGGTCGCCTACGAGTCCAAGCTTGTCGGCATGTCACAGGTGGACACCGTGGTGGCGCGCCCCGACGGCCAGGGTGTATTCGCGGTGCAGGGCCAGCTGGGCGATCCTGCAGCGCATCGCACCTACATCGACCTTGCGCAGGCGGTCAGCCAGGATCTGCCATCCAGCACTCGCCAGAGCGAAGCGTTGAACGCCGAACAGACACAACGACAGGCGCAGGAACAGGCACAGGCACAGCAGCCGCTGTCGCGCTGATCTGCGATGGATCGGATCCACGCACAGCGTGGATCCTGTCATCCGGTTCAGTATCCACGCGCGGGGTGGCTCTACTGCATGCGCTGGCGGTCGTCGCCGAGGGCGAGGCGGCACTGTTCGCGGAACGCAAGCTGCCACGCGGGCAGATCAAAGCGCTCGCGCTCCTGGAATGACACCGTCTCGGCGGCCAGCACGTAACAGCGGTTGTGCGACAACCGTAGTGCCGCCTCCCTATCGCCGATCTGCCAACACCGATCGATGCAGGCCTGCATCAACGCGTAGTCCGGGTTGTTCCTGGCACCGCCAAAGGCGAAGCCCATCTGCTGCGCCATCGCCACCACCGGATCCACACCAGCATGCGCCGATTTCAGGATGCGCAGCACACCTGCTTCGGGCACGCCAAAGGCCCAGTTGGCCAGCACGGCCGAGCGCGCTGCGCGCACCGCCAGCTCGGCATTGCGCAACCGCATGTGCTGGCCAGCGAGCATGGCCCAGCCCTTCTGCAGGTCTGGAAAAGCCGCAGTTGCGGCGTCGAGCAGTGGGATCGCAGCGGCGGGCTCGCCCGCGGCTACATGTCCCTGCGCCAACTCGACAAGCCGCAGAGGCGAGTCTGCGTCGTCCACATCATGCGCGCGCGGATCCCACTCGTCGTCATCCCACGCATCCTCGTCCAGCGCGCGATTGATGGCCAACCAGTGCGCGAACACGTCCAGCGAAGAATGGCTGTAGACCATCCTGCCCTCGTCATGGAACATCTCGCAGACCAGCGGCAATGCGCCTTCGCGCCCCAATGGCCAGTACAGCCCGAAGCAATCGCCGTTGCCCAACGCGCCTTCGGCGATCGGCAGAAAACCCTGCGGTGGATACGGGCCCGCTGCCACTTCGGTGTCAAAGGTCAGGTCGTGGAGGTGAGCGGGTGCGCGCATGCTGGAGCCTGGGAAAGCCGACGTGCAGTATCGCAGGGTGCGGCAATAGCCTCGGTCAAGGCAATGCCCGCGCGCGGCGCTACGATATGCCCATGACCCCGGCCATCAACCTGCTCAAGCGCGAGAAGATCGCCCATACCGTGCACAGCTACGTGCACGATGCCCATGCCGAATCCTATGGCGGCGAAGCCGTCGAAAAGCTGGGCCTGGACCCGGCACAGGTATTCAAGACCCTGCTGGCCAGCACCGAAACGCACGAACTGCTCGTTGCCATCGTGCCGGTGGCCGGCCAGCTTGATCTGAAAGCACTGGCCGAGGCGGCCGGCTGCAAGAAGTGCGAGATGGCCGCCGTCGATGCCGCGCAGCGCGCAACCGGCTATCTGGTCGGCGGCATCAGCCCGCTTGGGCAGAAGAAGCGCCTGCGCAGTTTTCTCGACGCCAGCGCGCAGGCACTGCCCACCCTGCACGTCAGCGCGGGACGGCGTGGCCTGGAAGTGGAGCTGGCACCGGCCGACCTGCTGCACCTGACCGGCGGCCTCTACGCCGCGATCGGCAGGCCCCGTTGATGCGCTGGCCCTGGTCCACGTCGCCGCCACTGCGGCTGGACGACCCGCAGGCCGATGTGCTGCTGCAGGACCTGCTGTCGCGCGATGCCAGTCGTATTCATGCAGCCAGCAGCCGCCTGGCACGGCTGTTCAGCGCTACGACGCTGGATGCGCTGGCGTCGCAGACCGAGCGGATCGAGCAGGCCTGCCAGGGCGTGCAGCTTGGCGGTGCGCTGGTCAGCAACGATGTGCACCTGCAGGCCGCACTGCGCCGCCTGCGCTACTGGCATGAGCGCAAAGGCTGCCTGTGCGCGCTGTATCCGGATTACCTGTTCTTCGACCCACGCCGGCTCATCGAGCAGGGGCATGTGCGGCTGCTGGAACAGGGCGTGGCCGAGGATGGCTGGGGCGACCGCCATCGGGTGGCCTGCACCTGCTGCGGCCAGCGCTGGGATGCCACCGACCGCGAGTACCACTACCCGTGGTGGGAGTGGACCTTGCTCGCCCTTGATTGAAGCCACGCGTGGCGTGGCTCTACTGCGAAGGCGGATCCACGCCAAGCCTGGTTGTGCCGGCTCCCGCTACGAAAGCCAGGAGAGCACATCCTTCATTCGTTGAGAGCAAAGGTCACCGGCACGTCCATCACACTCATGGCGGGCAACGCGGGCTGTTGCGCGTCGCGTTGCATGGCCCACGAGCGGAGCCCCTTGGCCGCTGCCGCGTCCAGCACCGCGTGACCACTGGACACGCGTACCACGGCCGCGACAATCCTGCCGTCCCCGCTCACCAGCGCCTTCAGCTGCACTTTGCCCTGCAACCCGTCACGTACAGCCGCAGAGGGGTACTCGGGGAATTCACGCCTCCAGTTGCCGCTGGCCGCAGGGAACAGTGTCGCCTTGGACGACAGCGGGCAGCGCGCAGGGAATCGCAGCACCAGTGACAGCGGCTGCGCGGACGGCTGAGGTTCCGCAGCGGCCTTGCATACCGCCATCGACACCGCTTCCAGCATGCGTTGCTGGCGCACCAGCGCTTCCGCATCCGCAGCCACGACGTGCAGCGTGCAGCGCCCTTGCTGGGAACGCGCCTCCATGCTGCTGACGCCCACATCCTGGATCGATGCCGCGTTGCTCAATCCACCGCATGCGGCGTTGGCATCGTAACGCTGGGCTGAACTCTCGGCTGAACCGAGCAAGGCGCCCAGCGCCACCGCCAACGGTAGCCACGTTCTGATCGTCATCGTTGCTTCCTGCTGTGATGGAAACAGCATCGTATCCCGCGGTGGCCGCAGCGGATTTCACATCGCAGTGCGCTGACGCGCATCGCGATGCTGTGTTCTCACGGCCGCCAGTTGGCGTTGTTCTCCCAGAACGCCACCGCGCGCTGATAGGCTTCGCGGTCCAGCGGCACGCCCGAACCACCCTCCTCCACGCCCAGCGCATTGCGCATCATGGTGATCGGCGCCATCGGCACTTCTTCCGGCTCGGCGGTATAGATGCAGCCGACGATGCCCCAGTCCGCATCGATGGGTGAACCTTCCTTGGCCAGCTGCTCGGCGCTGTACAGGATCACCACCAGGTAATTGGCCCGTGGCGATTCCACGCCCTCGAACCAGCGCACCAGCACCGGCAGTTCCTCACGGTTGCGCGCCTCGTAGCCGCTGCGCAGCAGGTGCCGGTTGGCATCGGTGACCGGTACGGTCAGGCAGCGCGTGCTGGTCCAGTTCTCATAGACGAACAGCTTGCAGAACGGTGCATAGCCATCGAGCACCTTCAGCGGCGGGTGCGCGTTGAGATGCGCCTGGAACTGCTCGGCGCTGCAGTCCTGGATGGTGTTGCCGCGCGGTACGCGCGGGAACAGGCGGGGGCGGGCGAAATCGGTGAGGACGATGGACATGGCGCGGTGTGATCGAAGAATCCGCTGCACAGGGTAACCGCAGTCGTTGCCTACAGCGCCATCCGCTCGCGCAGCTCCCGTGCCTGCCGCCGCGATACCTCCACTTCACTGCCATCATCCAGTGCCAGATCGTAGCCATCGCCAATGCTCGGCGTGACCGCACGGATGCGCCGCAGGTTGACCAGCGTGTTGCGGTTGGCACGAAAGAAAAGGTCCGATGGCAAGCGTGCTTCCAACGCGCTCAGGCTGCGGGCCAGCAATGCGTTCTGGTCGCGGAACCACAGCCGCGTGTAGTTGCCGTCCACCACCAGCCGACGGATCTCGGCAATGGACACGAACCAGCAGCGCTCGCCTTCGCGCACGAACACCTGGTCCTGCGCACCCAGCGTGCCGTGCACTGTGGGAGGTTCGGTATCCAACACCGCATGATGACGCGCACGCTCCAGCGCTTCCAGCAGTCGCGGCGCTTCCACCGGCTTCACCAGGTAATCCAGTGCATTGGCCCGGAACGCGCGTACTGCGTAGGTGTCGTAGGCAGTGACGAACACCACCGAGGGCACCCTTTCCAACCCGTCCAGTACATCGAAGCCGGTACCGGAGGGCATCTGCACATCCAGCAGCACCAGGTCCGGCGCCAGCGCGGCGATCGCCTCGCGCGCAGCAGGCACATCGTCGGCCTCGCCCACGCACTGCACCCACGGCAGCGCCGACAGCAGCGTCCGCAGCTCCTGTCGCGCCAGCCGTGCATCATCGACAATCAGCACACGCAGCACGGCCGTCATTGCGGAATCTCCAGCAGCGCCTGCATGCGGTCGCCGACCGGCTGCAGGGTGAAACGGCCGCGCGTGCCAAGCTGCGCACGCAGGTAGGCCAGTCCCACGCCATGCCCGTGCGCGGGTTCGCTGCCAGTGCAAAGCGGGTTGTCCACCTGGAGGCGCAGCAGGTCATCGTCCAGCGACGCGCGGATATGTACCTCGCCGCCGCCCGCGCGGCTGGCAATGCCATGCTTTATCGCGTTCTCCACCAACAGCTGCAGTGCCATCGCAGGCAGCTGTGCCTGCACAGCCTCTGCGGCGATCTCCCGCCGCACCTGCAGACGCTGTTCGAAGTGGATCGCCTCGATGGCCAGATAGTCGTCGACCACTTCCAGTTCCTCGGCCAGGGTCACCTGCTCACTGCGATTGTGGGCCAACGCGTGGCGCAGCGTGCGCGACAGGCGGGTGACCATGTCGCGGGCACGCTCGGGCTCTTCCAGAATCAGCGCTCGCAGGTTGTTCAATGCGTTGAACATGAAATGCGGATTCAGCCGCGCACGCAACGCATCGCGCTCCAGGGCGCTGCGCTCCGCCTCCACGCGCAATCGCGCCAGCTCGCTGTGGCGCGCGCGGCGCAAGCCATGCAGGCCCGCCCACAGTCCCGTCCACATCAAAAGGAACAGGGCGGTATTCATCCAGTACAGCACGACCGACGACAGCTGATAGTCGGCACGCCCACCGGGCAACTGCACCCAGCCCAGGGCCAGCGCCGGCAACAACAATGCCGCCGTCAGCGCCTGTGCAATGCTGGCGCCGACCACCACGCCAGTTGCCAGTTTCAACACCAGGCTGCCCAGACTGCCATCCCACCAGCGCTGCCGCAGTGCGACCGAACGCAGCGCGCCGCTGCACAACCACAGGGAAACGGCAATGCTGAGGGAGATCAACACCACGCCGCTGAACAGCGTACCGCCGCCGATACGCACCCCCAGCCACAGGCTGTACGTCGCATAGCCTGCCCACGCCAGCGCGTTGAGGATCCAGAAGCGGCGGGAAGGCGTGGTAGCGTCCATGAGCAGCCTTGGCGGTGGAGGAAAGGGCATACGGCGGTCAGGGATGTGCGGCGAGGAAGCGGCGCACCTGCGCCTGCAGCCAACGCGGATCATCCCACATCAGGAAGTGGTAACCCTGTGCGCTCATCTCGATCTGCACACCCGGCAGCTTCGCGTACTGCGCCTGGAACTGCGCACGGGTACTGGCTTCCGTACCCCCCATCGACTGATAAGCGGCCCAGCTGCCCAGCACCAGGACCGGCGTGTGGATGCCGTCGATGTCATCACGCAGATCGCGCACCAGCATGGAGTACATCGCATCGGCCATGCTCGTGCGATCACTGTCGCGCCCCCAACGCCGCAGCTCCGGCAGATGCTGGGTGCTGCGGGTCAGGGCTTTGGCGGTCGCATCGTTGCGTGCATTGAAGCTGGCCTCATCGGCCGCCAGCAGGCCTTCACGCAGCTGCCCGGCCATCATCCCCACGTTCTGCGCGGTGGCCTGCGGGTTCATCACCGCCGCATAGAACGGCAGCGAATCAACGATCACCAGCGGACCGATGCTATCGGGCGCCTTCAGTGCCAGTTGCATCGCCAGCACACCCCCCAGGCTGTGACCGATCACGGCAACCTTCGACAGGTGCCGCGCCTGCAGATAGCCCAGTAGTTCGTCGCGCATCGCCGGCAGGAAATCGGCCGGGCGCGGATCGACAGGCGCCGCGCCGGCAAAACCCGGCAGTTGCACCAGATGGCACTGCACGTCCTCCAGGGCCAGGCAGGTCTCACGCCAGACCTCCGCACTGCTGTTAAGCCCGGGAATCATCAGCAAGGGACGGCCCTTGCCGAGCACCTCGACCTGCACTGCGCCTGCAACGGCGGCTTTATCGACGGCTGTGGCATGGGCCGGGCCTGAGCCAAGCACGGCCATCGCCATGCCGATCATCGCCAGCCTGGCCAAGGCCTTCATCGCGTACCAGAGTGCCTGGAAGATCTTCATCGTCTGCTCCTTCATCGCGTGGGTGGTGCCGGGATTGGGACCAGCGTGGCTTCGCTCCCGTTGCCCCGGTTGCGATTACGGAGCAACGGCCCGTCAGCGGGGCGAACGGTCGCCCGCACGGGACGACGTGACCCGACACATCCATCGCACATCCATCTCGATGGAGAGATATACTGCTTCACACCCGATGCCGCCGCCCGTGCCATGACCGCCATCAGCTTCGAGTTCTATCCGCCCAAGACCGACGAACAGCGCACCCAGCTGGACCGTGCCGCGGCCAGGCTGAAGGCCTATGCCCCCGAGTACGTGTCCTGCACCTTCGGCGCCGGTGGCTCGACCCTCAGCTACACCTCCGAGACCGTGCGCCATCTCAACCAGCACCACGGCTTCGACGCGGCACCGCACCTGTCCTGCGTCGGCGGTACCCGCCAGGAAATCCGCGAACTGCTCAAGCTCTACCGCGCCATCGGCTGCCGGCGCCTGGTGGCACTACGCGGCGACCTGCCCTCGGGCATGGGCTTTCCTGGCGACATGCGCTATGCCTCCGAACTGATCGCCTTCATCCGTGCCGAACACGGTGATGCCTTCCGCATCGAAGTGGGCGCGTATCCGGAAACGCATCCGCAAGCGCAGGACGCCCTGCTCGACCTGAAGCACTTCAAGGCCAAGGTCGACGCCGGTGCCGATGCCGCCATCACCCAGTACTTCTTCAATCCCGACGCCTACTTCCACTTCGTCGACGAAGTGCAGCGGCTCGGCGTGCAGGTGCCGATCACCCCGGGCATCATGCCGATCTCCAACTTCAGCCAGCTGCGCCGCTTCTCCGAACAGTGCGGTGCGGAAATCCCGCGCTGGATCAGCCGCAAGATGCAGGCCTACGGTGACGACGCCGAATCGGTGCGCGCCTTCGGCGCCGAAGTGGTGGCCAAGCTGTGCCAGCGCCTGGTCGAAGGCGGCGCTCCGGGCCTGCACTTCTACACCTTGAACCTGGCCAAGCCGACGGTCTCGGTACTGAAGCTGCTGCAAGGCTGAAAAGTACGCTGCGTTATCGCAATCGGCGCTACGCTGCGTCGATGAAGCTCGTCCTGTCCCTGTTGCTGGTCCTGCTGCTGCCCGGTGTCTGCGCCGGTGTGCAGGCGCAGACCACGCGCTTGAACCGCTGCACCGATCCGCAGGGGCAAAGTGTCTATACCGACCGCCCCTGCGACAGCTTGGGCGCGCAGTCCCGGCGGCCACCGCCGGCGCCTTCCGGCAATACCCTGCAACGCGACAGCCTCGGCAGCAGCTGTCCGCGCCGGCTGAGCGAACTGGTGCAGGCTTTGCACACGGCGGTCAGCATCGGTGATGTGAACCGGCTTTCTTCGCTGTACCTGTGGGGCGCGGTGTCCGATGCCGGCGCACAGCGGATTCTTGGCCAGCTGGAATCGGTGGTGCGACGGCCGCTGGTGGACGTGGTGCCGGTGTATCCGCGGCAGGATCTGGATGAGGGCCAGGGCATCGCCTCGCAGGATTCGGAAACGGTGCCGATGCCGGCTGCACGGCGACATCCGATCGGGTTGCGGTTGGAGCAGACCCTGCCGGGCAGCGCCACGCGCGCGGCGACCGTGCTTGGGCTGCGGCGGCAGTATGGGTGTTTCTGGATTACGTTGTGAGCGGGTGCTGCTGAACCGCCATCCACGCATGGCGTGGATCTACTGCTTGCGGTGAGGGGTCGGATCCCCTTCCAGCGGAAAGGGCTCCGACCCCGGATTCAAGCGAGGAGGTCAGAGCCCCGCGTCGCGGGGATCCGACCCTGTGTATCGCGCTACACCGGCCACAGTCCGCGGATGGCGGCGATACCCTGCCCGCCATGCCGGCGTGCCTCGGCCACATGCTGCGGTGTCATGCCGCCGAGCGCATAGATCGGCAGCGAGACCTGGGCGCGCAGCGCGGCGAAGGCCTCCCACCCCAGCGGCATTGCATCGGGATGGCTCGCAGTGGCCTGCACCGGCCCCAGCACGGCGAAGTCGCAGCCCAGCCGCTGTGCGGCCAGCAGCTGCTCAAGCCCGTGGCAGGAGGCGGCCACCAGCTGCCCGGACGGCAGCGGCCGTTCCTGCAGCGACTGCAGCTGCTCGCTGCCCAGGTGCACGCCAACGCCGAGTGTGCGCGCCAGTTCGATATCGCGGTTGAGCAGCCACTGCACACCGCGCCGATGCGCGCGCACGGCCTGCTCGATCACGCCCTGACGCTGCGGATGCTCGGCGGGCAGGCGCAGCTGGATGCGTTGCTGCCCCGAAGCCACCGCCTGCTGCAGCTGGCCGTGCCAACGCTGCAGGCCGCCCTCATCGATGTCCGGTGCAGGGGTGATCAGGTAGCAGTCCGGCTGGCGCAGTGCGGCCACCACCGGCAGGTCGGCCGGCGGCATTGAATAACGGGCCAGCTTGTCCGGCGTCACCCAGGTGATGGCCTGGCCCTCGCGTCCACGCGGCGCGCCCTTCCAGCTGCGCACGTGGCGCACTTCCAGGGTCAGGTCCTTGTCCGGGTAGCGCTGCGGCACGTCCATGATCCACTCGCCCACCTCGGCCTCGATGCCCAGCTCCTCGTGCAGCTCGCGCACCAGCGCCTGTTCGGAGGTTTCACCGGGCTCGCGCTTGCCGCCCGGGAATTCCCAGAGGCCGGCCATGTCGCGGCTTTCGGTACGGCGGTTGAGCAGGATGCGGCCGCGGGCGTCGGTGATGACGGCGGCTACGACGTGGATCGATCGTTTCGGGGAAGGCATGGCCGAAGCATGCCGAAAAGCGGGGCACCGGTGCAATCGCCGGACGCTTCAAGGCCCAGAACAGGAAAGCCCCGCTTTCGCGGGGCTCTCCGGGGGTCAGCTCAGCTGGCCGTGGCAGTGCTTGTACTTCTTGCCGCTGCCGCACGGGCACGGATCGTTGCGACCGATCTTGGGCTCGTCACGCTGCAGCTGCGCCACGCCCTGCTGGGCGGCCTCCACCTGCGCCGCCTCTTCGTCGGCGCCGTAGCCGCCAGCGTCCTGGTGCTGGAACTGCGACTGGCTCAGGCGGGCTTCCACCTGCTGGCGCTCGGCCGCTTCCAGTGCCTGCACTTCCTCGTCGCTGCGGATGCGCACGCGGGCCAGCAGGGTCACCACTTCGCGCTTGACGTTTTCCAGCATGTCCGAGAACAGCTCGAAGGCTTCCTTCTTGTATTCCTGCTTCGGCTGCTTCTGCGCATAACCGCGCAGGTAGATGCCCTGGCGCAGGTAATCCATGCGTGCCAGGTGCTCCTTCCAGCTCTGGTCGAGCACGGTCAGCATCACGTGCTTCTCCAGCGCGCGCATGGTCTCTTCGCCCACGCCCGCTTCCTTCTCGGCGAAGTGCTGGTTGATGCGCTCCTGCACCTTGGCGGTGATGCCTTCGGCGTCCAGTTCCTCGTGCGACTTGACCAGATCGGTCAGCGACATGTCCACACCGAAGTCCGACTGCAGGGTGGCTTCCAGGCCACGCAGGTCCCACTGCTCGTCCACCGAGTTCGGCGGCACGAAGCGGGCAACGATGTCGAAGATCACGTCGTCGCGGATGCCATCGACGTTGTCCTTCACCGACTCGGCGTCCAGCAGTTCGTCGCGCTGGGCGTAGATCACCTTGCGCTGGTCGTTGTTGACGTCGTCGAAATCCAGCAGGTTCTTGCGGATGTCGAAGTTGTGGGCCTCGACCTTGCGCTGCGCCTTTTCAATCTGGCGGCTGACCAGGCGGTCTTCGATGACGTCGTCTTCCTTCATGCCCATCATGCGCATGGCCTTCTGCACCCAGTCGGAGGCGAAGATGCGCATCAGGTTGTCTTCCAGCGACAGGTAGAAACGGGACGAGCCCGGGTCACCCTGGCGGCCCGAACGGCCACGCAGCTGGTTGTCGATACGACGCGATTCGTGGCGTTCGGTGCCGACGATGTGCAGGCCGCCGGCCGCCTTGACCGCGTCATGGCGCTTCTGCCACTCGGCCTTGATCGCGGCCTTCTGCTCGTCGGTCGCGCCTTCGCCCAGCTCGTGGATTTCCGCTTCCAGCGAACCGCCCAGCACGATGTCGGTACCACGACCGGCCATGTTGGTGGCGATGGTCACGGCGGCCGGACGACCGGCGTTGGCGACGATGGTCGCTTCGCGGTCGTGCTGCTTGGCGTTGAGCACTTCGTGCTTCACACCCGCCTTGCGCAGGTGCTCGGACAGCATTTCCGAGGTTTCGATCGAGGTGGTACCCACCAGCACCGGCTGGCCGCGCTTGGCGCACTCTTCGATGTCGGCCAGCACCGCATTGAACTTGCCCTTGCGGTTGAGGAACACCTGGTCCGGGCTGTCCTTGCGGATGGTCGGGCGGTTGGTCGGGATCACCACCACTTCCAGGCCATAGATGCTCTGGAATTCGAACGCTTCGGTATCGGCCGTACCGGTCATGCCGGACAGCTTCTTGTACATGCGGAACAGGTTCTGGAAGGTGATGCTGGCCAGCGTCTGGTTCTCGCGCTGGACCGGCACGCCTTCCTTCGCTTCCACCGCCTGGTGCAGGCCATCGGACCAGCGACGGCCGGCCAGGGTACGGCCGGTGAATTCGTCGACGATGACCACTTCGCCATCGCGCACGATGTAGTCCACATCGCGCTGGTAGATGGCGTGCGCGCGCAGGGCGGCGTTGAGGTGGTGGACCACGGTCAGGTTCTGCGCCGCGTACAGGCCTTCGGTCTCGGCATCGAGGATGCCCGCTTCCACCAGCAGCTGTTCGGCGTGCTCCATGCCCGCTTCGGACAGGTGCACCTGCTTGCCCTTCTCATCGACCCAGAAGTCGCCTTCGCCGTCTTCCGCTTCCTGCTTGACCAGGTTCGGCACGATGCGGTTGACGCGGATGTACAGCTCCGGGGAATCGTCGGCCGGGCCGGAGATGATCAGCGGGGTACGCGCTTCGTCGATCAGGATGGAGTCGACTTCGTCGACGATGGCGTAGTGCAGGCCGCGCTGGTAGCGGTCAGCCTTGGACAGCGCCATGTTGTCGCGCAGGTAGTCGAAACCGAATTCGTTGTTGGTGCCGTAGGTGATGTCCGAACCATAGGCTTCGCGCTTGTCGCTGTGCGGCATGCCCGGGTAGACCACGCCCACGCTCAGGCCCAGCCAGTTGTACAGCTTGCCCATCTGCGCGGCATCGCGGCGGGCCAGGTAGTCGTTCACGGTGACCACGTGCACGCCCTTGCCCTCCAGCGCATTGAGGTACACCGGCAGGGTCGCCACCAGGGTCTTGCCTTCACCGGTGCGCATTTCTGCGATCTTGCCCAGGTGAAGCACCATGCCGCCGATCAGCTGCACGTCGTAGTGGCGCATGCCCAGCACGCGGCGACCGGCCTCGCGGCAGACCGCGAACGCTTCCGGCAACACCTTGTCCAGGGCTTCACCACCGGCGATGCGCTGCTTGAATTCCGGCGTCTTGGCCTGCAGCTGCTCGTCGGAAAGCTTCTCGATCTCCGGCTCCAGCGCATTGATCTTGGCGACGATGCGGTTGAGCTGGCGCAGCTGTCGTTCATTACGACTGCCAAATACGCGGGTAAGCAGGCTGTTGATCATTGAGGGAACCGGGTTGGATGGAAATGCCGCACGGCTCCGGGAAGGATCCGTCCGCCGCAAACGAATCAGGGCGCCTGGCGCCCTGTCGATGGCAACACCCATTGTAGCTTGGGATGGGCCGCTGGGGTTTCAACCCTGTGGCGGCATTGGCATCCGAACATTCCGGTAGTGGGGGGGGGGGGGGGGGGGGGGGGGGGGGGGGGGGGGGGGGGGGGGGGGGGGGGGGGGGGGGGGGGGG